>NZ_CAJHBJ010000008.1:0-100908 GCF_904846595.1 Psychrobacter sp. HII-4 | reverse complement strand
TAAAATTGCCCCATACTGCGTTACAAATCTCGCTAAGGCATCTGCATTATCGTCGCTTTGTGCCTTGTCTGGAACAATTTTAGCGATCAGCAGTGCCTATTTGCGAATGTTCAACACGCCCTAAACTCATTGCGGCTGTTTGACAAGATTTAGCGCTATTAGAAAGGCAAAACCTGCCCTTGTTTCACATGAAACATCATAGGGTTTGACCACAAATCATTAACCAAAGGTGTGACATCAGCGGTCAGGCTGCTCATAAACACTTGACAAGGCAGTTTGGCTAACGTGGATAATAATATCTCTATCGCTCTCTCATCTAGCTCGGCGGTGATATCATCAAGTAGTACTACTGGTGTGGCAGTGAGCACTCGTTCGTTTTCATTGGTACTTACTTGTGTCGTGATAGCCGTCTGTAATAATAAAGGCAATTGTGATAAACGTAGCGCAGTGATGAGTAGCTTTTTTTCGCCGCGAGACAAGACGTTTGCCGCTTGCTCTTTTAGCATCGGTAAGGGGTCAGCGACTACCTGCTTGCTGCCCGAGCCAGCAGGTAGCTTGTCAGGTAGCATGGTATCGTTGGTTGCTACGGTGTCATTAGAGCGCCAATGGACATGGATATCAGCGCGATGATTGCCGATACGGGTATAGCCCAACTGCAAGTCTTGCTCTAAGCGCTCACCAAGTTGCACCTCTAGCGCCACATCGGTATCGTAACCTGCATGGTAGCTTAGACTCAGCTGCTCGGCGTAACTCGGCAACAGCTGAGCGATGCTATCGGCAAAGTAAGGCTGCCACTTTGTAAACACGTGCTGACGATAATGGTGAATAAGCGCGGCATGATTGCCAAGCCCTTTATCCCAAGACCTCAGCTCAGCAAGCTGTACGTGCGTTAAATGCTTACTTTTTTTTAATAAACTATTGCGCTGTTTTAGCAGGCGCTGATAGGCTAGCCACTGCGGGTGGAATCCTTGTTTCATGTGAAACACTAGCCAGTCTAACAACTGACGACGACTGGCACTGCCCTGCTCTAGCATGTCCATACTAGAAGGATCGATTAATAGTGTCGGTAGTTGCTCAGTCAAGATGCTTTGATTATAGACGGTGCTTTGATTGAGCCGCAGCAGCGTTGTGGCATCGGCTTGCTTTTGGATCGCCAACGTATTGCCATCGCTCAAGCGCGCATGAACAGTGGCAGTGTGTTGATGATGCTGAATGTAACGTTTAGGCTGATGATGGCGAAAGCTTTTGCCTCTGGACAACAAAAATATGGCTTCAAGCAACGAGGTTTTGCCGCTGCCATTGGCACCAATCAGCACGTTGCAGGCGGCAGTGTGCATATTGACATGCGTAAGATTACGCAAATTTGAGATTTGTAGACGTTCAATCATGATAGCGACAGCCGCCTATTAAAAACGCTTAATTTAGCAGATAAACGTTTGGTAAAGAAAGGTTTGAGAATTAATTTGAGTCGAAAACTTAGAGTTTACTAAGGCATGCTTTTGATCTAAATTGGCAAAAAACAGCCTTAGTAATACTGTTAAAATCACGTACACGTTGTTTTTATAGTTAGCTGAATGTAAAACTGTTATGGATTTAAACGCGCTACTGGTATAAATTTTACTTGCGTGCTGCGTTCCCAGAGGCTGCGCAAAATTCATCCCAGTAGCGCTATGACATTTTTATAGTGTATCGACTATAGTGGGAATAAACTGCGAACACTAAATACGCATTGGCATAATCACATACTGATGAAACTCATCACCTAGCTGATTGACCAACACCGAGGCATTGGATTGACTCATATGCATTTGTACATCGCCTTGGATGACGCCCAATACGTCTTGTAGATACGCAGCATTAAACGACAGCTCCATCGGCTCACCTTGATATTTCGCCTGAATCACCTCGACCGCTTCGTCTTGCTCAGCGTTGTTGGCGCGTACTTCGACCATACCGTCGGTGGCAAAATTAAAGACCACACCGCGAGATTTTTCATTACTCAAAATCGCCACACGGCGCAGTACTTCTGTCATTTTTTCTTGATTAAACAGCGCCAACTTATCCGTATTGCTCGGCATGACTCGGCGGTAATCAGGAAACTTACCATCGATCAGGCGCGCAGTAAAAATCACTACCAGATCATTACTGACCTGCCCTGCACTATCCACCTCACCAAATGGCAAGCTGACTTGCAAAAACTCACGGCCAAAGCTTAGGGTGACAGGATTGTCTTTATCACCCAGCATTTTACCCAGCTCAGAAGCCAAGCGCTCAAGCTCAATGACCGCTTTACGAGGCAAAATAGCTTGCATATTTAGGTCGCTGCTGACATCGATCACACTACGTGCCAATGCCAATCTGTGCCCATCGGTGGCCACCGTGGTCAGCTGCTGCTGAGAGACATCGAACAACATCCCAGTCAAATAGTAACGCACATCTTGGATAGCCATCGCAAACTGAGTCTTGTGAATCAGATCCGTCAGACGGCTACGACTGATGATAAGCGGCGTGATGTTCTCTGGATTGCCTAGGCTTGGATAATCTTCACTTGGCAAGGTGCCCAAAGTGAAGCGGCTTTTGCCGCTGGTCAGCAAACAGCGCTCGTTTTCTTGCGTGGTCAAATTGATCTGAGCTTGAGCTGGCAGCGATTTACAAATATCTTTTAACTTAGTGGCAGGTAACGTGGTCGTCCCTGCGGCAATACAAGCACCGGCAGGCAATTTCAATGTCGATGTCAGCTCGACCTCTAGGTCAGACGCCGTCAAGATCAGCTGCGACTCAGATAGCTGCAACTTAATATTGCCTAAAATGACCATATTGTGGCGCTTATCAGCAGCTTTGGCGATCAAATTAATAGCTTTTAGTAACGACTCTCGATTAATCGATAATTGCATGCTTAGTTACTCTTATTTAAAGGATTCTTTTTTTACAAAAATAAACTACAGTCAGTTCGAAATAAAATCGATACGCTCATATGAACGTGCAACTGGTACAAACTTTCCTTGCTTGCTGTGTTTACGCTGACAGATGCTGGGCAAAATTTATACCAGCTACACTGTATCGCTTTTACAATGAATCGACTATACAAATAGTGGCTTAATCATACCCTGTCTACTGACGATAATCTATAAAGCATACGCCTGCCTAGACATTGATAGAATTAAACTATTTTAAAATAGGTGCTGTCCTACTGGTATTTATTTTTCTGGCGCGCTGTGTCGACGCCGACAGAGGCTGCACAAAATAAATACCAGTAGCATATGACATAAAACATGCCAATGTTATGTCGGGTTGACTATAGTATAAACCATATCATGGCGCTAAAACATAGTAAGACTGAGAGCTGCTAACCTGCTTGTAACATAAGGGCTAGCGTCTTGTAATCCTTATCAAACGCTGGGTCTGCTGCACGCAGCTCATTGACCTTATCACAAGCATGCATCACTGTCGTATGGTCACGGCCGCCAAACGACTGACCAATCTCTGGAAAACTATCACCCGTCAGCTCACGTGACAAGGCCATGGCTATTTGCCTCGGTCTTGCGATACTGCGGGTACGCTTGCGCCCCATGATGTCTTTTACCGTCACATCATAATATTCAGCGACGATTTTGCGGATGTTGTCCATATTGACTGCTTGTACACGCATGGCAACGATATCTTTTAGGGCATATTGCACCATCTCTAGTGTGATTTGCGCGCCAGTTAAGTTGGCATTGGCAAATACTTGGTTTAGTGCGCCCTCTAAACGCCTAACATTAGAGACGACGTTTTGCGCGATAAACAGCGCACACTCTTTAGGCAACGTCATCCCATAAGAAGCCGCTTTTTTCTGCAAAATCTGTACACGTGTATCAATCTCAGGCGGATCAACAGCCACCGTCAGCCCCCAAGAAAAACGCGACCTAAAGCGCTCATCAAACTCTGTCATCTGTGAGGGGTGTCTATCAGACGCCAAAATCAGCTGTTTATCACCACTTGTGAAGTCAGCAAATAACGTCAAAAACTCATTACTACTTTTTGTCTTTCCAGCCAATACATGAATATCATCTACAATCAACAAATCTACTTTTTTTATTTTTTTCTTAAAATCTTCTATTTTATTATTCCTTAATGAATAAACTAATTGATTAATAAATTTTTCGGAAGTGAAATAATAAAAACTTTGATTATTTTTTAAATAGCGATGTGCAACGGAATGCATCAAATGCGTTTTTCCCAACCCAGAAGGCCCGTATATAAATAAAGGATTGTGCCGGTTTTTCGATTGGCGCTTACCAAGCTCATAACAGGCTTTGTAAGCCAGATTGTTAGACTTACCAGTGACAAAGGTCTCAAAGGTAAAGTCAGGGTTGAGATAACTAAGCGATTTTGCATCAGCAGAGCCAATTAATTCTGCCTGACGCGTATTGGTATCGATGTCAGCCTTTGCCATATGATGATGCGCGGTCTGAAAATTTTGGTCAGTAAGGGTAGGGGAGGGGATATCCTCTACAAACAGAGAGCCTGACTGCGCTTGTGGATTATCTTCTACCTGACGACCAGCATTGTCTACACGCACCACCACTTCTTCAATACTGCCTTGGCTGTGCTTAGCTACCAGCTGCTGAATATCTTGTAAATGATTTTTTTTGATGTAAGTTACAAAATAATCATTGGGCGCAAGAATAATTAAACTACTGGCCTCTTGATGCGCTGACAGTGGCCGTAACCACATGGTAAATACGTTGTCCTTGACGCTGTAACGCAAGTCATTTAGGCACTTATCCCAAATAGTGGCTGTATCTATCATGAAACCCATTACCTCGTTAATATCAAATCCCTAGCAAACTGACACCAGAGGCAAGCCTTTCGCTACTACCAGCATCGATATTTTTGCTCGCTTTTGATAATCAAATAAAAAGACAGCCACATGCTGTCTCTTGTCCGCCAAACAAGGTGATAATCTACCACAAATCGCCTGTGGATAACATCCTCTATTTTGGGGATAAGACTGTGGATACTTTTGGGGATAAGTAAAAACACTCGGTTATCCATAATTCATACACAAGTTATCCACAACTTTACCCATAGCACAAACCACTGATATAAAATAGAAATAATAAGTTAACCACAGAAAAAACCGTCCCCAATAACAACAATATCTATATATATTAATAATTAATTATTATGGAGTTGGCAGAAAACTGTGGATAACTAAACGATTTTGATATCCTTGAATACCTGGTTGGATGATAGTTACTACTAGATAAATTATGTTTAAGTGTCTAAATTATTTGAGACGTACAGAGGGCTTTACCGGATTCAACGATAATTTCATAAAGCAAATTAGTTTATTGACCAAAATAATAGGGAATGGTATAATCCTCCGCTATTACGAATTTAGTCCCATTATTTTGATAGGTGAGTTATGAAACGTACATTCCAACCAAGCGTGATCAAGCGTAAACGTACTCACGGTTTCCGTGCACGTATGGCAACTAAAAAAGGCCGTCAGGTCTTAGCCCGTCGCCGCGCTAAAGGACGTCATCGCCTTACTGTATAATCAGTAGATAGCGATAAGCATGGCCATATGTGCTTGTTGTGTTTCTATTAATTATAGATTGCGATAGTCAGTCTTCACAACTAACACATCGTCATATATTAAAAGCGCCTATATCGGCGCTTTTTTTGTCTCTATACTTTGCTTTGATATTTACGCTATTATTCTTGCTACCATCGTAAGCTCTAAAACCAGGTTGATTATGCCCCATACTGCTTTAGTGACCCCCAATGCTCGCTTTACCAAAGCGCAGCGCCTGCTCACGCCTACAGCGTTCAAAGAGGTGTTTGATGCGCCAGAGCGTAAAATTCATCAAAGCCATTTGATGGCGTTTGTACGTACTAACACGCATGGAGGTGCACGCGTAGGTATGGCGATCACCAAGCGTAAAGTACCCACGGCCGTGATGCGCAATCTAATCAAACGCCAAATACGTGAGCAGTTTCGTATCAAGTATTCTAATCTAGAAAACAAAGATATTGTTTTTATAATAAAAAATCCTTTAAAAGATATAGATAATACAGATTTAAAGAATCAAATAAATAATATTTTTAAAAAAATAGAAAAAAAATAAAATGGTGTTTTTTCTAAAAATAATAAATAATTTTTTTTATAATTTTATTTGTTATTTCATTGTTCTTTATCAAAAGATAATAAGCCCTATCATACCGGCGCGTTGTCGTTATTATCCAACGTGCTCTAACTATGGCAAGCAGGCGTTGGCATGGCATGGGGGGTGGTCGGGTAGCTGGCTGCTATTAAAGCGCTTGAGTCGCTGTCACCCTTTGGGCGGACATGGCATTGATTTTGTGCCGTTACCGTTGTCTAGTTATCATTATCAATACTTATCCCCTGCTCGGCATACTGCTCAAGGTTTGTATGTATTTAGAGACACCACAAGCTATGTTTCACGTTTAAATCATCTAATGAGCGTGCTCTGAGCAAACCTGCGCTTGGACTGGCTGAGGATAACGCTTTAGTTACCCACAAGTTATCCACACTCTTGTATCATTTAGAGCGGTTTTTTAGTAAAATGATGAACATTTTATGTGATTGACTACTGATATTGCCGCTTCAAACACGGGTGAATACTGTGCGGTGGTCATGATACATGCCTGATTTTTCATTCCCTAATTTTTCAATCTAGGAAAGATTTATGCAAAAGATATTTCGGGTGATGATCATCATTGCGATGCTAATCACCGCTTATCTGCTGATTTTGGCATGGCGAGATGATTATGCCGATGCGCCAGCTGTAGATACGGTGCCAGAAACTATCACCTCAGTGGGTGCTGACATCCCGTCTACCACTGGTGCAGCAGGTGACATTCCAGTACAGACGATGCCTGTAGATGCGAGCGGCGTCACTGACGCGCCAGTGACAGACACAAGTCTAATCACAGTCACCACAGATCGCTATGATATAAAAATCAACCCAGAAGGCGGTGATATCGTCTATGCTGCGCTCAAACAGTATGATGCAACGCTCGATAGTGATAAGCCTTTTGTGTTATTAGAGAATAATAACAATCGGGTATATGTGGCGCAGTCGGGTCTGATTGGCCAAGATGGTATCGACACCGCAGAAGGTCGCGCGGTTTATAGCCACACTGCCAATAACTATGTGATGGAAGCAGGCCAGCAGACGCTATCGGTACCGCTCACTTACAAAAAAGATGGCGTAACGATCACTAAGACCTTTACCTTTACCCAAGATAAATATCCGATCGATATCAGTTATCAAATCCAAAACGCTTCTAACAATGCGTGGCAAGGGCAAATGTTTGCGCAGCTCAAGCGTGATGACAGCAAAGATCCTGGTATGTCTGATAAAGGCGCGCTCAGCATGGCGACTTATCTAGGCGGTGCTTGGGGTACGCCTGACGACCCTTATAATAAGCTAAAGTTTGGTAAGTTCAACGACGGTGAGCTGACTACTACCAGTGACAAAGGCTGGGTGGGTATCGTGCAGCATTACTTTGTTTCTGCTTGGACGCCTAGCAACTTCACGGGTAAGTTTTTTAGCCGCGAGACAGGTAACGACTACTTTATCGGCTTTAATAGCCAGCCTGTCAATGTCGCGCCAAACAAGCAAGTGACGCTCAATGCAACCTTGTACGCAGGACCAAAGGTGCAGTCTGAGCTTAAAGAAGTCGCCGTAGGGCTCAATCAGACCGTTGATTATGGGTTATTGTGGCCAATATCTAAGATTTTATTTGCGATTCTTGATGGCATTCATAAAGTCATTGGCAACTGGGGTTGGTCCATTATTGTTCTGACGATTTTGGTGAAGATAGCTCTTATGTGGTTTTCGAATAAAAGTTACTATTCGATGGCGAAGATGCGTGCTATCGCCCCAAGACTGCAGGCACTAAAAGAAGAGTACGGCGACGATCGCATGAAAATGTCGCAAGAGATGATGGCAATATATAAAGAAGAAAAAGTCAATCCGATGGCGGGTTGTTTGCCTATCTTGCTGCAAATGCCGATTTTCTTAGCCTTGTACTGGGTATTGGTTGAGAGTGTGGAGCTGCGTCACGCGCCTTGGATTTTGTGGATCCAAGATCTCTCGGCGATGGATCCTTGGTTTATCTTACCATTGTTGATGGGTGCATCGATGTTTGTACAGCAGCAGCTAAACCCGCAGCCAGCTGATCCGATGCAAGCGAAGGTAATGAAGTTTTTACCAATTATCTTTACCGCCTTTATGTTGTTCTTCCCAGCAGGTTTGGTGCTTTATTGGACGGTGAACAACTTGTTTAGTATGACGCAGCAATATATCGTCAACAGAAAAGTTGAAGAAGAACAAAAACGTCGTACCGCTAAGGTACTTGATTAAATCACTTCACATTTTTAGTCCTCATTAAAAACCATCGCAGCGGCGGTGGTTTTTTTATTTGTTAGTATTTTACAATCGCTTTGTCATACACCGGTAAACGCAAGATTTGCTATATTAAGTTTGGCTTTGTCAGTCGCTCTTTAGCCGTCTATAATGGGACTTTTAACTAATGAGAATGATTGTGGATTCTTTTGAGCTGGCGCAAGCCGTACCTGCTACATCTAATACGCCTCATCCATCAGGATTGGCTACGATTGCTGCTATTGCGACGCCGCTTGGGCGCGGCGGTGTCGGCGTGATACGGTTATCAGGTGCGCGTGCATATGATATTGCGTGTCAGCTGACGGGCAAGACAGCATTTACACCGCGCATGGCCAGTTTTTGCCGATTTTATCAAGCGGATGGTACCATCGTCGATGAAGGCTTGGTGCTGTACTTCAAAGGCCCGCACTCGTTTACAGGTGAAGATGTGATCGAGCTGCAAGGGCATGGTGGCATGATTTTGCAAAACCAGCTGCTCGCCCGCGTGTTTGAGTTGGGTGCCAAGCAAGCGGGTGCAGGGGAGTTCTCTTATCGTGCTTTTGATAATGATAAATTGGATCTGGTGCAAGCAGAAGCAATCGCTGATGCCATTGATGCAACCAGTGCCGCTGCTGCCAGTAGTGCCATCCGCTCGCTCAGCGGCGAGTTTTCGCAAAAGATCAATCAGCTATTAGAGCAACTTATTCATTTGCGTTTGCACGTCGAGGCTGCCATCGACTTTCCTGATGAAGAGGACGTTGATTTTTTATCGGATGGCGTGATTCAAGACAAGCTTGAGCAAACACAAGATAAAATCCGGCAAGTGCTGGCAACGGCAAAACAAGGCCAGCTGTTACGCGATGGGATTCATGTGGTGTTGGCAGGACGGCCTAATGCGGGCAAATCAAGCTTGCTTAATCGTTTGGCAGGGCAAGAGCGCGCCATCGTGACCAATGTGGCAGGCACCACGCGAGATACGCTACAAGAGACCGTCGTCCTCAACGGCCTGACCCTTCACCTCACCGACACTGCAGGTCTGCGCGATACCGACGACACTGTCGAGCGCATCGGAATTGAGCGCGCGCGTACCGCAATCACACAAGCCGATATGCTACTGATGGTCTACGATGTCAGCCGCGACCTTGCAGAAGACAGCACACCGCTACAGCTGGCAGAGCAGTTATTTGGTAAGCTCCCAGAGGCCAAAAAACTACTGATTATCGCCAATAAAAGCGACTTACTCACTGATGCCCACGATAAAGCGCAAATGGCGAGCTCACAAAACGAAATCACTCAGCGTGGTTATGAGCAAGTCAATGTTTCATGTGAAACAGGCGCTGGTATCGAGACATTGATCGAGACATTGTGTGCTAAGGTTGGTTTTCATCCACCAGAGAATAGCCTAATCGCCCGTACGCGTCATATAGATGCGCTTAGACGGACAGCTGGGCACTTAACAGAAGCGCATGAGCAGCTGACGGTCTTTCAAGCCGGGGAGCTGGTGGCTGAGAGCCTGCGTCAAGCACAACTAAGCCTCGGTGAGATCACCGGAAAGTTTAGTGCTGATGACTTACTAGGTAAGATATTTGGTAGTTTTTGTATTGGCAAATAATGCTACTGATTGGCTATTTAAGTTCGCGTATCAACTTTTTAAAGTACGTCAGCTATCAAACTCAGCCTCATAAATGACGCTATGTATTGTTAATATCAAAATAAGGAAACGCTATGCACTGCCCTTACTGTAACGCGTCAGATACCAAAGTGATTGACTCGCGTCTGGCGGCAGAGGGTGCGCAGGTGCGTCGCCGCCGCTCTTGCAATAGCTGCCAAGAGCGCTTTACCACCTTTGAGATGGTGGAGGTTGTGATGCCGCGTATCATCAAATCTAGCGGCAAGATTGAGCCCTATGACAACGAAAAGCTGCGCCGCTCTATTTTATTGCCGCTACAAAAGCGCCCCATCACCATTGATGAGCAAGAGGCAATGATTAGCCGAATCGAAAAGCGCGTCAGGCAAATGGGGGAGCGCGAGATTAGTAGTAAGGTGCTGGGCGAGATCATCATGAGTGAGCTAAAGACACTGGACGATGTCGCTTATGTACGCTTTGCCAGTGTCTATCGCGATTTTCAGGATATCGATGCGTTTCATCAAGAGATTGCCAATATTCGCCCCAATGAAAAATAGTCTCTGTCAGTGCCATGGTTGAATGTTCAACACACCCTACATATTCTTTATAAATGAAGCCAATTCTTATGTCGAATTCTAACCATGCACAAGCTACACAAGATCGCTATTTTATGATGCTGGCGATTGAGCAAGCCAAGCAAGGACTATATACCACAAGACCCAATCCGGCGGTAGGCTGCGTGGTTGTTCAGGCAGGAATGGTGGTCGGGCAAGGGTTTCATCCTAAGGCAGGCCAGCCTCATGCAGAGGTGTTTGCCCTCAAAGACGCAGGTGCGCAAGCGGTTGGTGCCACCGCCTATGTGACTTTAGAGCCTTGTAGCCATACAGGACGTACGCCGCCTTGTGCTTTAGGTTTGATAGAGGCAGGCGTACAGCGGGTGGTGATAGCTGGTCTCGATCCCAATCCGCAAGTAGCGGGGCGCGGCGTACAGCTGTTAGAGCAGGCCGGCATTGCAGTCACTGTTGGCGTATTGACAGAGCAAGCAGAAGCATTAAACCATGGGTTTTTAAAGGCGATGCGCACCCAGATGCCCTACGTTCGGCTTAAGATTGCCACCAGTCTCGATGGCCGTACTGCGATGGCGACAGGCGAGTCAAAATGGATTACCTCGGTAGCGGCTCGTGAGGACGTACAAAAGCTTCGCGCCCTAAGTGGCGCCATTATCACTGGCAGTGAGACCATCGTTACTGATGATCCACAGCTCAACGTGCGCTCTACTCAGTTGGGCGTGCCGGCTGAGCAAGTTCCGGCTCCTAAGGTTGTAGTGCTTGATAGACGTCAGCGCTTAGCGCACAACGCGCAATCAGAATACCAACTATGCCGCCGCGCAGATACGCTGTATTGGCGTAAGGACGATTTAGCCGAGCTATTAAGGCATCTGGTCAGTGAGCATCAATGCTATGATGTATTGGTAGAGGCGGGCGCTAGCGTCGCAGGTAGTTTTTTATGCCAACAACTGGTAGACGAGCTGATTGTCTATCAAGCGCCTTGTCTATTGGGTGCAGCGGCGCGGCCGATGGTGAATTTTCATCCGCTGTTTTTATCTGAACAATTACGTTTTAACATGAGCGGCCATGAGCAACTCGGCCCTGATCTTAAGCTGACGTTGTATCCTTTATAGACCATAAGTTATAAACACCTTATCCACAAGCCTTGGATATTAAGGTCAAGATACCTGCTCTATAGATAAAGGGTCAAATAGTTATCTAGATAGTGGCGTTGCCTGAAGGATGCACCTGTTTCACATGAAACTGTGTATAACTCTGTTTCATGTGAAACTAAAGGGCCCTGATTTACTGTTTGTTTTATCAATAAGTAATAAAAATCATATACTTACGTTAATATCATGCTGTTGATAGTGTAATAGTAAAAATGCAAAGGTTTGTGGATAACTCTGTATAAAATAAGGATTTATCGCAGAAGGGCTTGATTTATTGTTACTTATCCACAACTTATCCCCTTACACGCTTAAAAGACAGTGCTTTTAGGGAATATTTGGATAAAAGCAATGCTCATTTATTGTCTATTGATAAGTAGTCATCATTTAGCATTTATCATCTATTGGATACCATTGTAATAATCGTCACTATTACTAAACGCTTATAACAGCAAAAAATTAGGATACGAGGTCTCTATGTTTACTGGAATTATAGAAAGTGTTGGAAAAGTCACGTCCATGCAGCCTACCGGCGGTGACATACGCTTGACGATAGAGTCAAGCGAGCTAGACTTTAGTGATGTCAAATTGGGCGACTCTATTGCCTCAAATGGTATCTGCCTCACTGTGGTAGAGATTGGCGATAAATCTTACTCTGTCGATGTTTCACGTGAAACGATTGCTCGTACTGCATTGGAAACCCTAAAGCCTGGGGATATCGTCAATTTGGAAAAAGCGATGCTACCCACCACGCGCTTTGGTGGTCATATCGTCGCAGGTCATGTCGATGGGGTCGGCCGCGTTAGTAAACTGCAACAAGACGCGCGCTCTATCTATATCGAGATTGAGATCCCAAAAGAGCTGGCGCATTATACTGCGACCAAAGGCTCTATCACTGTCGATGGCATCAGTCTAACCACCAACCTAGTACGTGACAATGTGGTTTGTCTCAATATCATCCCGCATACGGCGCAAGTGACCAATATCGCCAAACACTGGCTGGTCGGCAGTAAGGTAAATATCGAGGTAGATATCGTCGCCCGCTATTTGGAACGTTTGTTAAATAAGTCGCAAGCTGGTGACATAAACGCACCAAGTCCGCAAAGCCAAATCACCGAGGCATTCTTAGCCGATAATGGTTTTATGAAGTAGTGATAAGCTAAAGCGTAGGTATCGTCGATTCTAAATAAAAGAGTCAGGCATTGATTAACCAGCAAAGCTGATAAACGTTTTCTGGCGTGCTGTGCCGTTGCTGACAGAGGATGCAAAAACTCTTATTAGCCTTGCTTTTACTATACGATGCGCACAAAGGCCAGTCAGGTAGCGGGTTAATATTTTGATATTAACCCGCTATTTTTTTTGGATATAGATACAGATATATAGTCAGTTGAAAATAAAACTGTTATATAAATTTAAACGCGCTACTGGTATAAATTTTACTTGCGTGCTGCGTTCCCAAAGGCTGCGCAAAATTCATCCCAGTAGCGCTATGCGCTTTTTAGAGTGCATCGACTATAGTAAGCGGGATTTTAGTGTTTTATCAGATGTTTTAGCACAGCCTCGAGCTTTTTCTTATTGATAGGTTTGGATAAAAACTCGTCCATACCCACTTGTATACAAGCGTCGCGATCCTCGTCTGAGCTGTTCGCGGTTAGGGCGACGATTGCAATATCATCCCCTTGCGCGCGAATCGCTTGCGTGGCTTGTAGCCCGTCCATGACTGGCATACGGCAATCCATCAAAATAAGCGAGATATCCTCCCGCTGCGCCTTTAGCTGCTCAAGCGCTTGTTGGCCGTCTTCTGCTACGATACTGCGATAACCCAGTTTACTTAAGATTTTACAGGCGATTTTTTGATTGGTTGGGCTGTCTTCTACCACCAGTATCAGTGGCTCTACGTCATCCTTGTGTAGGGGAGTGGCCACCGTCATGTCGTTTTTTGGCGTTTGGGTGGTCAAGGTTTGCCGAACAGGTAACGTTAGTCGTGTCAGCTCAGAGAGCAGGAGGGCACTATCTAGGGGTTTTAATAAAAAACCATCGCATTGATCCAGCAGGGCAGAGGGAATACGGCGCTCAGGCTTCATGCTACACAAAATCTTAGGCAGTGATTTTTTAGACAATAAGTCATGTAGTGCTTGGCGTCTATCGTTGCTGGCCAGTATCAGGCGCTCTTTGGTTGCCTGTGTCTTTGATGCAGGGCTCTTTGCTGCGGTCTTCGATTCGTTGATAGAGGTCTCGGCGGACAGTTTGTCGCTTTGCTCTGCCACTGGGTCAGAGAGGTTTATGGCGGTGTGGTCAGTGTAGTATTCATAATCCAATAACAAGATGGGCGCTAGGCTCTGGGCGTCTTTGCCAAGCCGCTCGGCCAAGTGCTCGATGGTGGCACTATCAACATCGGTATAGATCGTCGCTGGAATCGATAAACAGTGGCACAAGCGGCGCAAGTAATCGGCCAGCAAGGTCTGGTTGACCACGGCGATAAGATGAATATGTTGTAAGTGCTGGTGTGGGTGATAAATTGGCTGATAACTTGGCTGCCGACAAGGCAGATAGAGGTTAAAGGTGCTGCCTTTATTGACCGCGCTTTTTAGCTCAATAAAACCGCCAAGCAAACGGGCAAAACTATTGACGTTATTTAAGCCCAAACCCGCTTCGATACCATGGTGATAAGCGAGGTTGTTGTGTTGCTGAAGGGACGGGCTTTGTTTATTAAAATAACTCAATAACTGATGCTGTTTGGCGATATCGATACCTGTGCCTGAGTCTTTGATACTAAAACGTACCCAGTAGTGCGGCTGCTGCGCTTTTACCTGTTCATTGATCGGTAGTAGGCTGCCTTTATTGATTTGAGATACTTGCTCAGGACTGATAGCATCGATCGCCAAGGCGACGTAGCCTGAGGGAGTAAACTTGATCGCATTATGAAGTAGATTTAAGAATATCTGGCGCAGGCGAGTATGATCTGTATCGATCACACGTGGACACTCTGGATCAAAGAAATAAATAAGCTCTAGCCCCTGCTGGCGCGCATCATCTACGGCCGCGTCACCCACTTCTTGTCCAAGCTTATAAATATCGACAGGCGCTATGCTCAGGCGGGTTTTTCGAACCTCTATATCGCCGATATCTAGCATGTTGTCGAGCGTGGTGAGCATATAGTGACTGGTTTTTATCAGTGTCTCAAGCGTGTGGTTTTGCTTATCGGTCAAGGTGCTAGGGTCGATAGGCTCGAGTGTGTCTATCAAAGACTCCAGCGGTAGTCGCAGTTTATGCCCCATGATGGAGCGCAGCTCGCTAAACTCATCGACTTTTTGTTGTAATTGTTGGTTTTTTAGCCGTAGCTGCTCTGTTTGGCTGGCCAGCTCATTGATATTATTGAGCAAAACGGTAAAGCCATGCACCTGTCCATGCTCACCAAACCATGGCGTCACATGCAGCTGATAGGTTTGTTGGTCTTTTATTCCTAGCACCGTTAGCGTACGCGTGACGCGCAGATTAACCAGCCTTTGTAGTAGTTGTTGGGTGGGGTCGTCTTTGCCAGCGACAAAGTCTGTCAGCTGCTCGCTGCCACTGCTGTGCGCAGGTCTGATAAAGACTTGTTCAAAACGCTGGTTAAAAAAACTGATTTGACCGTGGCGCATGATCATTGCCATCGGTAATGGTGCTTGCTCAATCAGGCGCTCAAGACGGTGCTTGAGGGTTTTGATGCGGCGATAGTCGTTGTGTAGCTGATAATTGATACGGCCGAGCGCATGACCTAAGCGTAAAAACTCCCCAGTCGATTGGCTTTCTAAAAATGGCGGTGGGGTATAGGCTTCTTTTGCATTATCACTCAAATTATCCGTATAACGTAATAGCTGCTCCCAGTTGGTGCGGCGCTTGAGCATGTATAGCAGTGCAGTGATAAACAACGCAGTGGCTGCCATCAGTGGCAACCAGTATTTATAAGAGGTCCAGTCGATATCAAGCGGCTTATGACGCAATATCATATATATCCGTTGGCCACTATCTAGCTCAATGGTGCCCGCCAGATTGCGCGCATTGAGCGTATAAGCGCCATTATTCTGAGCAGAGGCTGTGACAGTCGGGAACGTCACTGTCGAAAACGCAGGCTCGTTCGGACGGGTATCACGATGAATGTATGTCTGTCCGGAGGGCAGCATAAAGATAAGCTGATAGCTGATGCCGTTAAGTGCCGGATGCGCCAAAACTCCCTTTAGCTCATCGTTTCGTAGCACAGCATGCTCAGTGAGCTCGTGTTGTAAGGTAAAAAAAGTATCGACGCTGTGCTGCTGTTGATACTGCCTCATACCATCAAACAACATAACATAATACAGTACTAGCATCACCAGCAACGTTAGGACATAAAATAACAATAAGCGCTGTAAGGACTGAAACTGTTGCATGAAAGCGAGGTCCTATATCGTCACTTAGCAGGATAAATGTGGCATGACAACTACCATGATAAAGCAGTCAATGTCTTTAATATAACCAATGACGGTTATCTATAGCAAAACAATCGCTATTTTATTGTCTATAGCGCCTATTATAAAGCGAAAAGACCTCGTAAGTAACGCTGAGTAGGCGAGGTTACAATCATGGCACAATACGCCAAACTCACCTATAATGAAGCACCGAACCCTATATAATGCATGATTATGACGACAATTGCTCCTGCTTCTAAGTTATCCTCCTCATCTAGCCTTGCCGACACGACTTCTAGCACGCCATTACGTGTGGTGTTTGCTGGGACGCCTGAGTTTGCGGCGGTCAGCCTCGAGTCGCTCATTGCCCAGCAACAAGCACTCAACATAGAGATTGTGGCGGTTTATACCCAGCCTGATCGCAAAGCGGGCCGCGGGCAAAAACTGGCTGCCTCAGCGGTCAAGCAAGTGGCGCTCGCCCATGATATCGTGGTAGAGCAGCCACCGACCTTTAAAAAATCGAGCACCGAAGGCATGGCAGCCCGCCAGATGCTGCGTAGCTATCAGCCCGATGTGATGATTGTTGCCGCTTATGGGCTGATACTACCTGCGGGCGTACTGACGATACCTACTTATGGCTGTCTTAACATTCATGCTTCGCTACTGCCGCGCTGGCGTGGTGCAGCGCCCATCCATCGTGCACTCTTGGCAGGCGATAGTGAGACTGGCATTACCATTATGCAGATGGATCAGGGACTAGACACCGGTGATATGCTCTACAAAGTCAGTGCGCCTATCACCGCTGATGACACGGCAGCCAGCCTACACGACAAAATGGCAACATTGGGTGCGGACGCCATCGGTACTGTGTTAAAAGATTTGGCGCATTACCAAGCCCAAGCCGCCGCGCAAGATGACAGTCAAGCCAATTACGCCGAAAAGCTTGTCAAAACCGAAGGCGAGATTGACTGGGCGCAATCGGCGACGATGATTGAGCGTCAAATTCGTGGTCTGACACCGTGGCCAGGCGCTTATACTTTTTTCAATGGTCAGCGTGTGAAGATTTTGGCCAGCCTACCTGTCAACCCCTCGCAGCAAACCGAATTGCCCGCTGGTACCATCATCAGTGTTGGACGCAAAGCGATATTGGTCGCTTGTGGCAAAGACGATAGCTTGGCGGCCGGTCATACTGAGCAGGCGAGTGGGACATTGGCCATTACTCATCTGCAGTTTGCAGGTGGCAAGCCGATGACAGCAGAGCAAGTCTGCCATGGCAACCAATTAAATGATGGCGACCAGTTCACCAAAGAATCAAACTAATTCAATTAAGCTTAATGTACTTTAGTTATAAGTTATCTAACCTTTATCAGACGCTATCGCGCATACGTCAAGGAACAGCAACTCAATGAGACATCCCAGCCCTGCGTCTAAAAACCATAAACCCTCAAGCAACCTGATTATGAATGGCAGTGTCCGCGTACGAGTCATACGTACCTTGTTGGCCATTCAAAATGGGCAGTCGTTGGCAAGCGTTCTTGACCCTTTGCTCAACAGCTTGCACGATGGTGATAAAGGGTTTGCCCATGCGCTACTTTTGACGACCTTACGCCAGTGGCATGCACTGGCGCGGCTGCTGGATAGTTTGGCGGACAACCCTATCGATGAAGTCGAGGTTCGTACCACCATTCAGGTCGGTCTGGTGCAGCTACTGTATCTAGAAGTCGCTGACCACGCCGCGATACACGAAACGGTGGAGGCAGCAAAAGAGGTCGGCTTTGCTCATGCGACTGGTCTTATCAATGCCATCCTGCGCAAGGTCGCCAAAAACCCCAATAAGTTTCGCAAAAAATGCAATAAAAACCACAGCCTGCCCAACTGGCTTGCTTATCAGCTCAAGCAAGACTGGAGCGATCAGTATGATGCGCTGACACAAGGACTGCGGCAGTCAGCCCCGATGTTTTTACGAGTAAACGCGGCGGCCACCTCAGTTACAGAGTATCAAGAAGCGCTAAACGGGGCAGAGATTGAGACAGAGCCGACCGAGATGACCACAGGTTTTTGTTTACCCAGTGCCTCTGACGCTGCGCCCGTTACCCTAGCGACTACAGGTCTGCGGCTACGCCAAAGCACTGCTGTCAGCGCCTTGCCTGACTTCGCTGACGGCATCGTGAGTGTACAGGACATGCACGCGCAGCTTGCGGCACCGATTATCTATCGTGCTTTGATTAGTAGGGTGAGCGCTGATAAGTCTCAGGCGGGCTTGGATAATAATGAGCTGCATATCTTAGATGCTTGCGCGGCACCTGGGGGCAAACTGGCGCATTGGCTAGAATTATTGAGCTCTGAAGATGCGTCAGTCTTGTTTCACGTGAAACAAGACGATACAGCGGCGACATCAGTGCCTACGGGCATTAAGCTCACCGCTATCGATAACGAAGCATCGCGCATCGAGCGTATTTATGACAACCTAAAGCGCCTTAACTTTACCCAGACAGACTTGGCACAAAGTAGCAGTGGTATTGCCCTAAATATCGTCTGCGCCGATGCAACCCGCTGGCGCACTGGTGCGTCTAAAAAGCAAGATTCTGCTAAAAACAGCGGCGTATTTGATGCTATATTACTGGATTCGCCTTGTACGGCGACCGGCGTGATTCGTCGTCATCCAGATATCAGCCTCTTGCGTACCGAAGAGGACGTTGAGCAGACTGCGTTATTGCAAGCAGAGATTTTGCAAAACCTATGGCCACAGCTCAAAGTCGGCGGTTACTTGTTATATGTGACTTGCTCTATTTTAAAGCAAGAAAACGTCCTGCAAATGCAAGACTTTGTCAGTCGTCATGACGATGCGGCGGCGGTTGCGTTTACCGAGGCGTGTAGTTGGGGTATCGAACAAGCGATCGGGCGTCAGTGCTTGCCGATAGATCGCGATGGTGGCGATGGTTTTTATTATGCGCTGCTACAGAAGACAATGGCATAAAACTGCTAAATAAACCGTTTTAAATATTGAAAAAAATCATTGTAGACAGGACAATCTCATGAAATATATCAGTACCCGTGGTCAGACAGCACCGATGGATTTTAGTGATGTGCTTTTGATGGGGCTTGCGCCAGATGGCGGTTTGATGCTGCCTGAACAGTATCCGAGCATTGATAGCGCTACCCTTGATGAGTGGCGTACGCTGAGCTATCCGCAGCTTGCCATGGCGATTATGCAGCGCTTTGCCACGGATATCCCAGCGGCTGATTTGCAAGATATCATCGAGCGTACTTATACCGCTGACGTATTTGGTTCTGATGAGATTGTCCCTGTCCGCAAACTTGAAGACGACCTGTATATTTTGGGATTGTCCAACGGTCCGACGCTGGCATTTAAAGACGTGGCTATGCAGTTTTTGGGCAATGCCTTTGAATACGTGCTGAAAAAGAAAGGCGCGCGGATTACCATCATTGGTGCCACCAGTGGTGATACGGGTAGTGCGGCGGAGTATGCGCTACGCGGCAAAGAAAATATCGAAGTCTTTATGCTGTCACCGCATGGCAAGATGAGTGAGTTTCAGCGTGCGCAGATGTATAGTTTGACTGATGACAATATCCATAATATCGCCATCGACGGTATGTTTGATGACTGTCAAGATATCGTCAAAGCGCTGCAACAGGACGCGGCATTCAAAGCCGATTATAATCTCGGTACGGTGAACTCGATCAACTGGGGCCGTATCCTTGCGCAAATCGTTTATTACTTTAAGGCCTATTTTGCCGTCACCACAAGCAATGACGAAAAAGTCAGCTTTAGCGTACCATCGGGCAATTTTGGCAATATTTGCGCCGGTCACATTGCTCGTGAGATGGGGCTGCCAGTCGATCGCCTTATCGTCGCCACCAACGAAAACGATGTGCTCAATGATTTCTTTAATCAAGGTGCCTATCAGCCGCGCCCAGCTGAGCAGACTTACGTGACCTCTAGCCCATCGATGGATATCTCAAAAGCCTCTAACTTTGAGCGTTTTGTCTATTTGCTGCTCGACAAAGACAGCGCGCGCGTCCATGCGTTGTTTGAAGGCGTAAAATCCGGCCAGGGGTTTGATTTGTCTGATTTGATGGAAGCAGTTAGCACACGTTATGGTTTTGCTGCTGGCAAGTCCACCCATAGCGACCGCTTACAAACCATCAAGGCGCTTTATGAGCAGCATGGTGAGTTGGTTGATCCGCATACTGCCGATGGGATTAAAGTCGCTAAAGAATTACAACGCGCAGGCGAAGTGATTGTATGTGCCGAGACTGCTTTGCCTGTAAAGTTTGCCGATACCATTGTTGAGGCTGTTGGGCAAATTCAGATTGCTCGTCCAGCGCATACCGAGGGGCTAGAGGACTTGCCGCAGCATGTCGTGGTATTAGACAATGACGCTGAGCTGGTCGCTGAACAAATTCGTCAACATGTAACGGCAAGCCCAGCGTAATTAATAGAGGTATTTAACGCTCATTGTAAAAAGTAAATCTAGGAAATCATCCATATAAAGGTTACGGCATTGTAATAAAGTGTTTATGATTGTGTTATGGTAGATATAATTGTAATATGAGAAACAGCGTCGGCAGGTCATCATCGTGCTAGACGCTTTTTTAGCCATAAACATCAGTCAATTACAAAAAACAGCTGCCCAATAGGCGTCATAATAATTGCATTGCTGTGTCTGTAAACTGCGCTGAGTCTCTACGAATATATAATCGAAGGGCTTGACAGGTATAGACGTAAGTAGGGTTTGTTAAGGCGGCGACAGCGGTACATATTGTGGATATAACAATGAAGATGAGCTTAAAAAAGATAGCAAAAGCACTGTTGATCACGACATTTAGCAGTGCCATGCTAATGAGTACTGCCCACGCCAATAATCCACCACCTACCATCAAAGCCGATGCCCCCAATCGCTACATCGTCAAAAAAGGCGATACCTTATGGGATATCTCTGGGCGCTACTTAGACAGCCCATGGCGCTGGAAAGAGATTTGGGCAACCAATAAACACATCAAAAACCCACATCTGATCTACCCAAACGACATCCTTATCTTGTGCGTGATTCAGGGTAAAACCTTGGTCGGTGTCGATACGGGCGAAGGCTGTGCAGGAATCGAAAAGCAGTTGACGGGTGATGTCACCGCCAGTGCGGTCACTGTGACCTCAACGGCCAACAGTATCCCTCCTATTCCTTGGTCAGCGATTCAGCATTGGCTCGATAAGACCATTATTGTCGATCCACAAGATTTTAATACCACGCCATACATCTTGGCTTCTAAAAACCGCAACTTAATCACCGCCAGTGGTGATAAGGTCTATGCCAAAGGCGTACCACTGATCGTGGGGCAACGCTATGGCATTTACCGTGAAGGTGAGAGATACGTCGAGCCAAAAACCCAAAAAGTCATCGGTCTTGAAGTCACCCAAGTGGCCACAGGCCTAGTGACATCGACAGAAAGCAACGGCGTCACCAGCCTGCAACTGACAGACAGCTATGGCAAAGAAGTGCGCGAAGGTGATCGGGTATTTGTAGAATTAGACAATGCTATCCCGCCTGTGTTTTATCCAACCCCAGCCAGCGTCAGTCGTGGCGGTATGATCGTACGAGTGATGGATTCGATCAGCTCCGCAGCAAAAGGCAGCGTGGTCGCCATCAACCTTGGTAGTACGCATGGTGCCAAACCTGGTGATGTGTTGACTGTGTACCAAAAAGGACCATTGGTGCGTGATATCAGAGACAATGATACGCCAGTGCGTTTGCCAAACGAGCCAAGTGGGATGCTGATGGTTTTTAATACGTTTGAACATATCAGCTATGCCTATGTACTGGATTCTGAGCTACCACTGAATGTCGGTGATCAGTTATTACCGCCGCCATATTTATAAACACGCCAAATACAGTACAAGGTTTTGAGATGAGCACCCGATCTTAGCGGAGGCGAGCCAAACGATGATGACAGCAGTCACTCCTTCTTTATCAGACGAGCAGCGCGCCATAGTGGCGCTATGGTATGAGGTGAATGCGTCATTATCTGCTTATCACAAGCTGACGACGAGCTTTGGTAGTGCACAGATGGCGTGGACGGCGACAGTAGAGGCTTGGCGGCAGCTGGGTATTCATTATACCCATCTCAAACGCCATGAGCAGCCAGCGCAAACACGCGCTAATATCGACAAAATCCAACAAGCACGCGTAGAAGGACGCTATGGATTACTGTTTGCCGATCAAGCGGACTATCCTGCCCAGCTGCTACAGATATATGATCCGCCGCCAGTGTTGTTTTATCGCGGTAATCTCTCTCGTCTGCACCAAGCCCAAATCGCCATCGTCGGTAGTCGCAAGCCCACCGCCCACGCACAAAAAATCACCTTTGATATGGCGCAGTACTTAGCGCAGGCAGGCTACATTGTCACCAGCGGGCTGGCCATGGGTGTGGATAAACGCGCACATCTAGGCGCACTGGCACAGACAGATTTAGCCCATCAAGGCCGGACGATTGGGGTGATGGGCACAGGAATTGATGTCAATTATCCCAATCATCACGACCAGCTATTTAGTCAAATCATCGAGCAGGGCGGCTGTATCATCAGTGAGCTGCTACCGCATACGCCGCCGCACAAGCATACCTTTCCACGCCGTAATCGCTTGGTCGCAGGACTCAGTCTAGCGACCATCGTCACCGAAGCCACCATTCAAAGTGGCTCGCTGATCACCGCGCGCTTGACCTCAGAGCAAGGCAAGCAAGTCTTTGCGGTGCCAAGCCATATTGACAATAGCAATGCTGAAGGCTGCCACCATTTGATACGCGAAGGGGCGACGTTGATTTATCATCCTCAGCAGGTTATTGAAGATGTCAGCAGTCAGCTTAGCCACCAGAAAGGTTTTGATAGTCGCGTACCGCCGAACAAACGCACACCTTCTGATAATGATAACGCCACACCATCAGCACAGGTTGCCAATACTGCAGAAAGCCCGCTGCCATCTACGATAGCTCATCACCCGGACCCTGTGGCTCCCAAACACTTGCAGCCAGTATATGAGCAGCTTGATTGGCATGGGCAAGATTTGGATGCGCTGTTACTGGCCACCACGCTTGAAGCACCCGCTTTGATCGGGCAGCTGATGGAGCTTGAGCTATTGGGTCTCATCAGCGTACAAGGCGGGCGTTACTTGCGTGTCTAAAAAATGCTATTTTTGCGAGTGGCTGTCTTAGATTGGCTTTTTGCTGTGGTATGATAAGTTTCTACCTTTTTATTTTTTGTACCTCCATCATGAAACCATCCTCCTCCGTTTTGGCCGACTCTGTCAGCCAAGCTGCTACTTGGCTAAAAAATGGCCAGCTACTTGCTTATCCAACCGAAAGTGTCTGGGGTATCGGCTGTGACCCTTATAATCAAGCCGCCGTACAGCGCATCTTGACCATCAAACAGCGACCAATCGCCAAAGGCATGATTGTCATTACCGATAGTGCCGAGCGTTTAGCGCCGTTGCTTGCACCTTTAACACAGGCTCAGCGTCAGCCTATTTTGGCAAGCTGGCAGACGGACAGCGACAACACCCAGCCGCAGTATCAACAAGCGCATACATGGCTATTGCCTATCCCGGAAACACTAAGCACCAGTATCCCTCATTGGATAACCGGCCAGCATAAAACTGTGGCGGTACGGGTCATCTCTCATCCGCTTATCCAGCAGCTGTGCCAGCAGTTGGTCAGTGAGCAAAACCCTTTTGGCCTGCTGGTCTCCACCAGCTGTAACCCTTCAGGCCAGACGCCTGCCATGACTTTCTCTGAAGCTTATGCGTATTTTTCTGAGCAAATTGGCTACTTACAGGCTGATACCTTGGGGTATACGCTGCCGAGCCAAATCCGTGACGCGCGCACAGGTCTGATTATTCGTTAGCGCCCACTCATGCTTTACAGAAAATCAGACACACGGCATAAGTAGGTTGGACTGGGTTTTGTATTAATCTGACTATATATCGTCTTATAGTCGATTCTAAATGAAAAAGATACATTATATATCAACGTGGAACTGGTATAAATTTTCCTTGGGTGCTGTGCGTCTTATCTGTTTTTTGCCGCCGCTTTTCGTCAAGCGCCTGATGGTTACCACCATAGTTTAGGTGCAGGTCGGCGTCTGACCACTGCTATTTTGTTGCTGCTTAGTGTGCTACTGATGACCAGCTTACATAGTATCCGAGCCACTCACATGGCGCATCATCGAGACCCATTAGGCGATCACGACGTTGAGGGTCATTTGGCAAAGGCATCATGGCAGCAAGCACTGCTCGGCGGTATCACGTATCGGTTGGCTATCTACCGTCAAGGGCTGCGCTTGAGCAGTCGCCGTCATAGGATGCTGGCTTGGCTAGAGTTTGGATTGATAGCATTGGTGATCATGGGCGCCCTGATGATGAGCGTGTTTGCTGCGTCTACGGTGCTTGGGCAGGTGGTACTATACCATCTTGTGGTGATGATGTTGGCCAATGCCAGTGTCGGTATCATCGCTGTGTGGGGCGTGCATCATGACTGTGACGAGACGATAGCTCGCACTGAGCGCAACCCTCTGGTAAATCTGCTGACATTTAATTTACTTTATCATGTAGAGCATCATTTGTTTCCTGCGATACCATCCAACCATTTGCCAGCGCTTGCCAAGCGTTTGGACGCAGCCGCACCTCACTTGACCAATGCGCCTGTACTACCCAGCCGCACTACCGTTATAAAGCGCATGAAGCGTCGCTGGAGTGCCATAAAAGACACGTACCAAAACAGTAATGACAGTGAATGCCCTATCCGTAAGCGTTTTGCTTAGAGACGAGTAGATCTCTAAATGGATAAAAGAAGGCCAATTATTTTATAGGTGCTGGTCACTAGGGCATGTCTTTATTTTTAACCCATTTAGATGACTATTGATTGAATTGAAGAGATGTCCTAGACCAAAAGACGTTACCAAACACCTGTGAAAGTCGTTTTGATATCACGGTAAAAGAAGACGATGATGGAGAGACAGCGTTTATCTTAAGCAAAGAGTTGACGATACAGATAGTTGGCGACATGAATAAGGAGTCAGACATGCATATCTTAATCAGTGGTGGTTCAGGGTTTTTGGGTCGAGCATTTAGCGACGAAATCATGGCACGGTATCGTGAGCGAAAAAAGGTACTACAAGTCACTTGGCTGACGCGTGATAGTAACCAGGCACACCCTGACGATATCGCTATGATGACTTATGATGAGCTTACAAAGACTGATAAAAGCTTTGATGTGATAATAAACCTAGCGGGGGCTGGTATTGCCGACTCGCGCTGGAGCGATAGTCGCAAAGAGCAGCTGATGGCGAGCCGTATCCGGCCTACTGAGGCATTGTTGGCATTTATCGCTCGCAGTCGCAGCAACCCCAAATTATTGATTAGTGGTTCAGCGATAGGATGGTACGGCACACAAGGCGATAAACCATTGACAGAAAGTAGTGGTTTTGAGACAGATTTTGCTCATAAATTATGTGATGATTGGGAGCAGTTAGCGCTTAAAGCCACTGAACATGGTGTGCCTGTGGCAATCGTGCGCACTGGTGTGGTGATTCATCCTGATGGCGGGATGCTTGCCAAGCTTTTGACCCCATTTAAAATGGGCGTTGGTGGACAATTGGGCGATGGCAAGCAAATCATGAGCTGGATCAGTCGGGCAGACTGGGTCGGCGCTGTGATATTTATCATTGAGCAGCACCTTGCTGATTATGACAACAGTCAAACCACAAATGATAATTCACTAAAAGTCACAAATGATACGCCAGCCATGGTCTACAACTTAACTGCGCCCAATCCTGTGACCAATCATACTTTTACCAAAACCGTAGGTACCTGGCTACATCGTCCAACACTCTTTACTTTACCAGAATTTTTACTAAAGCTGATATTTGGTGAGATGTCGACACTACTAATTGATGGTCAAAAAGTATTGCCACAGGCGTTATTAGCGGCGTGTTATGAGTTTCGATATCCTACGCTCATGCAAGCCTTAGAGGCGAAATAGCGCTAAATAAAAGAACGGTCTACGGAGTTGTTTCATGTGAAACAAATACAACCCGTTCACCATCCGCATTGATATGATAAAACTGGTGCCTAATTATGGCTGTCAAAAAAAGCAAAGACTCAAGTATCACACTAACAAAACAGTACGATCGCAAGCCTTATCCGTGGTTAAGGATTGTTGTCAGCTTCGCACTACTTGGTGGGTGGATCGGGGCCAATGCGATGAATTTTATATTGTTTTTGCTGGACGGCGCTTTGCCAAGAAATATGCAAGGGTTTGATTTTCAGTACTTCATAACAAACATGTTCGAAGGTCTTGGTTTCAAGATGATAGCGGGTCTATTTCCTGCTTTGATAACTGCAGGTGTCATTATATATTTTAAGCTGCATCTTAAAACAATCAAAAGCTGGCTTGCGTTAGGAGTATTGGGATTTATGGCGACTGTTCCGTTTAGCCTCATCGTAATGCTGATAGCGGATTCGGTAGATCTTGGGCTCTTTTATTTGGCGACATTGGTGGGTATGTCAGGGTTATGTAGCGCCATCATAATAGGCGGTTTAACGACTCCCAAATCGTAGCGCTAAACGAATGGATATATTTGACTTTGCTGTGAGAGGTTTTAACTTAGAGGTGTTTCACGTGAAACCATATAACTGATTTATACCAGTTCCGCGTTTAAATGAATAGCCACGCTACTTTGAGCGACCCGAGCGCCATGCATCTGGTTTATTTGGATTCGACTATATGAGGTTTTATGTAAAAAGCGTGAAGCATTGATGAAAGAGCGTCTAAAGGCCAGCTATGATAGACGAAATCAGTTCTTTACCGATAGATTTGCATGTAGCAGGGCACACGCATGGCGGCCAGATATTTCCATTGACGTTATTGATGCGCGGGCTTGCGCCCCTACATTATGGCGCTAAGGTGGTAGGGGAGACGCAGTTTTTGGTGACATCGGGATATGGCTTTGGGCCGGTACCGTTTCGACTGGGCTCACGCTCTGAGATTTGGATGATTACCCTGACGCCCAGTGGTGCCGTTGCTGAGCCGTCGTCATAGTCAGCGCGCCAAAGCAGTCAGTCATTAGGCCGCTAACTGCCCCTGCTCACGAATGACCTCACGGACAAAACTGGCAAAACCGTGGATGATTTTTCGGGTTTCTAATCCTAGCCTCTGATGAATGCTCATAAAGTGAATAAAACCATGCGGCGCACCAAGTACCGTATAATTTCTCACCGATATGCTATGTGTCTTTAGTTGCTCTGCATACGCAAAAGCTTCATCACGTAACACATCCAGCTCTGAGGTGACGATATAAGTGGGGCAGACGTGGCTGTTGTCCCCCAGCATAGGCGAGTTGAGAATGTGTTGTCGGGGTAAGGGGCTGTTTTTTAGACATGCCGCGTCAAACACCGCCACATCGTCATGATCTAACAACAAGCCTTCGCCGTATAGCTCCCAGCTTGGATAGTCTGTCTCGATATCGGTAACAGGGTAAAGCGGCATTTGTGCAAGTGGTTGAGGCAGACGCTCTAACAGCGCAAACATATCTTGCCCCGCTTCGCCTAAGTCTGCCCAAGCTTGTTTGGCAGGGGCGGTGAGCTGCTGAGCAATAAGGGTAGATAAGCCGCCACCTGCGCTGTCGCCTGCCAAGACAATACGTGATGGCAGCGCGCCAAACATATGACAATGCTCGGCCAGCCAAGCATAAGCGCTGATACAGTCTTTTAGCGCGGCTGGGGCGGGGTGCTCAGGTGCCAATCGATAGTCGACACTGACGACAGGCCAGCCAGTCTGCTGGCTCAGCGCATGACAAAACTCGTGATGCGTATCGATACCGCCGATACAAAACCCACCACCATGAAAAAACAACAACACGGTCTCATCAGGATTGTGCACGCTGCCTTTTTTGATTGTCTTTCTATAAGTGCTAGCGTCTGGCTGATAGCAGCGAATGGTCATATCGCCATCATCAGCATTTGCAATCACCTTATCAGACCAACGAACGCTGACCTCACCTTTTTTGCGAAAGCGCTTTATATTATTCATCAGCGTATCGCCCGTCTGTTGCCATACCTTTGGAGACTGCATGGCCACGGCATCGGCAGCGAACCTTTCGCGCAGCTTAGGCATCGGCGTCAGCTCAAGCGGGGTTTTTAGCTTACTATTTATCGCCAAAATCAGCCGTAGATGGGCATCGGCATGCAAGTATTGCTTAGAAGTCGGGCCGCCAAGGTAGCTGACCAAACTTTCTAATAGCGGCAATGGCAAATAACCCAGCCCTTTTATCGCATAATGCAAGGTATGCGCTTGATGATGAACGACTTGCTGATAACCCAAACACGTGCTTTTTAACGCAAAGCATTGACGCTTAGCGCTATCTTTTGGTACAGCTTCTATCTCAGGCGCTAGCTCGTTTGAGCGCTTTAGATTGATCAACGCTCTATTTAATAAGGTGTTGAGCGATATGGTTGAGTGAGACATAACACCTCGGATACATGATGGTTAGTGTTTGAAATAACAGATGTTTTTGGCCATAGTAAAGCAAAAGAAAACAAAATTGAGTATATTTTGGTAATGGATTGAATGAAAACCGTAAAAATTTTGGAATAAACCGAAGGTTTGGTAGTGGGTGTGAGCTATAAAGGTAAATCAATACCAGTAGGAGGGTACCTCTTGCAAAATAGATTGGCTAGATTTGCCTGTTTGTTCCAACGTTTTGTTTCAATGTTTGGCCTCACTGTTTATGCCGTTGTCAGCGCCATATCTCTAGTCCCACGCTCGTTGGTACAGCAATTGTTGTAAATGGGAAAAAATCCTCAGCGCAAGGCTTGAAATTTGTCCTCATCACCTTTATCAATCAGCTATCAAAGCATATTCGCAAAAAATCAGTGATATTTGTTGATTATCTAATAAAAGCGCAGACTAATAAGAGCACAGCATGATTTGCTGCCAGCAGGTTTGTTGTGCCATACATCAATCGTCATTATTAAAATTCTAAGGAGCTATCATGAGCGAGCAAAACAATAACCACAAATCCCCTGAGCACAATGTGGCGCACGACAATGTCGAGCATAATGACAGTATTTTAGAAGAAACCATGCAAGAGTTTGATCCAAAAAACAATTCAGCTGAAAACGTCACTATCGACAACGAAATCGATATCGACACTTTCAAAGCACGTATTGCTGAGCTCGAAGGCGAGGTCAAGCAGGCCCGTGAGACCACCGCCCGTGCCAATGCCGAAGCTTACAATGCGCAAAAACGCATGGAGCAAGAAGCCGATAAAAGCAAAAAATTTGCCCTACAAAAATTTGCCAAAGAGCTATTGGAAGTCGTTGATAATCTAGAGCGTGCGATTGAAAACGCCGACGCCAGCGATCCGGTTACCGAAGGCGTGCAACTGACGCACAAAGCCCTGCTGTCTGTCCTCAACAAAAACGGTATCGAAGTGATTGACCCACAAGGTGAAAAGTTCAATGCCGATGTTCACGAAGCGGTGGGTATCGATGCCGATGCCGACGCTGATGTGGTCGGTACAGTGCTACAAAAAGGCTATAGCCTAAATGGTCGCCTACTACGCCCAGCGATGGTACGCGTGGGTCAGTAGGATTTTTTACTTGATTTTAAGCATCTAAACCTTACTTATATAAAGGGTTTTGACAAAAAATCACACAAAAGACAATTTTTGCTTGATGATTGCCTTGAAAAAACCGACAGGCAAACCGATATATAGCAATAAGTGACCGACTATGGTCTGAAGATATAAGTAGTTATATTTAAAATATACATTAGGAGCATTTGATTATGGGTAAAGTAATTGGTATTGACTTGGGTACAACCAACTCATGTGTGGCAGTGATGGAAGGTGACAAAGTCAAAGTCATCGAAAACGCTGAAGGTACCCGTACCACACCTTCTATCGTCGCTTATAAAGACGACGAAATCCTCGTTGGGCAATCGGCTAAGCGTCAAGCGGTCACCAACCCAAAAAACACTTTGTTTGCGATCAAGCGTCTGATCGGTCGCCGTTTTGATGACAAAGTGGTACAAAAAGACATCGGCATGGTGCCATACAAAATCGCCAAAGCGGATAACGGTGATGCTTGGGTAGAAGTAAACGGTAAAAAACTAGCGCCACCACAGGTTTCTGCTGAAATCTTGAAAAAAATGAAAAAAACGGCAGAAGACTATTTGGGTGAAAAAGTAACAGAAGCGGTCGTAACCGTACCTGCTTACTTCAACGACTCACAGCGTCAAGCCACCAAAGATGCCGGTAAAATCGCCGGTCTTGATGTAAAACGTATCATCAACGAACCAACTGCCGCCGCTCTTGCTTATGGTATGGACAAAAAGCAAGGCGATAGCACGGTTGCTGTATATGACTTGGGCGGTGGTACTTTTGATATCTCAATCATTGAGATTGCAGATGTAGACGGCGAGCAACAGTTTGAAGTACTAGCGACCAATGGTGACACATTCCTTGGCGGTGAAGACTTTGACTCAGCATTGATTGACTACTTGGTCGATGAATTCAAAAAAGAGCAAGACGTCAACCTAAAAGGTGACTCACTTGCGATGCAGCGTCTAAAAGAAGCAGCCGAAAAAGCAAAAATCGAGCTATCAAGCGCGCAAAGCACTGAAGTGAACTTACCATACATCACTGCTGACAGCAGTGGTCCTAAGCACTTGGTCATCACTATCAGCCGCTCTAAGCTTGAGAGCTTAACCGAAGATCTGGTACAGCGTACCATGGGTCCTTGTAAGATTGCCCTTGAAGATGCTGGCCTAAAAGTCGGCGACATCAACGACGTGATCTTGGTCGGTGGTCAGACTCGTATGCCACTTGTACAACAAAAAGTACAAGAGTTCTTCGGTCAAGAGCCACGTAAAGACGTAAACCCTGACGAAGCAGTAGCAGCGGGTGCCGCGATTCAAGGTGCGGTATTGTCTGGTGACAAAACTGACGTTTTATTGCTTGATGTGACACCATTGACGCTTGGTATTGAGACGATGGGCGGCGTAATGACCCCAATCATCGAGAAAAACACCATGATTCCTACCAAGAAATCACAAGTGTTCTCAACAGCAGAAGACAACCAGCCTGCGGTAACCATTCAGGTTTACCAAGGCGAGCGTAAAATCGCTAACCAAAACAAACTGCTTGGCCGCTTTGACTTAACAGATATTCCACCAGCGCCGCGTGGTGTGCCACAAATCGAAGTGACTTTCGATATCAACGCTGATGGTATCATGAACATCTCAGCGACTGACAAAGGTACTGGTAAAGCGCAAAGCATCCAGATCAAAGCAGACTCTGGCTTGTCGGATGAAGAAGTTGAGCAAATGGTACAAGATGCTGAAGCCAACGCAGCTGAAGATGAGAAGTTTGCAAATCTGGCACAAGTTCGCAACGAAGCGGATGGTCGTATCCATGCGGTACAAAAAGCGCTAAAAGAAGCGGGTGATAAAGTCACTGAAGAAGAAAAATCATCAGTAGAAGCGGCAATCTCTGAGTTAGAGATAGCGACTAAAGAAGATGATCATGACGACATCAAAGTCAAACTTGAAGCGCTAGACAATGCTTTCTTGCCTATCAGCCAAAAAATCTATGCTGATAGCGGTGCAGGCGCAGAAGGTATGGATCCAAGCCAGTTCCAGCAAGGTGCGGATGCAGCAAGTAACAACCAAGCCGACGATGATGTTGTCGATGCTGAGTTTACAGAAGTAGACGACAAAAAATAAAACGGCTGATAAGCTGACCGTTGATTAATGTGACATAAAAACGCACCTTTCGAGGTGCGTTTTTTTGTGGCAGTTACCCACTTGATCAACGATCGATATTTGGTTCAAGTAAGCTGGGCGCTAATAATCAGTGCTTCATAAGTGAGTATGACACCAGCGTCTCCCGCCTCGTCTATCACCGAAAAATGCTGCCAGTAGCGTCGCTCAAATTGCTGTAAGCTCGATTTGTTCCAAATGAAAGCCACGCGCGGGCTGGCTTTGTTTTGCGTTTGATTGGTCGATACACCAGTGAGTTTCATATGTTTGAGTACCGCATAAGGACTAGAAAACGTCACATCAAAGCGCCGTGTCGATAACGCAATATTGTCAAACCCAGCGTGATGCAATGCCAAGCGCCATTGCTGCATATCAGGATAGTGAAGCCCTTGACCAGTCAGGGCTTTGATTTGCAAAAAATTATTGGGCGTAAAGGTGCTAAAGGCCAGCTGACCACCTGCTTGGAGGCGAGAGGCAGAGTGGGTAACAAAGCTTAGAGGATTATCAAACCATTGCACAGCATTGGCACTGACAATCAAGCTATGTTCTCCTTTGAAGTCGATAGTTTCAGCGTCGCCGATGGCGATCTGAGCATTTGGCAAAATGCCTTTCAAGGTGGCTGTTTGCTCGGCGCATAGCTCATTGATCAGCCAGTGCTGGCTTTGAATGTGCTCGGCCAATAGGCGGGTCATCTGACCTGTACCTGCACCAATCTCTAAGACGCTATCTTGCGTTTTTTTTGAGATGGTCGCCAGCAAGTCGTGACAGATCTTTTGCTGGATAGTGGCGTGCTCATCATAATGACTGGCATTGGCAAAATGGCGCGCGATGGTTTGCTTTCTGTGATCTAGCTTGAGTGCGGCTGAGTGTGTCATCTATGCTATTACATCCTGTCGGCGAGCCATTTTTCCTAAACCATATTGTCAGTCTGTGACTGATCGTAAGGCATCTGTACGTCAGTCATCGCTAGTAGCGATTCAACCTATATTTAAGACAACTACAGCTGCTGAATTAACCGCTCACAGTCATCATAGGTCAGTTTGGCATTCATTACTAGACGAATGCGCGCGCTGTTGGCAGGCACCGTAGGCGGCCTAATAGGCAGTGCATAAAACCCAGCGGTCTGTAGCTGCTGGGCTTTGGCCAGTGTGCGCGCATTATCGCCCAATATATAAGGGACGATAGGCGAGGTATAGGCGCTGCTGACTGCGCTGGTAGAGTATTTGAGGGCAATGGCCTCGCTCAGCTCGGTAGACAGTAGCGCCAAATGCGTCCGCGCCGGTGTCAAGCTTGGCATTTTGGCCAACACAAAACGTGTCCAAGCATGGTTGATGGGCGGCAATGCGGTACTAAAGATAAGTGAGCGCATGTGATTGACCAGCCAGCGCTTGATGGTTTCATCACACATGATATAAGCGCCAACGGAGGCAAATGCCTTGCCAAAGGTACCAACCAAATAATCAATCTGCCCGAGTGTCTGCGTTTCCTCTGCCAGCCCAAGCCCTGTCTCCCCTAAGACCCCGATAGCATGAGCTTCGTCGACATACAGCTCAATGCGCGTATCTTGAGCTTTTATTTGTACCAGTTGTTGTAAGTCTGCGCGATCACCATCCATACTAAACACGCTTTCGGTCACGATAATGATGCGCCTGATATCGTCATCAGCTCGCTCGATAAGCCGAGCCAGATGCGCGTAGTCATTATGACGATAACGGCGATAGCCAACGGTCTTGTTTTGGCTAAGGCGCAGCCCATCGATGATACTGGCGTGCACCAGCTTATCTGCTAACACCAGCGTTTTGATGGGTAAGGCGGTCAGCGCGGGCAAAATACCGATATTGGCATGGTAGCCGCTGTTAAATACCAACACAGATTTTGGCCTACTCAGATTGCTAGGGCTGCTAGGACTATTAGAGGCATCTTCTTGACACACTGCCGTTTGATACCATGCTTGCATCTCAAGCTCTAAGGCTTGTAACTGCGTGTCGTCTCCTGTGAGTAGCCGTGAGGAGGTGGCACTCATCTTAGGATAATGCGTGTCAGACAATTGATCCATCTGCTCAAAAAACGCCCTTTGTAGACTACTGTCGCTGCCCAAGCCCAGATAGTCATTACTGGCGATGTTTAGTAAGCGTTTGCCTTGATAAACAACATAGCGCCCATCATGTGCCAGCGTCGGTATCTGCCGATACTGCTCATTTTTCTTTAACGTCTGTAGTGCTTGCTCCAGCTCATCCTTGAGGGTCATCATCTATTTTTCCTGTTATTTTGATAAAACAAAGCGATTTTTTGGCCTTTTTCAGTCTCTTTGTCCCTTGTGGCTAGGGCATGTATTCTATCAATCGGTAATCGTCTAACTGGGTGAACATGAGGATATGCTCGGTAAAACCTAGTGCTCAAATACACGCGCTGCCATCGCTTTCGATGAAATAAGTAGGAATTATTGCACAAAAATGGAGGTTGTAACAAAAGATTTCATATCTTTGCCTTTGTAACCCACACGCTGATAAATACTTGCAAATCTTAACTCTCATACCATTAAACACTGACAGAGTGTTTGAAATAGCTTGTTACTATATATTCATCGTTAGCAAACAAGGCGATAAGGCCAAAAGCCTATATAAATAGATAACTTGTTTGTCACAATTTTAAGGAGCTTATCATGAATACTCTACAAAAAACCCTACTTGCGCTAGCTACTGGTTCATTGTTGACAGTCAGTGCTCAAGCTGCGACGACTTATAGCAACGGCTACACAGGCCAACCTTATGTGGGTGTAAAAGTCGGTCAGTTTGACTTAGATATCGACAATGCTGATGACCCAACAGCTTACGGTATATATGGTGGTTATAACTTTGACCAAAACTTCGGTATCGAAGCAGAATATGTCGGCTCAGACGATGCTGACTACAGAAACGGCGACCTAGATGCCAAAACGTATGGTGCTTATGGTACAGCTCGCTACCAGTTTCCAAACACGGGCTTATACGCCAAAGGCAAACTAGGGGTAGCCAAAACTGAGGTCGAAGGCGATTACACTGTGGGACCAGTTAAAGTTTCAGATTCTAGTAGTGATACTGGTATCGCAGGTGGCGTGGGACTTGGTTACTCAGTGAACCCAAACTTTGGGGTTGAAGCCGAGTACGCCATGATGGATAGCGATGTTAATGCCAAACTATTAACAGTGGGCGCTCATTTAAAATTCTAAATCGATGATGAAATGACCTAAAGTCTACCGGATTAGAAATTTACAAGAGAAATACAGTCATTGAGAAACGACAGTTGTCTGTCTCGTTTCTCAAACCAATACTCTATATAAGATTGACGAACTACACTATCTTAGGGGAATATTATGAAAACTTTACAAAAGACACTATTGGCTTTAGCGGCAGGTTCATTACTCACCGTAGGCGCACAAGCTGCTGTTACTTATGGTAATGGTTACACTGGTCAAGCCTACGTCGGTGCCAAAGTCGGTCAATTTGATCTAGACGTCAATGATGCTGATGATCCAACGGCTTATGGTATCTATGGGGGTTATAATTTTGACCCTAACTTTGGTATCGAAGCTGAGTATGTCGGCTCAGATGATGCAGATTATCGCGGTGGCGATATTGATGCTAAGTCTTATGGCGCTTATGGTACTTACCGCTATCAGATCCCAAATACAGGGTTATACGCCAAAGGTAAACTAGGTGTGGCAAAAACTGAGATAGAAGGGGACTATACGCGCAATATTGGCAATACTGAAATCAGAACCGAGACGTATTCGGACAGTGATACGAGCCTAGCAGGCGGTGTTGGTCTTGGTTATTCAGTGAGTCCAAACTTTAGCGTTGAAGCTGAATACGACAAGTTGGGAAGTGATGCTGATCTAATGACTGTTGGTGGTCAGCTAAAGTTCTAAGGCATTGATTGACCACAGCTTATATTTATATATCAGACAAAAAACGATCGCTTTGGCGGTCGTTTTTTTATGTGGCAAAGGTTATTCGGCGCTTTTTGATTTCATCTAAGATATGGGCGTTGTGTTATGAGTGGTGTATATTGATGATTTTTAAGAGGTTATAGATGCTAAAAGTATGCTACATTGAAAGCTAGGATAGCAAGCTAGGATGATTCAAACAGGGTAGGTGGCAATGATGGAGATGTTTTTGATGATTGAGCCTTGGCATTGGTTGGTACTGGGCTTTTTGTTGCTGATTGTTGAGATGTTTGTGCCGACATTCGCCAGCCTGTGGTTTGGTGCCGCTGCCATTATTGTTGCAGCATTGGCTTGGCTCTTGCCGATTTCTCTTTTTGTGCAAGTTGTCATTTGGTTGGTGCTGTCGGCGGTGTTTTTAGTGGCATGGTTTAAGTTTATCAAGCCTTTATCAGTGGACCGTACCAAAGCTGGATTGGGCGGTGGTGTCATCGTGGGTGAGACAGGGATGATTGTGCTATCACCGCAGTCCGAGCGCGCAGGTATCGTGCGCTTTAGTGTCCCTATCGTTGGCGCGGCAGAGTGGATGTGCCGCACCACAGGAGAGGAGATTGCAGTTGGTGAGCGGGTGGTGGTGACAGATATCGTGGGCAATGAGCTGATCGTCAGAAGTATGCAGTCGCCTACGCTGAGCCAAAAAAATAGGCAAGTTTGACTGCCAGTCAAATAGAATTATCAATTATAGGGATGAGTTATGGAAAGCTTTAGCATTGTGATGGTGGTGTTGATTGCGCTGGTAGTCTTTACCGTGTTTAAAGGGGTGCGCATCGTACCGCAAGGTTATAAGTGGGTGGTGCAGCGACTGGGTAAATATAGCCAGACACTAGAGCCTGGTCTCAACCTGATTATCCCTTATGTCGATGACGTCGCGTATAAAGTGACGACCAAAGACATCGTACTTGATATTCCATCGCAAGAAGTCATCACCCGTGATAACGTGGTAATCATCGCCAACGCGGTGGCTTATATCAATATCGTCCGCCCCGATAAGGCGGTCTATGGTATCGAAGATTATGAGTATGGTATCCGTAATCTGGTACAGACTTCCCTGCGCTCGATCATCGGTGAGATGGATTTGGATAACGCACTATCTAGTCGTGAGGAGATTAAAACCAAGCTCAAGCATGCCATCTCAGAAGACATCGCTGACTGGGGTATCACACTCAAAACAGTCGAGATTCAAGATATCAACCCCTCAGATACGATGCAAGCATCGATGGAAGAGCAGGCGGCTGCTGAGCGTTTGCGCCGTGCGACAGTGACGCGTGCCGATGGTCAAAAGCAAGCCGCTATCTTAGAAGCAGACGGCCGCTTAGAAGCCTCCCGTCGTGACGCTGAAGCGCAAGTGGTGCTGGCCAAAGGCTCTGAGGAGTCCATTCGCTTGATTACCGCTGCGATGGGCGATGAAGAGATGCCGATTGTTTATCTGCTAGGCGAGCAATACATCAAGTCGATACGTCAGCTTGCAGAGTCTGATAACTCAAAAATGGTGGTACTGCCTGCCGACATCTTGAGCACGGTCAAAGGTATGGTTGGCGATAAGTTTAAGGTGTAACAACGCTACGGTTGAGCGCTCATATTGACATAACAAAAGACCTCAAAAACGAGGTCTTTTTTGTGCATAAAGTATTTTTTAAAGTATAGTTAGCTGAATGTAAAACTGTTATGAATTTAGACGCGCTACTGGTATAAATTTTACTTGCGTGCTGCGTTCCCAGAGGCTGCGCAAAATTCATCCCAGTAGCGCTATGACATTTTTAGAATGTATCGACTATACGTTAAATCACTTTAGAAAAGCGGTTTTTATGCTTTTTGTCCAAATATTCATCAAACACCATGGCGACGTTGCGACCGAGTAGGCGGCCTTTTGGCAGCACACGAATACCAGCGGCATCCATATCGATAAGTCTGTCCTCTTGCATCGCGCCTAACTGCGCAATCTCATCAATAAAATAGGTGATGGCATCGATACCAAATTTTTGATTGACGTCTTTAAAGTCGATGTAGTCGTGACACAGCAGATTCATGATCACATACTCGCGCAAGCGATCTTTGATAGAGGTTTTGATCACTTTGACCGCAGGCATGATGGCCAGATTGTGCTGCGCAGCATCGATGGTGGCTTGATAAGCTTGCAGGTCGGTATCGTTTTGCAAGATATAGCGGCTATTAGCATTGGCGATTTGACTGATCGATGAGACCCCAAAGCCGAGCAAATCACAGTCGCCCATGATGGTATAGCCCTGAAAATTGCGATGCAACTTACCCTCGCGCTGTGCCACAGCCAGCTCGTCATCGGGCTTGGCAAAGTGGTCGATGCCGATGTATTGATAGCCTGCCTCGGTGAGCGTGTTAATGGTGTTGCCCAGCATGGTCAGTTTGGCTGCAGGACTAGGTAAATCCGCTTCTTTGATTTGGCGCTGGGCTTTAAAGCGCTCCGGCAGATGCGCGTAGTTAAACACCGACAGCCGGTCGGGTGCCATCTCGATGATGCGACGTACGGTTTGCTCCAATGTCTCAGGCGTTTGATGCGGCAGACCGTAGATCAGATCGATATTGATAGAATGAAAGCCCAATTCGCGTGCTTCAGTAAGTACGCTTTCGATTAATTCCGCTGAATGCACGCGGTTGACGGCGATTTGGACGCTCTCATCTAAGTCTTGTACCCCTAAGCTGATGCGGTTAAAGCCCAGATCGCGTAGGACTTTGAGGGTGTTGCCGCTCAGCTCACGCGGATCAATCTCGATAGAGTAGTCGCCTTCATCATCACTTAAAAACTCAAACTGGGTTTGTAAAAACTCCCACAGCTGTACCATCTCCTCGTCACGCAAGAATGTCGGCGTACCTCCACCTAAATGCAACTGCTTGACGACTGGGTTCTTGCCACCTTCAGTGGTCAATAAGCGCCGCTTGAGTTTAATCTCAGCGATGAGATACTCTAAGTAGTCGCCTGAATCGCTATTTTTCTTAGTGATGATTTTATTGCAAGCGCAGTAATAACAAAGGTGGCGACAAAACGGGATGTGAAAGTATAAAGACAGTGGCGCCCGCGCTTCGCGATTTTTTAGAATTTTGGTCTCTAAATCTACTGGTATCGGGGTAAACTCCAGCGCTGTTGGATAAGAGGTATAACGTGGCCCTGAACGATTGTATTTTTGGATCAACGCTTCATCAAATGCTGGCAGCTGCTTGCTGGTGATACTGCCGCGCGTACTGGCATATGGGTTGTCAGGCTGCATGACAGGGCGCGTGGTCGTCGGCTGCTCGTCAGCGCGGTTGTAGGGCTGCTGAGTATCTGGTTGTGAGTATTCTGTCATACGGCATTCCTCGGGTTGACCATACAGGCTGCGGTTTTGGGTGTCGCTTTTGATTGTATAGAGATGACTGACTTGCTACCGCTAGTATAACAAATCCCTACCAGTAGTGGGGAGACGACTTATAGCAGTTGGGTAAGGACTGGGATGTGGAGAAGTGATAGCGGGGGTGTAAAGGCTTAGAATTGCTATGCTCTTGAAACGGCGCTTGCTCAGCAGAAAAAAAGACCTCAGCGGTGTGATCTGAGGTCTTTTGATAAGGTTAAATAGCAGTTGGTTTTACTCGGTTAATTGCAGCGTATCGCCCACCGCGTGAGTTGCAATCTCACCGGCACTAAACGGCAGGCGAATCCAGTCTTTTGCAGAGTAACGCCGCGTCTGGTCACGGTGATAAGGGCGTGTGCTATCCGCGGATTGCGAATACGCCAGTAAGGCGTTGACCACAGGGCCTTTGTCATCAAACGTCACCGCTTGCATATATGTCGGGCCGTTATTGATAAAGGCATACTCGCTGGCATCGGCGTTTGGTGCTGGGCCGCGCGCTACGTTAAAGACGCCTTCACGTCCTTGGCCGCCATGCATCGGAATACGCTCGTTGTTTTTGCTGGCATCAAGGGTGTATTGTAGCTCGCCCAATGTGGCATCGAGCGCCACGCCATTGTTTTGAAAGTAGGCAATCGCATCTGCCAAGGCGGCACGGGTGCTCGCTGTGATTTTAAGATCGCGCGGTGTGTTGATAGGGTCAGACTCATCAAACGGCACATTAAAGGCATCATCAGTGGTTTCGGTAAAGTCGACATTGCGCCAAAACTCTCTAAAGACATGAGCGCCCCTACTGTCTAAGTTATTACGGCGGTCCCAATTGCTCAGCACTGTGCAAGCTTGGGTCGCGTCGATACTGCCACCGCTCGATAACGTCCTTTTGCGGTGATATGCGGAATACCAAACTCGGTGCGCTGGATGTCCACCTCGTAGGTGGTCGTGGGCTGGGCGGTATCAGCGTTATTAAAACTGTTATCACTATCCGAACAACCGAATAGAGCTAAGGAGACAGCCACTGTCAGTAGCGTAAGGGTCGGCACACGTCGATGCTTAAGCACATTGATGTTCATAACTTATCCATCCTTGGTTGGTTAAAAAAAGCGTGGTACATAAAGCTCGACTCAATCAGCTTTATGAGGCAATAACATCCTTTTATTGCGCATGCGTTTAAGACTAGGGTTGAGATTAAGACGCATCTATTCATCATATAACAATATAGAAGTGTGATGCTAGTGCTGCCTTATTTAACGCATCGGTATTAAATGATATTAAAATTGAAAACAAAGCGAGTGAGACACGACATTTGCGCACTTATAATTAATGTTTTATTATCGATTGATTCCCTATATTAGGAAGTACTGATGTCGTTTGCTCAAGTCTATACCCGCTCAGTCGTCGGGCTGCATGCCCCCAAGGTCATCATTGAGGTGCATTTATCGCAAGGCTTGCCTGCACTCACCATTGTGGGTTTGCCAGAGGCGGCCGTCCGTGAGAGTAAGGATCGCGTACGCTCCGCCATCTTAAACTCAGGTTTTCAATTTCCCAATCGTCGTCTGACCATCAACTTAGCGCCAGCGGACCTGCCAAAAGATGGCGCGCGGCTGGATTTGCCGATTGCGATTGGTATCTTAGCGGCGAGTGGTCAGATCGAGCCTGAGAGCTTGTCCGCGTTTGAGTTTATCGGCGAGCTGGCGCTAAATGGCGAGCTGCGCCAAGTCAGCGGCAGTCTGGCAGTAGCACGGGCGATAAAAGCAGAGGGGGTAACGGCGCGGTTAGGGCAGATGACAACGACAGCTGACCCAAAAGGCTGCGCGCAAAAAGAAGATCAGAAAGAAGCTAGCGCGCAAAAACTGCCGCAGTTGATCGTGCCCATGGATAATGGTGCTGAGGCCAGCCGCGTCGAGGGTGTAGATGTATTGGCCGCCGAGAGCTTGCAGGCTGTGTGTGAGCACTTACAGTCACTGACTGACCCAAACGCGACCTCTCAGCGTTTACCTATTGTCACGCCCAGCACCGTGCAGCGGCATGTCGGCTATCAGGTAGATTTGGCTGATGTCAAAGGCCAGCATCATGCCAGACGGGCATTAGAGATTGCGGCAGCAGGCGGTCATTCGTTACTGTTTACAGGGCCGCCTGGCTCTGGCAAGACGCTGATGGCATCGAGATTGCCGACCATCTTGCCAGATTTGAGTGATGAGGAGGCGCTGGAGGTAGCCAGCACTTACTCGGTGGCAGACAGTGATTATGATTATGGTACACGGCCCTTTCGTCAAGTGCATCACACCATATCGGCAGTGGCACTGGTGGGCGGTGGCTGTCAATTCCAACAATTAATGTCAAATTCCAAGAATAGATGTCAAAAACACCTCTTTATCTCTCTTTGTTCACTCAAAACACCCTTCAAAAAAATAGCTAACTCGCCACCTAGATCAAGCATGCTGGGGGTGAGTTATGTTTGATGCATTGTTCGATTCTAACGGCAAAAAAGTTAAATACATGGGTATGGTAAATATCAAAAGATACTTTGAGATATGTTTAGGAAGTTACTATAACCCAGAGACTGAATACATCGTACTGTGGTATGGAAAAATATACTATCACCGTAGACGCAAAACGGTTCAAGTGTACTTTTTAAACTCTACTACCAATAAACAAGTTGTAGTTGGAGTATCAATTAAATCAATTTTGAAATTACCCATAGGATCTATTTGGGTAGAGGGGAAGTGCGAAGAAAAGTACGAATTTGAAACTTTATATACCAAGCTAGATGCTTATGACAATAAGAAATACAAGCGCCCAAACCTTACCTATACTAACCATTATGGCATCTCAAAGGATAAGGGCGAGTATATTCTCAAGCCTGATAGCTATCCAGTTGATGACATCAAAACAGACTCTAATTCCAACATCGTCGTACATACAGATACTGTTAAAATAATCATCCCATCGGTCTTGTTCTTTGTTGCGCACTATGGGGTATCAAAAGAGATTAATAAAGTTCTTATTAGCTGGCATAAACAGGAGGTCGAAGAGAGACTTAATCTAAATGATGGATATGGTGATCTAATTACTATTCCTGATCGATGCGTAATTGCCGACGCTGTATTTTTATACTACTTAAAAACAAACTCTTATACTAAAGGGTTGGTTTGGAACCTCAATAAAAGAATGCTCGCTAATGACAAGCAGTACTATTCCTTAAAGGTCGAACCTTATCACAAGCAGGACATTCAAATTAAAATAGCAGGTTTGAGAATTGACGATCAGACTCTGCTTTGTACTGAAATATTAGGTATGTCTATGCCGCAAGGAGATGCCATAGAATATAGGATAGACAAGCCTAATTCTGCTACATACGGCGATGGCATCAAACCTCAAACATCCAGAATTAGACCGATCTATAACACCGTTGAGTCTGATGAGATCTTACTAGAGGCTGAAAGAGATGCTAATAATATAACCACAGCTGTAGTCAGGCATAGGATAGAACTCATAGGCAAGATAAGAGAGCTTGTCAAGGGCGCAAATTTGACCTTAGATGAGGCTGTAGATAGCTGTAAATCAAAGGTTATATGGTTGCCGCAGAACAAGCCTGACGCTTATGCTGATGGGGAGGATGGTAATGCTAATGGTGACATTGGTAGATTTGAAGCTTTAGTGGATAGTGGCGCGATTCACTCTATAAAGAATAATTTTGAACGTCTTTTACGCTATGCTCAAGACCTTAAAGTTACTTTGCGCTACGCTCCTGTAATCATAGACTGTGTAAATGTTGCTTACGATCCTATATTTATTGGTGAGACAGTGCGTGGTATGCGCAGTAAAAAAAATGACTTTCAAGTAAGGGTAGTGTTCGTCATGCGCCTGATTACTAATCTTGGAGTTTTTTATCTATTCGATTGCAAGAAAGAGGGCAGTCAAACTAGCGGTCTTGTTATAAAAGTAATAGATCAAGATGGTTTTACAGAGGATGTTATAAGACAAGTTGTAGGTCGGTTATTTAGGGGTAATGGTCGTCTGTCCGATATAGCCGCAATATCTGAGTTTGGCATCATCCAATACTTTAAACATACCAATGGTGAGGATGTTAATTGGGTTAAAACAGCTATAGATAATCTGGAGAAAGGGGTTTTGAATAAGGATAAAGATGAGGATGAGTAAATTAATAGCAGGACTTACCTTATTGTTGACAACAGCTTGTACGCCTGTCGAACCAGAATACGACGAATACTACGGTGCAGGTTACATCGGCGTAAACGAAGCACTATGGCCTACTGAGTATGCAACACCTTATCCATTCACTGTGCCTTATGGCGAGATATCCTGCACTTCTCATCCAAAATTTGGGCGTGAAGTATATTTTGCACCAGAGGGCTTTACCGATGAATCTTATATCGGTACGCCGCTTAACAAGTCATCCGTAGATGCTCTTAATCAAGCTAATATGCGCCCAAACGTGCCCTACAGTGTCAAAGAGGGTGCTGACCTTAGTGATGCTATTAAAGCGGGTTTGAGGGTGTGTGATGAGTACCAAGATAGGCTTGATAATGGCGTCTAAAGTAAAAGCTATTAATAGGTAGTTGTTTGGAGTATACGTCCTGATCTGGTTTGACAGTAAGGGTTAGATTTAAAAACAATTAACCTTAAAGGATTAACTTATGAGAAATATTATTGTTTTTGTAGTCTCATCTATTATGTTGCTTACTGCTATCACAGCAAATGCAGGAGGTGTGGTATGCGCTGACTTTGGTAGCCAAGCGGAAGCCGAATGCTTTGAGTAACGCAAAAAAAGCAGGATATACGCGCTTAGACCGCGATAAAGATGGTATTGCATGTGAGGCGTTGCGTTAGGGTGAGGTTACTACTAGCACTTTGTTGCCTAACATGAAGTCAAGTTCGTATTAAAAGCCAGATTTTAACCTCATGCGTCTACGGGGTGAATAAAGGCTATACGCGACCAAAATCATTCAATTTAATTTGTCATATTCAACCTAAAGAAAGCCACCTAAGTATGGCGGCTTTCTAAATTATAGTAATTCTATATAGCTAACAGATTTAATAAATTCCTCTATATAATTATAATCAGGCATTCCATTTGTATTGACTGGCGAGCCTTTCCTAAAAACTGTGTAATTGCTTATAATCCTACTAACTGGAGAATAAGCCATGACTAAACAATCAGACCTTAAAAAGCTAGCTGAGTAAATGATTTGTGGTATGAACAGCTTTGATAACATTAGAAAACTTATTTAAACATTGTCTTACTACGTCTGAATCCAGAGATAATAGAAAGCGCAACACAATGGAAAGCTGCTTATTTAATTTTGTTCTGTTTAACTGTTACTGCCTTAGAAACAATAACTGCAATCACAACTGCTTCAATCTTGGTTGCTTGATCATATGATAGCCACTGCCATTGGTCAGGTAGAATCCAATAACCTACTAATGAAACCATCATAATAGCAAAGAGAACACAAGCTATTATAAATAAAAACTTGAAACCTCTATCAAATAGATACTTCCAATCTTCATCTCGGTCATGATCGTTGTTTTTACCAGCTAGTTCAAGCTGCTTTTCATCGAAAAGTGTTCTCTCTTTTAAAGCTAGAGAAGAGTCACTACCATTAAATTCATTATTCAATCCTAGTTCATCGAGTGTCTTAGTGCCATTGGCTAGATTATCAATTTGTTGAATAGTTACTCTTGGTATTCCAAGCTGACTTGGCTCATCCATTCTCCGCTAATACCTTAGAGCTTAGCTCAGCATAGTGTTGACGAATTAAATCATTAGGTATGATATCTCCTCGACCGTCAAGACTGAATATACGTGACCATGGAGTATCATTCTGGTGCGTTATCATAGATAGCTTAACACCACTAAGATTACCATATTTCCGATACACGAAATTCACAACACTTTTTTCTTCTTCATTTAACTGTTCATTATTAAAAGAAAATAAAGAATTTATTTCTTGTGGAATCTGATTACCACCATATGCTTTTACTTTATGATACAACTCTGGAATGACTGGTCCATACTTCCACGCTTCAATACTATCATTAATTAAAGGTTTGCTAAAAAAACCAAACATCCAGCCATGTGCAATATACACAAGTTTCAGCAACTGCATTGGTGTGAAGTAATTGTTGTCCTGCTTACCCAAACGAATTAATTCATTGGCAACAGATATCGCGCTGACCATGATTCGCTCCTTTACCTTAGGGACAAAAAATCCATGGGCGTACAATGACATCCACAGATCGAGTTTTTGAATAGATTTAGTATTTAACTATATAATGGTCGCATAAGAGTATAAATGCAAGCACATAGTCAGGACTATATTATAAACAATATTTTAAAACGTCAGTTGGTGTCGCATATAGTCAATCCAGAATAAAAGAGATACAACCCATATCATGAAAGAGTTTAGGTAAATTATTCTCCATCCACCCTTGTCGTAGAAACTTAGCCTGTGCCCACTTTTTCTCGATAGGATTTAAATCAGGACTGTAGGGTGGTAGCCATAGAATACGATGACCATGTCTATTCAGTAATCTCTGAATACGTTTATTTTTATGAAACTGAGCATTATCCATGACAATCACGCATTTAGTCTTGAGACTTGGAATAAGCGTGAACTTGCACCAGTCATAAAATATATTGCTGTTGATATTCTGTTCAAAGTAATCAAGCGCAAACAGCATCTTTTCATACAGAGCACCGATGACGTTGGTTCGCTTTTTACCTTGCCAGTTGTAGCTATCGATACAGGGTTTACCAATTGGTGCATAGCCATGAGAGCGAATAGTCTCGTGCTCAAAGCCGCTTTCATCCATATAGACGATGGGATAGCCTTGTTGTATAAAGTTATTAAGCTTACTTAGATATATCGCTCTTTTTACTGGACATGCTTTTGGATGTTCCAAAGTCTTTTTTTTGACTGATGCCAAGACGCTTTAGAGCATGATAAATGCCTGTTTTACTACAGTTTAGACGACGTGCTCGCTCATACTGGTAATCATCAGGATGTTCTTTGACATCATTAAGTAGCACGTCATCTGGTATTTTATACGGTTTAGTTTGTCTGGTTGTTTTACTATGAATACGTCTCTTCCAATTCTGTATCGTGGTTGGACTCAGATTGTAAAACTCAGCCACCTCGGCAAAGGTCATACCGTCATTTATACTTTTAAGAACTTGTTTGCGAAAATCTAGTGAGTAAGTCATGGTCTTTATAATAACAATTGTATTTGATAATTAGTTTATAACACTTTTAGGTGGGCTTGACTATAGATTAACTTATTTGAGTTGAGATAGCAGTTTTTACTCAGCTAAAGGAACATAGACCGCAAGCTTTCCCTTAGGATATTTGCCGTACCAACCGCATGGCATGGCTCCGTTGGTGTATGCCTCAATCTCTAAATCTAGCAATTTATCAGCAGTATTGGAAAATGTCAGATAAGATATATAGGATAAAATGTGATTCAGAACGAAATCTGTAAATTCTTCAGGAAAATTTGAGTTTTTTTGTTCAGCCGCTACAACTATATCGAAAAATTTTTCTAAAAACTTGCCTTTAAAGTCTAAATGATTTAGATAATCTGTATCTGTGAAAGTATCGAAAAAACCATAGTGCAGATCAATCCTTTCGTTCATTAAGTCAGCATAAATATCGTATTTACTGCCTTCTTTCTCTCCTAGCTCTTCTAAAGGATACTCCATAGTGTATAAAGTATCAGCTTTTTGATAATCATTTATAATATGAAATTTATCCGAAGGCAAAGTGTTGTTAGGTCTCAAGAAGTTATTTGATTTTATAATACATTCAAAGACTTTTAGATAGTTTAAATAAACATCTCTATAATTAAAATTATTCATAGTTAGTATCCTTTAAATATATTTTCCCACTGTGTGGTACTTGCACCTTGTTTACTCATAATGGCTTGTCCATTATTGAGCATTCGTCTTAATGTTTTTTGTAATAGTACAAGTTTAGCTTTTTGTTGTACGCAGCTGCCTTTTGCTCCTATTCTTATAATAGCAGCCTCTAACGCATCAGAGTATGCTCTGTGACTTGAGTTGTGTTTTGAAGCGCCAAACCAAGGACTACCTTTTCTTGGATTATCATTTTCATTTCTAGGTAAACCTATTAAGTTATTTAAGTCGTCTTTACCCATGCCATGACAGTTTAGTATCTTTTTAGTCTTTGGCTTATTATCGCTATAAAGATCTTGGGGAAACATATGATGAACTTGATATTTACTTCTATCTGCACCACCTGCTCTATCCCAAAATTTGTCTCTATAGTTCTTTAAACCTAAAGGATCGATCCACCCCGTAGGATTCGTCGCATACTGGAAGACGTTTGAGCCGCCCATGAGTCCAATAGGATCACGGCTGATAAACATCCCTAAATCAGGATCAAAATATCTAAACCGATTGTAGTGCAATCCTGTTTCCGTATCAAAACTCTGACCTTGAAAACGAATAGGCTGTAGCTCATCAGCAGATACTTGTAATTGCTCAAGCTTCTCCTCTCGCCATACCACTTTAGCGGTATTACCCCACGCCTCATAATCCGCCAGCCAAATAACTTCACCTTTCTGGTCAGTCAGCTCATTTGGTGTACCTAGATGATCATTGTGATAATGATAGATTTGAATAGCGGACGGTGGCTCAGGTTTATTATTGCCATACCAGCCTTCATCATTTGCCGCTAGGGTCAGTCCATCTCTTAACCATACCAGTCTAGCTATAGGCTCAAAGCTGTTTTGTTCATAGATGGTAGTGAAAACATGGGTGTCAGTATATTCCTGTGCTTGTCTATTGCCATCCCATAGATAGTGTATTTGTTTATGTTGGGTTTTCTGCTGTTGTACAGGGAACGTGATAATCTTGGTCGATTGTCTGTTTACAAACTTGGTTTTGTCTTTCGTCTGGGTTTGTTTGGCAATGCGTCTGCCAAAATTGTCGTAGTGATAGGTGGTCTTTATTCAGGTGTAAAAAAGCTGAGCAAAATGCCCAGCTAACCCTCTTTTTTACCAAAATAAATAGCTATGGCTCTAACAGCTCATTAGAAAAAACGACTAGCTTACCTTTAGGTGGAAAATCAGACCAGCCACAAGGTAGTCCATTGTTTAAATAAGCAGTAAGAATATCTTTCCATAAAGGTGGAAAATAATTATTAGCGTAACATTGGAATATATAATACATATCATCAGTTATTAGCTCTGCCATAGTACTATCCCAAAGCTCATTAAATCCACTAAAGTTCTTGCTTTGAATGTTGAAAAAGTTATTCTTCAGAAGTTGATGACCTACATAACCATATAACTCAAAAGAATCTGGAAATGAATACTCTCCTCGGCTAATTGACTCCCAAGCTGGAAAGCTTTGCACTTCATCATCTTGATTAGCATATTTAAAACCTAACAGGGGATCACTGATTACTAATGCATTTATAGTATTAACAAAAGGCTTATCAAAGAATGTATCTCTTTCTAAAAAATCGACAAATTCTTGCGCTGACTCAAGTATGTCGTTCCACTTTTTCATAACTAAATATCCTTATTGTTGATTTCGTATTGAACTTTTTATCGCTTCAGTAAATGCTTTTTGAATATCACCCGTGCTGAAAGTATTGGGGTCATAGCCTGAGTTATTTAATGGAATGTCTCCTTTTACAAGTTGACTACGTAGCATCTTTTGAACAGCCTTTAATTTCATACATGCATTAAGTCCAGGAATATTTATTCTTTGTGCGCCTTTTAACAAATTTGTAACTGCTAAGTTATATCCACGATGTTGACCAGAATGTATGGTTGCACCATAACCGTTTTTTGTAACTAAATTAACATTTTTACTGTTACGTAAAGCAATAAGATTATCTTTATTATGAACGTCAAAGCTTGCACACAGTTTCTTTGCCTCACTTGCTACAGCTTGGGGTATTATATGATGGACTTGATAATTTGTTGGAACACCTTTACTAGAGTTATAAGCTTTACTCCAGTTTGTATGATAGACCGCTAATCCAGAAGGGTCTACCCACATAACTGGATTAGGTGCATAAGAGAAAATGTTGAAGCCTCCTAAAAGACCTATAGGATCACGGCTGATAAACATCCCTAAATCAGGATCAAAGTAGCGAAATCTATTGTAATGCAGTCCTGTCTCAACATCAAAGCTCTGACCTTGAAATCTTATGGGCTGTAATTCATCAGCAGAAACAATCACATTATAAAGCTGTACTTCTTTGTAGACGACTTGAGCAGTATTGCCCCATGCCGCGTAATCCGCCAACCAAACCACTTCACCGTCTTGACTGGTCAGCTCATTCGGCGTACCTAGATGGTCATTGTGATAATGATACACCTGCATGTTTGGGATGAGGGTCGGTTCATCTTCCCAAGATTCACGCTCGGTGTTCTTAATCTCATCATTAGCTGATTTTAATAGCGCATCTTTGAGCCAGACCAGTCTTGCGACTGGCTCAAAGCTGTCTTGCTCATACACGGTGGTAAACACATGAGTATCAGTATATTCCTGTGCTTGTCTATTACCATCCCATAGATAGTGTGTTTGCTTATTTTTAGTCTTCTGCTGTTGAAGGTGGTACTTAACCGTTTTTGAATGCTTACTATTAATGAATTTGGTTTTTACCTTTGTGTCACTGGTTTTGGCGATGCGTCGTCCAAAAGCGTCGTAATAGTAAGTCGCTGTTATTTCGGTTAGCTCAAATCCCTCTTCGATATTAGTGATAGTTTTCACCAACTCATTATTGGGATTATAGTAGTGCTGTATGGACTTGCGACTACTCACTAGCGCGTTGCTACTTTGAGCTAGTGGTTTACCGTCTTTGGCTGGAGTGATTGTTTTATACAGGACTTGACCGTGTATGCCATAGGTGTAAGTAATTATTTTGTCAGCGGTAATAAGCTTAGTCGGTCTGCCTGATTTGTGGATGTTGTTTACAGCGTTATTAGTTTCGCTGTTATCTTTATCAACTGTAGATACAGGCACGCGATTACTCGCAGGATCAAAGGCAAAGCGCTCTGTCGTGCCTGATTGCTTGGCGAAGTCGGTGAGCATATGCTCGGTCAGTCGTCCGACTTTGTCGTATTGATACTGATGATTGCGCTGGAACAGACTACTTGCCGTGCTACTATTTTTCGATTTATGATTGAGCTGCGTCTGCCCTGATAGATGGGTAAGCTGTCCTAACACGTCATAGTTATAATCTCGCTGTACGACGATACGGCCTTTATTATGATCTGAGCTGTATTGCTTGGTGAGCCGTCCCATGGGGTCATAGCCAAAGCTCGATAGCAGCTCGCCTTGTTGCCTTGTCGTTTCTTGATGCAGTGCATTGCGTTCGCTATGGCGTATTTCGGTGATGCTGTCGCCGTCTTGCACGCTTTGGTTGTATAAATGCCCTGAGCCATAGTACAGCTGGTTGATGACTTTGCCATCGGGCAGTATTGTGGCAATGCGGTTGCCTATCTCGTCATAGCTGTGAGTTAGGGTTTGTTCGATGTTTTGGGTCAATTGACCTTGAGAATTGTTTTTATGATGACGGGTTAAGCGCTCGCTAATCAGCTGCCCGATGTCGTCATACGCCAGATGGGTACTGGCATCAGGGCTGGTCGCTCGGATGAGCTGTCCTGCAATATCGTACTGATACTGGGTCTTGTGATGACGCTGTTGGCTTTGATTGCTTACGTTGCTGTTAGGCTTAACGATATCTAGGCTGTGCTTATACGTCAGCTGTCCGAGCAGGTCACGTTGCAGGTAGGTGTGCTTTTGCTCTTCGCGTTTGGCTTGTGAGTTGTCGGTTTGGTGTACCAGTTGCCCTGCTTTGTCATACTCGTAGTGACTGATATAACCATCAAAGCGCGTCTCGCTGATGAGATTATCTGCTTTATCATATTCAAATGTCCACGCTTCACCGTTCTCATTGGTGAGTTTAATCAGACGGCGTAGATTGTCATAGTCGTAGTCAAGCGTGTGCCCTAGCGCGTCTATGCGCTGTATGGGTAGGCTGTCATCAGTATACTGGTACTCGGTGGATTGGTCTTTGGCGTCCGTATGCTTGAGCAGACGATTTAAGGCGTCATAGACAAAGCGCTCGCTACTGCCATCAGGGTAGCGAATATGGGTAGGCGCTTGGGTGTGCTGAATACCATTACTGTTAGTGGCGCTATCGGTTTTCTGGTCATAGGTGAGTGTGGTTTGCTGGTCTTGTGCATCAGTGACAATAATGACACGTCCTAGGTTATCGTACTTATAATAGGTAGGATTACCACTACAGTCCGTTTGTTCTATCAGCTCGCCTTGATGGTTATACTCATAACTGAAGCTGCTGCCGTTGGCAAGTATTTGCTTAATGGTACGACCTTTATCATCACGCTCTATATGTGTGCTGTTACCATTAGCATCAGTAATTTTTTTAATTTGTCCAGCAGCATCATAGGTAAGCTGCGTTGCATTGCCAAGAGGATCAAGTAATTCGGTTAATTGATTATTATCGTATAAATACTTTTGAGACCGCCATAGAGGTAAATTAGTCATCACCTCATAGTCGATCAGTTGTTTAACTGCGGTTAGATGATTACCAGAGTACTGGTTTTCGGTAATACTGCCATCTGGACTAATAATTTGTATAGGACGGTTATAGTCGTCTAAAACAAAGCTAGTGCGGTTGCCAAGAGCGTCAGTAATGCCTGTCCAACGCTTGTCTTGATCAAAGTGATAAATCGTTTGCCGCTCATTTGCAGTGTCTTTTGCCTCAGTAACTATAGATTGATCTATTTGATAGTCAAAATGATAGGTCTGACCATTGCTAACACGGTTGATGAGCACTTTGCCTGTGGGTAGGTAGTCGTCGTACTCATAATAGCTGCTGATGCCGCCGTCGATATGATGCGCGATCATAATATGGTTTTTATAGTCAAAGCGACGAGTTGGATTTAGATAAGGGTTAACTTCAATTAAGTCACCTTCTTTACTGTAGCTATAAGTCACTAGAGTATCTGCAACAAGTAAATTCTTAGACAGCACGCCATTCTTAATAAGCGTCTGAACTTCGCTGATGAAAGTGTGAATACTGGTGTTATAAGATTGCTGTAATTGCTGCTGAACTTTTCTATCTAAAGCAGGTAGGAGCTGAGATAGCTTATCGTCTGTTAGACTTGTAAGCTGAACCACTTGCTGTAAGCGTAAGCCTTTATCCTCATCATTTTTAATTAAATTGAAGTCTAGTTGCAATAATCTACCCGCACTGTCTTTTATATAGCGAGGTAGATGAGAGAGACTGGCGTCTGTATTATATTCTAAAGTAATACGGTTGCCATAGTGATCACTTTGGCCTGTGCAATATAGGCGCTGTCTACGGATAGGTAATAGAGGGTCTTCACTGACTGGACTGCCAAAGTGCAACTGAATACCATCGCCAGTGTCACTGGTGCCTGAGGTAATGCGGTATTGTCCATTAACATCATGATGCAACCGAATATCATCGTTACGAAGGTAGAAGCTTTTGCCAGTGGCAATATAAGGGAAGTTAATGGCTCTACCACTACTGTCAATGTACTCAATCAAGTCAGCATCTGGAATGACGTTTAATTGTTCTGACCAGCTATTAGCCCAGCCTTGACCGAACCAACCATCAGGATCATCTGTTTCGCCTCGACCTACAAGGCTATCACTGGCATAGTGCCGATTCCATAATAAGGGTAAGTCTCCTGTTAAGATAAAATCAATATCTTCATTATCTAGTAGTATCTTGATACCTAGTATAGGATTGACAGGCTTACAGGTTTTAGGACAGTTTTTATTATTGTTTTGGTCTTTATCTTTGTTTTTAGAGCCACTATCTTCTTTCTTTCTCTTAGGCAGTTTACCTTTAGTATCTTTGCTATATATAAAGTCCTCAATTTTTTTAGATTGATTCTTAAAAAAAGTAGCTACTTTTTCATACCCACTTCCTAGTTTTTCAACAGCCTTTTGTGCTTTTTTTAATTGATTGAGATAAAAACTAGGGTTCTTTGCAATCTTCAAAGCTAAGTCAGACCCTTTTAACAAATCGCCTGCAATTGGAACAAAACCTAATAAACTATAAAAAGCGCCGCCCCAATCCCCTGTAGATGCTCTAACGATACCTGCCGCACCATCAGCAACCATACCAACGCCAGGAATCACACCAGCGACATCTAGTACGAATAATATGGCTTCAAGCTCATCCTTACTAAGCTTAGCCAAGCTTTTTTTCGAATCTTTTGCTACTTTTAGGGCTTTAGCTATCTCAGCTGCTGTTTTACCATCACCTACAACAACTCCAGTTGTATTGCCGTTTGAACTAACTGGTCTACCCCAATTACCAAATGTACCCATAATTTATTACCCATTCATCCCAAATTTGTCTCTGTGTCTAACCACATACTTGCCATTGGCTCGCACTGTACTACTATGTTCAATGGGATAACATTTACCACTTACTGTGCCACTCTTAACCCCTTTACCGACACCTGCTTCATCGCCAATCGTTTTGACTACTGTACTTGCATCGAATAAAAATACAGGGTGATCGTTAGAGCGGACATTTGGTGAGACATTACTTGAGTTTATAAGTTTGGCCGTCACTGGATAAGGAACAGGCACCATACTACTACCCATAGGCGTTTTACATACATCAGGTAGCGTTGATACTACAGTCCAGCCTGATTGCTTCTTCGCTATTGTATTATTTGGCATAGTTTTCATTCCATATAGCTAATGCTCTCGCTCGAAGGCTTTCTGGATCTTCGTAAGTAATATATGGCTCATCAGGGTCGGTAGTGAATCTAACTTCTAACTTAGTCGGGTTTAAATTAGTAGGTAAAAACAACCGCCAAACTAATTTCAATGACATATTGTCAGTATTAAAAATCAGTGTATCTAAGCTCATAGGCTTTACTTGATGCTCATAATCAATACTAGCTAACACAAAAGCTCGATGCCGTGGTAGTAGAATGAGCTGTTGACCACCGCCTTCGGTCAAATTATTGACTAATAAAGTATGCGGCTTAGTTAAATCAGGATAGTCGATTTGCTGATCCTCAGGGGCACAGTTCCAGTAGCCAAAGTCAAAGTCTTTGGGCAAATTAGGATGGCGGTTCTCTAGCCACTGCTCATCATAAGTACCCGCCTTTGCAAGCCTTGGTGCCCAAGATCGATGCAAGGCACTGAGACCTGCAGGCGCTCCTTGATAGTCCAGCTCTGCCATCTCAAACGCAGTCATTGCCCCTTGTTGCTTGGTTATCAGCGGCGTCTCATAGATAACACCTTTAGGCATAATCTGCGGTACTGGAAAGAATTCTGGTAAGCTGTGCTTGTACTCTCTTAGCTTACTAAAGTAGCCCTGCTCAAACCAGCCTCTACCTATCGGATTGCTATAGCAGACTTCATGATAACTTTGCTTAAGACTGTTTTTGTCATCGTCTTCATTGCTATCTTTTTTACTGCTGTTGTCTATATTTTTAAGATGAGTCGCTTGACAGCTGCCCCCTAAGGTATACTCATACCTGAGTGGTACTTTTTGTGTGTGGGTTACCGCTGTTAAACTATATTCATCGGTAAATTGAATAGAGTCAATATGGCTACGACTACCTGTATGCTGCCACTGCCTTGAGCCTGTGAGCCAAATCTCTTTACTTAGTAGCTCTTTAAGAGGTGAGTCTAGCGTATCATCTGCCTGTCTGTAGAGAGCAATAGACGCTTTAAACCCTTGAGAGGGTTTACTAGCATAAGCGTGACCTTGGACGAGTACATCACATTTAGGCTTGAAGGGGATAATATCGCTCTCTTGTACGATGCTGCTAGTACCAGGCTCATCATAAAACTCGTCTGCCATGCAAAGATTAATAGGGTCGTCATCATTGACCTCTGCGATGTAAACCGTTTGTATTTGCTTGAAGTCTTTACTATCTGCTATCTCTTGATTACTGGGTATTAGCTTATACTGTGCGCACATCGTCACGACTTCATACTCTTGATCATGAGTATCGTAGCCAAGATAGTTTAAAGTGCTAAAGGGCGTAAGGTTGGTAAATTCCATAATGATGCCTTTTTAGTTCAGATCGACATCTTTACCTGTGATTTGCACAGGGCCTGTGGCTTCGAAGACAAACTCTGTGCCTTGAATAGTAACTTTGCCTGATTTATCCATGCGCAGCACACTCTTACCTACTTTTAGTTCTATCACGTCACCTGCTTGTATAGTAAAGTCTTTTCCTGCGCTCATCTCATGAGTCTGTGCTGTAGTGTCATTACGTTTTGCACCTGTGACAATAGAGGTAAAGCCTGCCACATTAATGCTATACCCTGCGCCTACGTTGGTCATCTTAGCTAAGCCGACATTTTGAATAGAGGCGAGTCTTACTGTTTCTGTCTGCATACCATTCACGGTAATCGACTGATTCTTTTTGACGCTCAGCTTGCGCTTGCCTGACACTGATATAGACTCATTCTTTTTAACCGTCTCATCTCTATTCCCCCCAATACTAATAGTCTCATTCTCATCAACGCGCTCTTGTCGGTTCTTATGGATGGTAATGGTTTCATCCAAGTCGACGATCTCAGTGCGGTTCTTGTGGATGGTGATGTGCTCATCAAGATCGACGATCTCAGTACGCTTTCCATGAACCGTGACGGTCTCGTCTTTATCAATCGTCGTTGTTCGGTCGCGGTTGACTCTGCGGGTCTCATCGTTCTTGATCAGTGAGTTAAGATCGCGCTGGGCCTGCAAGTTGACCAGCTCAAAGCCAGCATCATCATTGAACATGAGCTCATTGTAGTTATCGAGCGGGGAGTTAAAGCTTTTGGATTTGATGCCTGATTGCTTAGCCGCTTGCGGGTAGCCCCATGGTGGCGGGTTGGCGCTGTTGTATAACCTGCCGATGACAATGGGACGGTCTGAGTCGCCGTTGATAAAGTCAATGAGGACTTCCTCCCCTATACGCGGGGTGTTGATGGAGCCAAAGCTGCCCCCTGCTGATCCTTGGGCGACGCGTATCCAGTCTGAGCTTTTCTGGTTCTTAGGACCGTATCTGTCCCAGTGGAACTGTACCTTTATATCGCCATACCCATTGGTGTGGACTTCTTCTCCGGCAGGGCCGGTAACCGTAGCCGCTTGACTACCAATGATTTGCGGTTTAGGCGTGACTCTTGGCGCACGGTACTGGTAGCTTATCGGTATGGCGGTGAAGCTGATACGGTAATGGGATTGTTCGGTGCCACTGGCATAGCCGGCCTCTTTAAAGTCGTATTCGCTATGGATGATGAGGTGTTCGGTATTAGCGGCATCGTGCGGATGACGGCTTAGAGTAAAAGTATGGCCTGGGGCGATGGTGAGCACGTTACCTGCCGCATTCACGCGTTTGCTTTGGGCGTTGTAGTCTTGACTACGCACTTGCGCGTAGCTTGCGGCATCGTCTTTGGTCGCAAAGCCAGTATAGAAGTCATAGTGCTCGGTGGTAATACCACCAAGCTCATGGGTGCTCATGTTGTAATCAAGTTTGCGGTTAGCCAGCTTGTAGCTGTGGTCGTTGACACTCATCTTTTTAGTAGCTAAGCGGTCACTTTGTTGCCACACATCAATGTAGTTCTTGTCGGGGGTGCCTGGGGTGACGGCTGAGTGATAGGGTATGGTGGCGCGGCCTTGAATGGGGCTATGGGCGCTATTGTCATCGACGATGATGAGGGTGTTGTTACCCTCGGTATGGGTGAAGTAGTAGTACAGGCCTTCTTGTTCAAACAGTCGGTTGAGATAGTTAAAGCTGGTTTCTTGATACTGGGTGCTATGGCCGTACTTGCGGTAGCTGTTTAAGCACTGTATCTCATAGGGGAAGCCAAACTCATCTAGGATGGTGCGGGTAATCTCAAGGATGTCTTTGTCAACAAAGACGCGGCTGTCATGACGCTGGGTGAGATACCACATGTTAGGGCGCATGATGCAAGTGTAGAGATGATAGCTTTGTTCGTCCTCATCTTCACTAAGGTAGCCAAAGTCGGTAACCAGACCGTTTAAAACCCGCTCGCCGCCTTTGGTGTCGATGGTGACGGCGATAGTTTGGCCGATGATGTCGGTAGCGGCTAGGTTGGGATTTTTACTGGTGAGAACAAGGCGATACTCATAGAGACTGGAGAGGGCTTCCACTCCCTTTAATTCAACAAAGGATAACGCGCGACCAAAGGGGGTGTGGATGGCGATGGTGCGCATGGGAGTGTCCTTAATAGTTGGTTAGATAGTATCTGTAGTGCTTGGATTGTACTATTGTTGATATAGATTGTCGATTAATGCTGGTTAAATTTATAATTTAGGCATTCCATCCCAAGTCCTTCCATTTAGCTCTCTACCATTGAACTGTTTAGACCGTTTAACACTGTCTGCTCCCCAACCACCCCATTGCTTAAAGAAAAATGCAATATCCGCCACTTAGCATTGTAATTGGATAGATTCAGCCCACTCTTTATTCATAGGGCGAGTTTTTGCTCCTGACTCACCACCTGCGATTACCCAATGTATGTCTTCGAGATTTAGTTGCACTACATTTTCAAGTAGTGGTTTAGCAGATAAGAATCGAATGGTAGCATCAACACGCCTTAAATGGTCTATACGTGGTACATCAGGTTTTTCATTTTCTACCGACACACCTAGCCACGCATTTTTAGGCACTTGCTTTCCAAAAAAAGAAGGGTTCCCATCGCCTTTAATTTTTTAGCCATAACTTCAGCATAGCAATATTTACATCCTGCTGGCACTTTTGTACATCCAGTCATAGAATTTCAAGTGCTTTCCGTCCATTCAAACTTACTTTTCGAGGCCGTTTTTTCTACATAATTTTTTGTTCTATCCAGTAGTATTATCATACTTATATTATATTAGTACCTAGTCAGGGTTTTAGCTTTAGACTCAAGCTATATATTTTGGTATCCAATAGTCTTGCTTTTTATAAGTTAAAATATTCATTTCGTCGCCTCCATGTTTTATAGTTATGGTTGCTAATGTCTTAAGACTAATTTGAGTATTGTGAAAATACGCCATACCAAGCTGCAACCATATTAACTGATCTTTGTCCGATAATGGCTTAGACTGATTATTGAGCGCCATCAGTTGCCTTTCGATCTCACTTCGATTGGCTTTTAAAACCGCATCTCTAGAGGGTTTTACACAAACTAAGCTTGACCCACATTTTTTATTCAAAAACATCACGAAACCATAAAGCGCATTACGTTGACCTTGCTTAATCAACAAATACCCGTCTATTTGTTCCTGATTTGGCGTATTTGAGCCTTCAAGTCTAAATTGAGTACATAGGTCTATTGCAGGCTGCAAGGCCAACCTGACTGATTTAAGCGATGTTTTGCCATTGAGTAGTTTCTGCTCTAAGTATGTATGGTATTCACTGATGCAGCGAGGTGCATCACCATCAAGTTTAGCCAAAAGACTAACAATACGCTCCTCCTCTACAATCTGATTTTTAATCTTAGGGTCTACTACAACTTGCTTGGTCTTGATCAGCCATCGTAGTGCTGTTAGATACTTACGCAGACCATTAGGCTTAAACTCATTCACCAATGATTCATAATCGGGTATCACGCCCCATAACCCATCACAGCGAACAAAGAAATCGATATAGTTATGATGTTTAAGCGCAGCAGTCTTGCTATCAAGCTCAGCCTCAAACCATATTGTGAAAGCAGTGTAAGCTTGTCTCATCACACCATCAGTCAAAAGATAAGTATTAATCTCGGCCTCATGCTTGAGTCTCTGTGACCAATAACAACTATCACATTTTTTACCCATACCAGCAGGCATAAGCTTATGGCAACTCTTGCAGGGTATCTCACCGAACTCATGGCATTTGCGACACATAACACCTGTATCAGTAGTGACAAGCTCTCTATATTTGTGACAAAGAGGACAAGTTTCTCTAAAATGACTTTGGTAGCAGCTTACGCATACCCCATGATCATGAGACAACTTTGAATAGCTACAAACCCCTCTTTCAAACTTACCGCACTCAAAACACTGTTTTTTGGTCTTAAAATAGCCCTGATAACAGGTTTGGCACACCCGCCCGTATTCCGTATTGGCTCCATCCTTAACCGCCTCGCCACCACAACGAGTGCAAGGCTGATTCATACGGCAAGCGCGACAGACGGCAAAAGCCTCTTTTTTGTGCAGACGATTTATCTCGCCGCACTGACTGCAAGGCTTTCTGATAAACCATATCCGATAACAATTCGCGCAGTAAGTATCGTTTTTATAGCGTCTTTTTATTTCAACATCTTTATTACCGCAGGAGTCGCATCGATGCTTAGCTTTTTTTATGTTTATCATAATTCTCCCTCATCTGCATCTTTCGCTTGAGTCTATTCCATGACGCCATCACAACTTCAGGTGAGGCAGGCTTTATATCTTCTGACTGCACCTCATACCGCCGTGTAGGTACTCTATGGAGTTGATCATATACATCACTAAAAGCTTTAGGGGTAATTGTACTTTTCGACCACTGAAAGCTATTTTGGGTGATATCAAGATCTAAGCAGACCTTGATCCAATTATCAGTATCTACCTGTAGTAAGTGATAGGCGCATTCAAGTAGTACTGTTCTCTCATCAACTGGTAGGTAGTCAAACCTAAGCGCTGTTTTAGGTAGGGATAGTGTAGTAGTATCAATTCCTAATGCAGCGATAAGCTTGCCAAACATATAGTTAGGGTTTTTCAGTCCTCGTCTAATCAGATTAATTAAAAATAACAGGTACTCAAACCACTGACACATGCTAACCACTTGCCCTAAAACAATGCCTTGCTTGCTAAAAAAGGCCTGATCCGCAAGCTTCTGAAACTCATAAAGAGTTTCGCTTGGCTTAATACCTGATATAGCTTGATCCAACTTATCATAACAGGCATGACAGCGATTGATAAACTGCTGCTCTGGGCTTAAAAGCTGGGGTTGGTAGGGCTGATTACAGTGTCCACAGTCTACTTGTAGAAATGTCTTATGCTTAGCGCAGCAGACAGACCATGTGAAGCGCCACTGCAATTTAAGGTAAGCCTCCTTATCGTCCTCCATGCAATCAGGGCAATAAGGATAGCCTAGTCTCGAATAGCGGTTGCGTTTTGATAAAGGTGCTGTCCATTGTAAGGGTGTTTTTTTATCTAATACAACGGATGTGTCCTTTGAGAAATCAATGAGTATCTGATCATCAAAAGTATCGACGTTATGACCTGTTAGCACCGCTATATCAGAAATTATTTGCTCGTCAAAATGATTAAAGCCTTTATCAGCGTCATACGTCCATATCCGATACTGGGGCCAATAATAGTAAGTAAAGGTCAAAGGACTACAGCCATGCTTAAGCGCGGCGCGTACCAACCATGACGTTAAGCTCTCACCATATAAAAAAGGTGTGGCAAAAGTTAGTGGTTTTACCCAATAATTTTGCGTAGCCCCTTGGTTGGTTTTAAACATGACTTACCCCTAATGTTCTCAACGGTAATTTCTTCTTCACCTGATTCAATAGCGCTAATAGCACAATCATTAATTAAGCGCTTAACATCACCAAGGTTGCCTGTGCTAATGCTGTATATTAGATTGACTTTTTCAGTCTCAATAAGTTTAGAGGGCCTTTTAAGCGGTAAAATCTTCTCAAAACTACCAACCAGACGTTTAAACTCTTTATCGTTGCGCCACAAAGACAGTTCAGCTACATCGAAGCGACTGGCGTGTTGCGGATCAGTATGTAGAATGCGAATAGCGTCTTTAGTGCCACATAGCACGATAGGCATGAGTAGCTCGTTGCATAAGAATTTAATGACATTCATGATGGCTCGTTGCTGTCTAGCAGTACCCGTGAGCATTGAGTGGACTTCATCGATAATGAGCATTTTGACGTTGGTGTGTCTAAAGGCGTTAACAACTTGGTATCTCAATTTACTAGCAGCATCGGTGGGTCTGTATGGTAACTGAAACGCTTCAATAATAGAGATATACAAATCCTTCTCACTGGCAGTTGGAGGTGCTTGTATTTTGATCAGAGGAATGATTAATTCCTCATCAGCCGTATAGTTATCTCCAAACTTGTCATAAAAACGGTTTATGATTGTGGTTTTGCCATTATTGGAATCACCAATAAGTAGCAAGTTTGGCATACGATGCTGCTTTACATGATTCATCAGCCCCTGCATAACATCAATAATCTCATTAGCAGTGCTGTAACCTACCCATCTTGGAGAATAGATAAATTCGATCCTCTGTTTATCGGGTAGATGAGCGATATGCCTAAACTTCTCATGAATGTGGGTATATAGAGATTCGCTCATCAGTCAATATCCTCAAAGTATAGGTCGTCATCGTTGTCATCAGACTCATCAAGGTTTACGCTTTTACTTAAAACCCTAGTTGATTCGGGCAAATCATTTAATACAACTACCTCTTCACTCTCGTCTGTTTTCAACTGCTCATACATTACCTGCGATTTAATGTGGGCTTTTTTACGCTGCTCACTTCTACGCATTTTTTTTGTTGCACTTTTAGACTCATCAACTAGGGTTTGCATGTCTTGTAATGCTTGGTATATCAGCGCCTCGTTAACGGTTCCTGACTCCTGCTTAACTTGTTTATAAATACTCTTATATTCCCAAAGGCTAATAGGTGGCAGAACTTGATTTGCCAGCGGCACAGGAAAGTATTGTAGTAACTCAGGGTCATAAAACCATATTCGAGTAATATCCCTCGGATCTTGTCTAAAGATAAATTTAGTCTTATTACCATTATCGTCCGTATGATTAATGAAGTTGTTTAAACAAGCATCGTAATACTGCAAGCCATCTATTGTTGCGCCATTTCTTTGAATGGTACGATCAATACTAGGCATAAAATCTAGTACCAGTGTATGAGGGTCTGATGGAATGGATGGCAACCCAACACCACTCTCAAAGCCATCACCATATATACCGATACGCCATTGTTCTTTAGGGCTGCGATCAATACTTGAATGTATGCTTTCGTGATAATCCATTGTGACATAGGTAAGAAACCACGTTTCAAACTCATGCAAGGTCAAACTGGCATGCTTTTCAGAGTTGTATTCGTCTTTTTCTTTGATATTAGAGAATGTAGTGCCCGGCAATTCATGAACACGCTTCATCATAGTGCCAATCAATCGCTCAATATGACCACCGTACTCAGGTCTTGCTACTGGTCTAAATTCAAGATTAATACCATGAAAGGCGCAAGATTTTTGCAAGCTTTGCGCTCTAAAATCCGATCCATTATCAACATGAATTTTCTTTGGCACACCAAAGACATTCCATTTCACATCGGATAATCCAAACTCAAGCAACAACTCATCTTTTGGTAAAATACTTCGTGAGATGCACATGCTCACTGAGGTAACAGAGGGTGCATCTAATGATATGTAGTAGCCTGTGACCATGCGACTATAAACATCAATAGCCACTGTAATGAATGGCCTACCAATAGGCTTTCTATGCTTGTCATCAACCAATATTAAATCTACTGGTGTATGGTCTATCTGAATAACACTAAGAGGGTATTTGGCATCAGGAAATTGCCCTGCTTTAGGGGTAAATTTTTGTTTAGCACGCTTTCTTTGACCACGACCGCGCAATAAGTCTTTTTCTTTAATCTCGCTGATACGGTTACGGATGGTATTCTTACTAGGTTTATCGATCCCCTCTAAGTGACAACGCCTAAAGATCTCTCTGATAGTAGCCTGTACATTAGGTCTTTGAACCGTAAGGTAGAAGTCATTAATGACATCGCCAATGATGTTTTCTATATTGTCATCTAGACGTTTAGCCCCTTTTCTCCACCCTCTTTTTTGGTCAATTAAAGAGCCGATTGATCCTGTTGATTGATAAGAATCAACCCATCGTCTAAGAGTACGAGTGGAAACACCTACTTCCTCGGCTCTTCTTATATAGCCTTGCTCACCTCGATAGTGATCCTCACCATACCAGTCGTCTTCCAAAATGAGTGGGGTAATAGCTAGGTACTTCTTTTGAGCTTCTTGCCACTCATCATCACCAATGTCATTAAGGTCAATGACAAACGAAGTATTTGCACCATCAGTTACATTATCAAAGTCATGGATGGATAAAACCTGATTGCTCAGTGTTTTTAAGTTTTTAAACACCGCCTGATTTAAGTCATCAAGGTATTCGATAAGCTGATATTCATCGTCATCGCTTTTATTACGATAAATGCCACCAAGCACCATTTGAATATGATCACGACTATATGGACTACTGGTATCGAAATGAGTGCTCATTCTTAACCCTATTGGTTTGGTTACTACTTCATTATTCAACATGCCAGACCTCCATTTGCAGATCTCGAACGTCGCTCCAAACATCAAACCCGATTTGCTTATTTGCCATTAAGTGCCAAACTAGTGCATGTCCATCAGGCCGATAAAGTGCTGATTTGAAGTATCTCGCCAAGATGTAGTCAACAGTGGTAATACCACGTTGCTCGATATCAGCAAGTATTACTTCAATCTCTTCCTTACTTACGCTTAAGGACTCATAAGCCCTCAGAAAGTTGATATTTTCAAGAGCCTCATGTCTAATCCTATCCTCATCGAATATGATGAACCTAACACCTTTTTCTTTGCAGTATCGCTTAGCTGCTTTCCACTTATCAGACCAGTCCCGCCAGTTTAGTTTCCACTCACTTTTTGGCTTAACCTCTGCAATAAAAGACTTACCTAATTTGGCATCTAGTTCCACATAGTAGTCAGGCGTGTAATGATAGGTTCTACCATTTTTAGTAAAAGGTATTTTCACAGGCTGAGGGGTTATGTTCTTAACGTCCTCTCGAAAAGCATGATAGATGATAAAATCTCTTTCTAAAGTCGATTCGTAAGCAAGTGGCTTTTTCTTGTAAGAAATGACACCTGAAACACTGCGTCTAGTCGGTTTTATCTTACGAGTTTGATGTTTGAACATTATGACACCTATTTCTGGTAATTTGTAAGTTTATGACAGCTATTACTGGTAATATATGACATTTATTCTAGGTAGCAATATGCTTCAGGCTAAAAAAAATGCTCTAATTATGACAGCTATTGTTGGAATTGACAGTGGCTCACGTCCGAAACCTGGTGAAATAACACTTGCTGATAAGGGGGTTTTATTTCTCGATGAGCTACCAGAGTTTGATCGTACTGTGCTCGAGGTCTTGCGTCAGCCGTTGGAGGCCAAGCAAATCACCATCAGCCGTGCCAACTCACAAATGACCTTTCCGGCCAGCTTTCAGCTAGTAGCGGCGATGAACCCTTGCCCATGTGGCTATGACGGTGATGGCTCGGGACGCTGCCGCTGTCGACCTGAGCAGATCAAGCGCTATCAAGACAAACTCTCAGGGCCGCTACTTGATCGTATTGATTTACACATCACTGTACCTGCACTACCCATCGCAGACTTGCAGAGCGCGCAGACAGGCGAAACCTCCGCCCAAGTCCGCGAGCGTGTTGCCGCCGCGCATCAACGCCAAATAACGCGGCAACACAAGGTCAATAATGCACTGAGCCCAAGCGAGATCGATAAGTATGTGCCACTGGGCGAGGGCGAGCAGCAACTGTTGCAGTTGGCGCAGCAGCGACTTAATTTATCGGCGCGTGGCTATCATAGAGTCTTACGTGTTGCTCGTACCATTGCCGATCTTGCCGCTAGTCATGATGTCACCAGCGCTCATTTGTCAGAGGCGCTCAGCTATCGGGGCAAAGCATAAGAGCAAATCAGGCTCGCCTAAGTTAAAGGTCTATAGGCTGTATTATCAATGTATAGACTGTATTTTATCGCTTATGCATCGGTTTGCAGGATCCATTGCACTAAGGCGGCAAAGTCATCAAACGCATGGGTGGGATTTAGCTTACGAATATCTTGTCCATAGTTGTAGCCATAAGACAGCCCCAGCGTGTCCATACCGGCGTTTTGGCCGGCCAAGATATCATTTCTAGAGTCGCCTATCATGATGGCTTGTGCTGGCGTGACGCCCAGCGTTTGGCAGACATGTAGCAGCGGCGCGGCATCTGGTTTTTTTTGCGCTAAGCTATCGCCGCCGAGCACAGCACTAAACAGCTCTTGCCAGCCGAAAGACTGTAAGATTTTTGGGACAAAACCAATGGGCTTGTTGGTGACCAAAGCCAGTGTGTAGCCCGCTGCTTTTAGTTGTTTGAGACCATCATCGACGTCTGGATAGGCGACCGTTTTGCTACCGCTGATATCTTTATAAGCTGCAAAAAACACCGCTTCGGCGTGATCCAGAGTGTCTGTATTTAGCTCGTCTTCTAGCACCTCTATTTTGCCGACCAAGGCACGTGCCACCAGCATGCGTGAGCCGTTGCCGACCCAATTACGTATGGTATCAATAGGGTAGGTGTCTTTGCCAAGTGTGCTCAGCATGGCGTTTACGGCATCGGCCAAGTCTGGTACGCTATCGATGAGTGTACCATCAAAATCAAAAATCAACAGTTGCTTATCCATTATTCCTCTCGGCTTTGTGTTGCTATAGCGGATTTAAGATAGCTTCGATGCCCAAACAATACCAAGCAATATAAGGCCAAGGCAGGCAAGCGACAGTGTGCAATGAGTGGGGGGCGCTGCAAGCGAGCCAAGCGCTGTATCTATTTTATACAAGGATAGCTATCTTGATCGTCTGTGCTACCATAGCACAGCTAAGCTTTTGCACCCACTTTTATGCAGGCTTAAATATCGCTAGTCGACATCTTTATAGCGCTCGCGGTGCGCTTTTTTCATTTGTAGATAGGTGTCATTTTTACGGCACGCGTCCCATTTTTGCTTAAAAATACGAGCGGACTCTGCTTTGATAGGGTCCTCTTGCTGACGCGGTAACTCTTCGCGGCCATGCGCGCCGCTTTGGCCTTTTTTATCGTCAGGTACTGCCCCTTTGTATTTTTTACCGCCCTTGTGATTGGCATAGCGCCGCGCGCGTGTGTAGCCCATTTGGATAAATTTGCGCGCCATGTCAGCACCAACAAAATCATCCTTTGCCAAGTAATCCAAAAACATCTGATAAATCGTCTCGCTGCTTTGCTTGGCAACCTCAGGAGTGGCAAAGCGCCAGTATGGCAAAATCTCAGACTTATAAGGCTCGACCAACAGCACTCCTTGCTCGCCGCGCCCGACTCGGTATAGCTCAGGCTGCGCGCGCAGGTCTAGGTTTTTATAATCTAAGTCATAATCAAACTCTCGCATCGTGTGCCCTTATCCTTTGTATGATGTTTACGGCTACTATCGAGTATACTGAGTGCAGCTGTCTAAAAAACAGCGCAAAAGTGTTATACAACCGTGACAGTGAGCGATTACTATATGAATCACCGCTGCTGGCTTTATCGCTAAGGCCAGCATTAGATAGTGTTTGATGATTACTGAGTAGGTCAAAACCATGACAATAAAACGTATAAAACCATTTGGCATCACCTTGATTTTATTTTCAAAATATAGGTTGGGTGTCGCGGCGCTATTCATCAGTGTACTCAGTACCACGGCGGCATATGGCGTGTGGTTTGAGCGTTTTATCCCGCAGGGTGAGACCTATACCGTACGTGAAATAGACCGTGACTTGGCCTTTGTGATAGATGGTTTTATCTATGATGCGCGCACGTCGTGTTTTTTGGCGGTGGGGGATCGGGTGGTGTTTTTTGAGGGGCGTCATGGTATTGATTACCGCGCGACGGTGTATGATTTGGATTCGCGCGAGCGCTGTGAGCTGTTATTGCGCGGTAGGCTATACCAGCGTTAAGTGAGTATTAATCCATAAAAGTCAGCCATAAAAAAACCCCAGACATTTCTCAATGTTTGGGGTTTTAGAATCTAGTAAACGAATGGTGGCTCGAGGCAGGATCGAACTGCCGACACACGGATTTTCAATCCGTTGCTCTACCGACTGAGCTATCGAGCCGTCTTCGTTGAGGCGCTATTAAACTAAATATCGCCGCTGCTGTCAAGGGGTTTTTGCATTTTATGTGATAAAAGTCTCTATATCCGTCAATATAAGCGAAATAATCGGGTTTTGTCTTACTTTGAGTGATTGAATTGAGGACACGCCCTAGTCTTTGACGCGCAGCAGCTCATACTCGCTCATGATACGATGAATAGCATCATCGGCAGGGACGAACTCTCGCACGCCTTTTTTGACTTCAGCATCATAGACCAGTTTGATAAACTTGGCATCAATCGCGCGTTTGCGGTTTTCTAGATGTACGGTGAGGTACTGTAGGCGTTTGGCATTGGTTTGTCCGTCATCGAAGCAAGCCACTGCGGCGATGGGCTTATCATTAAACATGCCGACGTATAGATATTGCCCACGGCTAAATCCTTGCTCAACGAGCCGAAGCACCTCTGCACCACTAGGCTGGGTTTCATCGCTGTCATATAGTGCCGCCAAGCGCTCGGCCAGCTCATTGTCGCGTGCAGGTTTTTTGATCAGCGGGGCGTCTAAGCGGTTGATGGCAATGGCTTCTAAAGGCATGGCAGTTGTTCCTATCAAAAATGGAATGTTATAAATAGACAGTGATAAGGTCAGGTCGGTATAAACAAGATAGCACGCGGCATCACAGCGTCACAGCATTGATGATTGATAAAACTCAATGCACTATTTTAGCAGAATACGCAGATTTTGTGCGTGGTTTGGCGCTTGGCCGTGGCGGTCGTGGTTAGGGTTTGCTATGATGCAGGTAGGCCGCGTATTGTCTCTAGCAGACAGACTGTATTTAGCCCGTGCGCGCCAGCCGTATTTTAGTCTTTTTTAATCTTTTGTCATTGACAGACTTTGTTGACACCGCTCGCAACGTACGAGTGTTTATTGGACGTTTGTCGTCCTATTTTATTGACCGCTTTTATTGATAGAGAGTAGCCATGACCGCCAATTCGACCACCCATACCCCTGAACAGTCCTTGCCTCAAACCCCAAACCTACATGGCCGTCCAGCGCGCACCGCCACCGTTGAGCGCAATACCGCTGAGACCCAAGTCAAATGTACGGTCAATCTCGATGGCACCGGTCAAGGCGTCGTCGACACAGGGGTGCCATTTTTGGATCATATGATCGATCAGATCAAGCGTCATGGTCTCTTTGATTTAGATATAAAATGCACAGGCGATACTTATATCGATGATCACCATAGTGTCGAGGATACCGGTATTACTTTGGGCCAAGCGTTTAACAAAGCTTTGGGTGACAAAAAAGGCATCCGCCGTTATGGGCATTTTTATGCGCCGCTCGATGAGTCGTTGACGCGCGCGGTCGTCGATCTCTCAGGGCGTCCAGGCTTGCATATGGATATTCCATTTACCCGCTCACATGTCGGCACATTCGATGTCGATCTGTTTAGCGAATTCTTTTACGGCTTTGTCAACCACTCATGGATGACCGTGCATTTGGACAATCTTAAAGGCAAAAACAGCCATCACCAAATCGAGTCGGCCTTTAAAGCCTTTGCTCGCGCCCTGCGTATGGCCTGTGAATATGATGAGCGAGCGCTAAATACCTTACCGTCGACCAAAGAGGCGTTTTAAGGATAGTGCGGTGCTGCTACGGTCACAGCCGCGCTTATTGCACGGCTTGTACAGTTGGCGCTTTTGCTCGTAGCAGGATTTTATCTGTACCTCATCCGCTGTTATCAAATATAATAAAAACGATTCAAAAATGAGAACCAATCAATGACCAAAATCGCCTTATTAGATTACGGCATGGGTAATTTGCACTCAGCTGGCAAAGCATTGTCAGCGGTAGGGGCAGACGTCTCTATCACCAATGACCCAAAAGTCGTCGCTGCTGCCGACAAAATCGTCTTCCCCGGTGTCGGTGCCATGCGCGACTGTATGGCTGGTATGGCCGCTGCGGGTATCGATGATGTCGTACGCGACGCGATCTTTAACAAACCCGTGATGGCCATTTGTGTCGGTATGCAAGCGCTGTTTGAGCAATCAAGCGAGAATGGCGGCACAAATTGCCTAGGCATCCTAAATGGTAGCGTAGAAGCCTTTGATCCGGCGTGGAAAGACGAGCAAGGCGCGACGATTAAAGTGCCGCACATGGGCTGGAATACCATTAGCGGTATGGACTTTCACCATCCATTGTGGCGCGGTATCGATGACCATGCGTATTTTTATTTTGTGCACAGTTTTTACTGCGTGCCTGCCGATAGCGCACAAGTGGCCGCTGTTTGCGACTATGGCCAGCCGTTTTGTGCCAGCGTAATTCAAGACAACTTGTTTGCCACCCAGTTTCACCCCGAAAAAAGCCACACCGCTGGCTTGCAACTGTTAAAGAACTTCGTTGAGTGGGATATATAGCCAGACAACGCTGTCTTTTTCATCAGTAGTCACGCTGAACAGATATCAGCTTGAAAGGTGAGTCGACGGCGTTGCTCACTTCTTATAGGCCGCAGCTATTGCTTGCTGTTATATACGGAAAACACCAGTGGATTTTACCGCGTTTAAAATCAATATCATCGACGTCACAGGCCTAGCCAAAGATGCGCTGCACATCTATGTCGGTGTCGGGGTCTATCTGCTGTGCCTGCTGATACTGCGCCCTCTTATCAAAAATCAAAATCTCAGAGCTTTTATGGCCCTGCTGGTGGTGATGAGCGTGGCGCTGCTCGGGGAGTATCTGGATAATCGCCATATCATCATTCCAAAAGGGGTGTTTGCGCTGGGAGTCTTGGATATCAAAGCCAGCCTACACGACCTGATAAACACCTGCCTTCTGCCCTTGGTGCTGTATGCGGCCAATAAATGGCTAAAAATATTTCAGCCCACCCCCCATACCAAAGTTTTGCTTAAGCGCCATAAAAAAATGGACGGCTAAAGCTAGCTTCTGCTGTCGCCCGTCACTGTAGTCAATCCGATATAAAAACGATACAGCGAGAAGACACGTGGTTTTTCTTAGCCTTGCGCGGCGCAGGCACAGCACGCAAGAAAAATTGTGCCAGTTGCAGGTTTATAAGCGGCCTTATCTTTACAAAGCTTACGAAACATAAAAAGTCTCGTCTATTTCACGTTTCCTTATTTTGCTACTTTATAGGTGTCATCTTTCTTGATGAGCTAATACAAGTCATAAAACTATAAGCAATAAAAAAGGAAGCCACTATGAATATGCAAGATCTATTAGATAAAGCCAAAGACACCTTAGACAACGCCAAAAATACTCTAGGCTTAGAGCCGCAAGAAACTGAAGCAGGCATTTATATTCCCTCAACATCATCGCTAAAGATAGCTGCGCCGAATAAAACCAATTACGATCATACTAATTACGATAATCCCTATACGGGCGATAAGAAAATCATGATGGTCTGTACCGAAGAGCAGTATATGACTATGGAGAACGGCAATAAATTTGATACCGGTAATCATCCGGTGGAGATGATGGTGCCGTTATTACATTTTAAAAAAGCAGGCTTTGATGTCGATGTGTTTACGCCAACAGGCGAGGCGGTCAAGGTCGAGCAGTGGGCGATGCCAGAAGACGATGACGACGTTAAACAAATTTATAGTGAGTACGAGTCCAAGTTTAAGAGTCCAAACAGCATCGCTGACTTCGTCAAAAACGATATGGCAGAAAGCACTGAATACGCGGCGATCTTTATTCCCGGTGGTCATGGCGCGATGCTCGGCCTGCCGGAGGATAAAAACCTTGGCGCATTGCTACGTTGGGGACACGATAATGATCTCTTTACCTTAGCGATTTGTCACGGGCCTGCAGCGTTATTGGCGGCTGACCTTAATAATCCTGACAGCTCTAAGCAAGACGATAACGCTAATAAAGACTTTATTTTTAAAGGCTATAAGATGGTAGCGTTCCCGACGGTTATGGATAAGCAAATGCCAAAAATTGGTTATCTGCCGGGACCTATGCCGTGGTACTTTGCAGAAAAGTTAGAAGATTTGGGCGTTACTATTGATAATAAACTGGCCTCAGGGCAGACGCATCAAGATAGAAAGCTGATCTCAGGTGATGGGCCACTCGCGGCAAATGACTTTGGTAAAATGAGTGCTAAAGCTTTACTAAAAGAGTTTGGTTAGATCGTTTTCATAAAGTCATCATATAAAAAAACGGACTATTTATTAGTCCGTTTTTCGTTTTGCTATTTGACTTGATGATTACTTGCTTTGAGCCTCATCATATAACTCACGTACCACTTCACCAATCACTCTGATACCATCCGTCAGTGTTTGCTCATCAGCGGCAATACTCATGCGAATACACTCGTGTGCGTGCTGGTAATCGCTGACATCGACACCGGGGAAGAAATACTCGCTTGGTACAATAAGCGTACCTTTTTCTTTAAGACGCTCGTATAGCTCAGAGGTACTAATCGGTAAATCTTTAAACCATAACCACAAGAATATCGCGCCCTCAGGCTTATGAATTACTAGCGGATAATCGCCTAACTCCTTTTTAAGTAAGGTAACTGCTGTCTTGGCTTGCTGCTGATAAAAAGGCTTAATATCGTTATCAGATAAGTCTTTAATAGCGTTATTTTCAACCAAAGGCGTGGCAATAGATGCGCCAAAGCGCGTCGGCGAGAGATTAACCACGGCATTCATCGCACTGACGGCTGCAATCACCTCAGGCGCGGCAACGATAATACCGGTACGCACTCCTGGCAAACCAATTTTTGACAAGCTAAAACACAGAATGGTATTGTCATCCCAATTAAGGGTGACGTCTGAATAAATAATATTAGGGAAGGGCATACCATAAGCATTATCGATAATCAGCGGAATGTCATAGCACGCCGCAATCTCCGCCAAATGCGCCATTTCCTCATCGGTTAAGACATTACCCGTTGGATTGGTCGGACGCGAACAACAAATCGCGCCAATACGACCTTCCTTGAGCGCTGGCAAGTTCTCTAACGCGTCAAAATCCACTCGATATTTAAAGAAGCCTTCTTCGCCATCGTGCGTCACTTCATTGATATGCGGCAACACCGCCATAAAATGCTGACCTTCGACATGCACATCGCTATAGCCAATATATTCAGGCGTTAATGGCAATAAAATAGACTTATCGACAGACTCACTCTTTTCATCAACGAACGCACCGCCAAACAAGTTAAACAAATAGAAAAAAGCATTTTGTGAGCCATTGGTCAGCGCGATATTGTCCGCCGTGAGATTCCAGTCATAATGGCGATTAAAAAACCCCACCAAGGCATCGATAAAGGCGGCATCGCCTTGCGGGTTTGAGTAGTTTGCCATGCTAGTTGTGGCCGTGCTGTTAATGTCCTCACGAAAGCTACCATCGTTACCCAGCGCTTGATAGGTCTCCAAAAACAGCTCGTTGACCGCATAAATCCGCGCCGGATTACCGCCGCCCAGCATGTTGACTGGCTCATCGCTTTTGAGCGCATCGCCAAGATCATCCATCAATTGTGAGATGCCAGTGGGCTGGGTGAATTTTTGACCGAACTTTGAGAATTTCATAAGACTACCATGCTGTTTGGGAGGGTGTTATAAGTGGGTATTTAACCGATAAAGTGGGGCTAGTATAGCAAATGAGGGGCTTGGGGTAAGTAAACTACGTGATTGATATTAGTTCATATAGTGATAATTAATTAAAAAAATGTGGGGCGTTAGATCTGGTGTAGGCTGGCGTTAGATTTGTCAAATTTCATAGAGAATGAAGGCTAGACGTAACTTATTAAAGAATTTAGGCAGTTTTACGGTATCTAGTAATATTAAATGAAATATATACAATCTACATAAACTAAGTTATCATTACTTTAAAGCGCTTTTTCGGTCGATTTTGACCAAGAATAGCTACTTAAATAGTAGAAGAGATACCTTATGCTAATCGAGTTGACAGTAAAAAACTATCGTTCTTTCAAAGAAAGTAACACTTTTTCGATGGTTAGTTCCCAAGGTGATGAACTGAGGAAAACAAATACTCTTTCATCTAATGTGCTTAAAACGCCTGATTTATTAAGATCGGCTGTAATTTACGGTGCTAACTCTTCTGGTAAGTCGAACCTTATAAATGTTCTAGGATACTTAAAGTTTTTAGTTACTAAATCTACAGAATTTAAGCCTAATCAAAAAATTCCTACAGATGTTTTTATGTTTGATGATGAAAGTATTAGTACACCTACGGAATTAAATATTTCGTTTGTTGCTGCGGTTTCATCAAAAGTTGAAACATTTTCAACAGAATATAATTCAAATAATAAAAAGCTAGTTCGTTACGACTATGGAGTTGTTTTTGATAAAAACTTCATTATTGAGGAGTGGTTGCATTCTTATCCGAAAGGAAAGGTGCAAGAGTGGTTCTATCGTAGACGTGACGAAAAACTAGAAAGCGACTATGAATATTCCTTTAGCAACCTGTTTAAGGGAAGTAAAAGTAACTGGGAAAGTAATACGCGCTCTAATGTTCTTTTTTTATCTAATGCAGTTTATCTAAATAGTGAACAGCTGAAACCTGTATATGATTGGTTTGATAATATATTACAAGTTGGCACAGATTCAAAAATGTATTTTGGTGAAAATTTCACTCGATCTGTATGTGATGATGAATCGTATAAAAAAGGGATATTAAGTTTTTTAAGGTCTGCTGATATAGGTATTGACGATTTTTTCGTTGAGAAGAAAAAGTTAAACGTTGACGATCTTGATTTACCACCTGATATGCCTGACTTATTTAAGAAAAAAATCATAGAACAAGTCTCTGATGCAAATATTATCGATCTGAAATCTATTAGAAAAGTTAATGGAGTACTAAAATATCTAGATTTTGATGAAGAGTCTGAAGGAACAAAAAAACTTTTTGCTTTGGCGGGTCCAATAATCGATTCTCTAAAAGAAGGTAATGTACTAATCATTGATGAGTTACATAATCATTTACATCCTAAACTTATTGAGTTTCTAGTCAAAAGCTTTCATAACCCAGAAGTAAATATAAACAATGCTCAATTAATATTTACTACTCATGACACATATATGATGAAAAAAGATTTCTTCAGACGTGATCAAATTTGGTTAGTAGAAAAAGATCATGATTATGCATCTCATATCTACTCTTTATATGATTTTAGCATTAGGAAAGATAGAGGTGCTGAATATGAGGATCAGTATCTTGAAGGTATTTTTGGAGCTACTCCTTTTATAGATGAAAATTATTTCTTTCAAATGGGAGATAAGTAATGGCAAGGAAAAAGCCAGAAAGATACTTGAAACGCCAACCTAAGAAACTAAAACTTAGAGCTAAGATACTGATAGTATGTGAAGGACAGAAGACTGAAAAAGAGTATTTTGAGTATCTTAAAAAGAAATATCGTTTAACTACAGCAGAAGTGAAAATAAAAGAAGATGGTGGATCTTCGCCTAACAGTGTATTTAAAGATGCTTTGTATTTATATAATGAGAGTCTAGAAAGAAATCAGGTCGCATATGACGCAGTATATTGCGTTTACGATCAAGATGAGTTTAGTCAACATGCAGATGTAAAAAACAAGATAAAGCAACAGAAGGATTTTAATTTAATTTTTTCTAACCCTTGTTTTGAGGTTTGGTATTTATTTCATGATAGTAAATTAACTAAACCTTTTATGAAATCAGGTAGTAAGACTGCAAGTCAGCAAGTTAAATCAGAAGCTAATAAGCTTTTAAAGAGTGCTGGTAGTAAATATTTGGAATTTCTTTTTGATAGAACGGATCAAGCTATCGAAAATGCTAGAAATAATTCTAAACAAAATATTGATAATCCTTATACTGATGTACATAAATTAGTTGAAGAAATGCTGAAAATTACAAAGATAAAACCATGATTCATTTATTGGTAATATATCATTAGTCAAAGTTGACTAGAAGTGCGTTTTAGCCCTAATAGTAGCGGTTATCTTGACGATTTAGAAGAGTTGCGAGCATATGGCTTTGAGACGTTATCGAGATAAATAGGAACGGCTTAAACGATAACACCCGCCTCGACTAGGCTGTCAGTTAATAGCGAATAGCAGGATTAGCTACAACTAACCCCCCCCCCAATTCTTACTAAACTTTCAACAATCAAAAAATCCCCTTTAAGGGGTTTTTCCTTGCGAAGCTAAAATTGCAATGCAATTTTTTAACGCTTCTCAAACCATCGCCCTTACCCGTGCCATAATCCCGCGTCCAATCACCAAGCGTACATAAATAATAGCAATACCCAGCAGCAGGGCGAGCAGCAGCCCGCCGCCAATACCTAAGCTCATCCATGGCACACTAAAGCGCAAATCAAACCACTTGGTAATCGCAAACCACGAGCCAGCGCTGGCAATCGTCATCGCAAACACCGCGGCGCTCACCCCTAGTACGCCAATCTCTAAGATATTAAGCATATACAAGTCGCGCTTTTGCATACCTAGCAGGCGAAATGAGGCGCTCTCGGTCATACGGTCCTGTGAGGTGGACAGCAGCGAGCTGATCAATACCATGACGCCTGTTAGCAATGCTAATAGGGTGAAGACATAGACCAAGCGGCTCATTTGCACGACCAAATCTTGGACTTGCTCAGCGATAGCGGTACCGTCAATGGTGGTGACAGCAGGGAACTTGCGTACCAGCTGACCTTGTACTTCGGCGATACGGTCCTCAGGGATATGCGCGGTGGCAAACTGGATTTGTGGCGCGCTGGACAGCACCGATGCTTCAAACAAAAAATAAAAATACGGACTCGGGCCACGCTCGAAGCGCGAGCGGATACTGGTAATTTGCCCGATGATTTTGATCCCTTGGATATTAAAAACAATCTCGTCGCCCATGCCGACATTGAGCAAACTGGCGGCAGTGTCCAAGATAGATAAAGGTTTGACTTGCTGATCGGCATCCTCGATAGGCGTATACAGCGCATCGTCTGTGAGCGAGTCAACAATGAACTCAGTATCCATCACCGTGTCGGCGTAGCTTAAATTAAACACTCGCGACGGATCATCAAAGCCTTCTGTAGGCTCGATATCTTGTACAGGCACGCCGCCTGCTGTCACCACCCGCGCCCGAATAACGGGGTAATAGCTGACCGGTGCGCCAATGATGTTATTAATCGCGTCGTGTTGTTCGCTTTGCACATCGAGCAAAAATATATTGGGCGCATCTGCAGGGTAGGTGTTGATAAACTGCTCGTTGATACTGTGATTAAGCGTGGTGATAAGTGTTAGGACGGCGACCGACAGCGATAAGGTGACAAAAAACAGCGCCGATTGGTTGCCTTTGCGCGCCAAATTATGAATGGCGACACGCTGCATCCAGCTGATACGGCGGCGCGAGGCCAGTTGTGCCAAGAGCCATAGCCAGCCACGAGCAAGCAGCCAAAATATCGCGACAAAGCCAATCAGGCCGATCAGCAGCTGCGCGCCCAGTAGCCACGAGCCCACTTCATAAGCAAAAAACACATACAGACTTGTTAGCATTAGCCCGTACCATAGTATCGGCAGGCGTCGATACCATGGCAGGTTTTGATTGGACTGACTTGCGCCTTGATTGAGCAAGGTTGCAGGCTTGGTATGGTTCAGCGGGCGTAAACCGCGCTGGGCGATGACAAAGCTCAAGAGCAGCGCAATGATGATGGTTTTTAGGATGCTAATGGGGTTGATCGCTAGCGCCACATCGGCAGGTAAGATAGCGCCAAGGTAGGGCTGACTGACCTGTAGTAAGCCGGCACCAAGGATACTCGCTGCGATACAAGCGATGACGGTGGTCGTAAGTAGTAGCTGGTAGTAGCTGCGTTTGAGCGAGGCAAGCGGCTCACCTAAGGCGAGGCGAATGGCGTTGTTTGGCTGCTCTTTGCTGACAAAGGCACTAATCACCCCATACATCGCCACCGCCGAGAGCAGGAGGACGGCGATGACCAATAGCTTTAAAAACATCAAGACATTATCAGAAATACGCGAGACAGACGTATCCGCTGACTGAGCGTCAGACAGCTCGATATCAGGGTGGCTTACGAGTAGCTGCTCAAGCGTTGCATGCTGCGCCGCTATCGTCTCGGCATCTCCTGCCATCTCGATACGGTAGTTGACACGGCTGCGCTGCCCCAATAGGTTGGTGGCTGCCAGCGCTTGTTGCTGCATCAGGACCCGCCCGCCAAAGCCAAAGGCACTTAAAGGGCGATCTGGCTCTTTGGTCAGTACATCGCGGATGGTAAAGCGCCCATCACCGATGGTGACGACATCGCCGACGGTAGCGCCAAGACCATTTAGCACCTCTGGCGCGACGATGATGCTATCGGCTGTCAGCTGTTGCCACAGCGGCTGTCCGGAGGCCAGCTCGACGTCACCATATAATGGATAAGCGGGAGAGACGGCTTTGAGCTGCGTCAGCAATGTCTGCTCTGCGCTCACCACCATCGCACTAAACTGATGATCGTAGACGACTTGGCTGGCAGGCAGGGTGTTGACTTGTGCCATGACCTCGCTTGGCCAGTCTTGTTTGCTGTTGAGTATCAGATCGCCGCCGACCAGCGCTCGCTGATTGTCAGTGATGTAGTGATCGACGGACTGCTGGATAGAGTCCAGAGTCAGATAAGTGGCCAGTGATAGCGTCAGCGTCAATAAAAATAATACCGGATACACCCAGCGTCGCCACCAGCTACGGGTGAGGGCTTGCGCGCCTAACGTGCGAGTAAACAGCGGACCTATCAGGCCATGAGACTGGGTTGTAGCAGACTGAGTTGTAGCAGCGCTTGGTTTATTTTTCATCAGCGTTTGACCCATCTATCGTACCGTCATGCATGGTGATGACTCGATCGGCCATGTCAGCGAGCGCTGGATCATGCGTCACGACGACCAGCGCCGAGCCTGTCTGCGCACGCAAATCTAGCAATAGCTGCATGACCTGCTCGGCGTTTTGCTCATCCAAGTTGCCTGTCGGCTCATCGGCAAAGACAATCTTTGGCTGGGCGACCAGCGCGCGCGCCACCGCTGTGCGCTGCTGCTCACCGCCGGATAGTTGACTGGGCAAGCTATCACGTCGATGGCCGAGCCCGACTGCTTCGATTAAGGCATCGACCCGCGCAGGATCAGGACGCCGCGCGATATCTAGCGGAAAAGCGATATTTTCGCGCACGCTCAAGGTCGGCAGTAGATGAAACGACTGAAAGACAAAACCCATCTCGCGCTGACGAATCACCGCTAGCGCCTCTTCATCAAGAGCACTTAGCGTTTGTCCAGCCAGCGTAACCGAGCCACTATCGGGATAATCAAGCGCGGCCAGTAGACCCAGTAAGGTGGATTTACCTGAGCCTGATTTGCCCATAATCACCACAAACTCGCCGGCATCGACATGGATACTGACGTCTTTGATGATGGCCAGCGATTGCTCACCGACTTGCACGGTTTTATGTAAATGCTCGGCACTGAGTATGGCGTTACTGGTAAGTGTGGCGGTCATGGGCAGTTCCGGTTGGTTGGTTTAAGGCCATAAGGTATCGAAGTGAAGCAGCTATAGATAAGCGCCTTTAATTACGCTCACTTTCGACTATTTTTTCTAGCTTGGGCGTAAGCACTGGCAAAATATTTTCATTAACGATCATGCGATAGCCCTCTTTAGTCGGGTGAATGGCATCCGCTTGGTTGAGAGTGGCATCACCGCCCACCCCCTCCAAAAAGAACGGAATCAGCGTAACCCCCGTGTCTTCGGCGATGCGCGGATAAATCGCGGCAAACGACTCTACGTAGTCTGAGCCAAGATTGTCATAAATCTGCATGCCGCCCAAAATGACTTCGCTGCCACCTGCTTGCAAGCGTTTGATGGCGGTACGAATGTTATTTTCGATAGTGGCGACTTCTATACCGCGCATGGCATCATTAGCACCGATGGTCAATATGGTGATATCAGGTTTGGTCTGTAGCACCCAATCCAAGCGATTGACCAGCCCTGTGCTGGTCTCGCCGCTCAAGCCGGAATTGACGACAGTGATATTGGAATAGCCCATTTTTTTTAATTGAGCTTCTAGTTGGGCAGGGTAGTTATCTTCAGGCGACACACCCAAGCCTTCGGTCAAGGAGTCGCCCAGCGCCAAGATGGTCAGCGCTGCTTGCTGCTCATCCAACCGTGAGGTGGATGATGTGTCGGCAGTCTGACTGGTTTGAGTAGTTTGGCTGATAGGCGGGGTTGGTTGTGTGCTGTCGGCTGGCGTGGTATCAGCATTATCAGGCGATTTTTGACAACCAGTGGTGGCCATCACCATGGCTAAGAAGGCCGCCACCGGTAGGTGCGAAGTCAAACGAGAAGATGGTTTCATAATACGTAGTCTGTCCTATAAGCAATCAAACCAGTGTAGCAAAATAAGATCGCGACCAATATTATGATAAGGTTACCGTGATTTAGGGTTAAGCCGATGTTAAGCGTGCTTACCATCGACCATGATTGGGCGACTGACCAGCCATGCCATCACGACGTTGATGATCATCAAGATCAGCAGCATAAACAGCGCCAAGTCCCAACTGCCTGTGGCATCATGGATCCAGCCAGTACCAAGCGGACCAAAAAACGCCAGTAGATACCCCACTGCCTGCGCCATACCAGACAACTCGCTGGATTGGTTGGCGGTATAAGTGCGCATCGAAAACAGCATCATACTTAAGGTAAAAATCGCCGAACAGCCCATGCCCATGAGCCCAGACCACAGCCAAGCAAGGTCGGTCGATAGGTACATGATGCCCAATACACCAAACACGTTTAAGGCGGCGGCAAAGACGGCCAGTGCCTGAATCGGTCGACCGCGATTGACCAGCCACGTCAGGCTCAAAATCGCCACCGGTGCCATAAACTGAAACACTGATCCCATTTGTCCAGCACTCACCGCAGACAGCCCCTTACTGAGCCAAATCGACGGTAAAAAACTGGCAACGGTATAAAACAACAAAGACTGCAGACCCATAAACACCGCAATCTGCCAAGCAAATGCTGAGCGCCATACCGAAATGTCTGATGAGCCGGTAGCGAGCGGCGCCACCACCCGTGTCGATGAGCCTAGCCGCACCCGCAAAAACACCCACAAAACCAAGGCAAAAAAGCCCAAAAGCGCCCAACCGCCAAGCGCCCACTGCCAATCAAACTGCTCAGATAACGGCAGCACCACACCTGCGACGATGCCTGCGGCGACGGTCAAGGTCAAGCTAAAGCAGCCTGTTACCAGCGGTATGTGATTGGGCGTGCGCTGTTTGATGACAGGCGCGGCCAAGGTGTTGGCAAAACCGATGGCCAGCGTTAGTAATACCGTCCCGCTCAAAAAGCCAATCCAAGTCGGAATCACCGAGCGGATGACCATGCCAATTGTCAGCAGGGCAATCATCGCAATCAAGGTGTTCTCAAGCCCAAAGCGCTTACTGATGGCAGGCGAGATAAGCGCGCCCAAGGCAAAAGTCAGCATCGGCACTGCGCCCAGCCAGCCAAGCTCAGTCTCAGAGATACCGAGCGCTTCTTGCACCACAGGTGCGATAGAGCCAAGCGCCACGATAGGTGCGCGCATGTTGGTCGCAAGTAATACGATCGCACATAACACCAGCCAAAAAGTAAAGCGTGATGATGGCGGGATGGAGGATTTTGACGCTTTTGTTTGAGAAGCAGACATATTTGCGGAGGTAGACATGGTAGCACGACTATTATATAAAATAAAAAACACGTCATTAGATAGCGTCGCCGCAGCGCCGCTTACCAAATAACACCAGAAAAGTCTCATTAAAACGATGAGTTAGAAAAGCCGTTAGGGCTTTACAACACGGGCAGAAAGCCTGTCATATGAACTTGCTGCCCTCTCAAGCAGGGCAAACTTAGTATATGGATGATAACGATGAAGGTTTGATTCTAGATTTATAAAACATCAGCGGCTTATAAAAGCTATCAAAACGAATATGGCACAAGAAAAATAGCGCCAACTCTATTTTGTAGAGTTTGACGCTATTATAAGAACAATTGATGACTAAATACTACCAGCGTATGGTAACAGACGCGGTATTTATATCTACTCTAGACAGATTTGCCTAACTGAGCGGCTTTAAGCGCGGTTTCTTGCTGCTCGGCGATGAGTGAGTCGCACTTGTTTGGGTCATTGCCACAAAATGAGCAATGCTCGTCGCCCATCAGTTTGGCCACCCCGCCGCAAGAGCCTTTTAGGGGCTTTTTTTTCACCATATATCCAATACCCATAAAGACAAAAAACAGCACAAATACGGTAAAGGTAATCGCAAGCATGGGGAGCAATTGAGTAAACATAGAGGAAACCTCGTATTAAAAATAGGGCTGTCATCTATAAAGACAACACCTTTATAGTATAGCAGATTTTTGCAGATGCCGCTTGAGTGTATCAAGATGTTTGGCGCATGCAGCTGGCAGTTTACAAGGGTTTGTCGGCGCGTAATGCTTGCATCGCTGGTGTCTGTACCACTTGCCATTTCCCAATATTGTCAGCGTCTTTGATGGTTTTTTTATCACTATCATTATCGGTATCGGCTAATACCACAAACATCGCCGCTAGGTTTTGCTTTTGAGCGACGTCTAGCGCCTGCTGATACGGCATGGCAGTCAGCGCCGTCGCCCACGCATCGGCCAGCGCCACAGACTCTGCGGCGACAGTGACAGAAGGCGCGCCGCCCGCGATGGGAGTGCCCGTGGTGGGGTCGATGGTATGGCTATAGCGCTCGCCATCGAACACCACATAGTTGCGGTAGTTGCCAGAGGTCGCCAGATGCATTTGATTGGCCGTGCTGATAGGTTGGCGAATCGCTGATATGGTCTCGCGCTCACTGACAGTGCTGTCTTCGATAGGGGCGTCGATAGCGATTTGCCAAGGTTGTTTTTGTTTGTTGACACCAGAGGTCGCAATCTCGCCGCCTATCTCCACCATATAGTTTTTGATTTGATAGTTGTTTTTGAGCACATCAGCGATGACATCGACGCCATAGCCTTTTGCCACCGCAGAAAAATCCAGCCCCACGCCTTCTTTGGTTTTGTAGATGCTTTGCTGATCTTGTACGATACTGTCAAAATCGACCAAGGCTTTTGCTTGAGCGATCTCGAGCGCAGTGGGCGGATTTTGTAAGCGCTCGACGGTCATGGTACTACCAAAACCCCACGTCTCTACTAGGGGCATCACTGTTGGATCAAAGGCACCGCCGGACTGCTGATAGACGGTGCGCGACACCTCAAGCACATGCGCAAAATCGGCATCGATCGCTATGGGTGTGTCTTTTCCTAGTTGGTTGAACTTAGAGATAGTAGAGTCAGATTGATAGGTCGACATGCTATCATTGATCTGTTGCAGCCGCTGATCGATGGCTGCTTGTATGGCCGCTTCATCCGTCCCTGCTGGTAACTGATAGCTAATATGATAGCTGGTGCCCATCGTTTCTCCGCTTAGGTAGTCATAGTCAGGGAGCTGCTGGCAGGCACTGAGACTCAGTATAGCGCCTACAGTGGTCATCGTCAGTAAGGTCGGGCGTATGGATTGAGGCGCGGCAAAAAACGCGGCAAAAAACGAGGTTACATTTGTCATATGAGTCATCACAGCTTGATAAGGCAAAGGGGTGAATGGAGCGTCAACGAATAACGGCGCTAAACCTCTCCTATTTTACACTCCTTATCACTTATAAGGCCAATAGCGTTGCCTCAGATTTTAGTTCAAGTTTTGAGTCAGTGCTTTTCTTAGCGGTAAATCTTTTGACAAAAAAAGAGCCTCACTTGAGACTCTTTTTTTACTATCGCTTTTAGTGTTGCTTTTTTACTTAACCACCGAAGTCATCAAGTAGGATGTTTTCATCCTCCACGCCCAAACTATGGAGCATGTCAATTACCGCCGCGTTCATCATCGGTGGCCCACACATGTAGTATTCACAGTCTTCTGGGTTTGGATGGTCTTTTAGGTAATTTTCAAGTAGCACATTATGGATAAAGCCGGTCGGACCATCCCAGTTATCTTCTGGTAATGGATCAGATAGCGCCACATGCCACTCAAAGTTATCGAACTCTTCTTCGAGCTGATCGTAGTCTTCGACATAGAACATTTCACGAATCGAGCGCGCACCGTACCAAAAGCTAATCTTACGCTTAGAATTTAGACGTTTTAGCTGATCGAAGATGTGCGAGCGCATCGGTGCCATACCAGCACCGCCCCCGACGAAGATCATCTCAGCATCGGTATCTTTGGCAAAGAACTCACCATACGGACCTGATACCGTCACCTTATCGCCAGGTTTTAGGCTAAATACCCAAGACGACATCTTGCCCGGCGGGATACCTTCAGGACCACGCGGCGGTGGACTGGCGATACGGATATTAAACTTGATGATGCCTTTTTCTTCTGGGTAGTTGGCCATCGAGTACGCACGAATCACAGGCTCATCGACTTTTGAGACGTATTTGAAGACGCCGAACTTTTCCCAGTCTTCACGGTACTCTTCACCGATATCAAAGTCTTTGTAATGTACTTCATGCGGCGGCGCTTCTAGCTGTACATAGCCACCAGCGCGGAAGTTGACTTCCTCGCCTTCTGGAATCTTAAGTACCAGCTCTTTGATAAAGGTTGCCACGTTATCGTTAGAGATAACTTCACATTCCCATTTTTGTACATCAAAAAACTCAGGGTCGATCTCGATTTTCATGTCTTGCTTGACAGCTACCTGACAGGCTAAGCGCATGTGATTGCGAATCTCGCCTTGTGTAAAATAGCCTTCTTCGGTGGGCAGGATAGAACCGCCACCTTCAATAACGCGGCAACGACACTGCGCGCACGTACCACCGCCACCACAAGCTGAAGATAAGAAAATACCTTCGCTTGCTAGAGTTTGCAGTAGCTTGCCGCCCGCTGGTGTCACAACGTCATTATCGGGATTATCATTGATATGGATGGTAACATCACCTGAACTGACCAGTCTTGAGCGCGCCGCCAAAATAATGGCGACAAGGCTCATGATGATCAAGGTAAACATAGCAACGCCACCAATCGCCGTAGCATAATCCATGATATGTATCCTTAATCTATGGAGTAGGGGAGTAACAGGACGCCTAGCGTCTACTGCTACCCCTACCGAATAAATGAATTAAATAGGTCAAATCGCTAACTAGGCTTTTCAGCGTAGCGGTTTAGATTGACATACCGCCAAAAGACATAAAGCCAAGTGACATCAGACCAACCGTGATAAAGGTAATACCAAGACCACGCAGCGGTGCTGGGATGTCTGAGTATTTGAGCTTTTCACGGATGCCAGCCAATGCGGTAATCGCCAATGCCCAACCAAAACCTGCGCCCACGCCATATACGACCGATTCGCTAAAGTTGTAGTCACGCTCCACCATAAACAGAACACCACCCAAGATGGCACAGTTGACAGTAATCAGCGGTAAGAACACCCCAAGCGCGTTGTACAAGCTTGGAACGAACTTATCTAAGAACATCTCTAGAATCTGTACGGTCGCAGCAATCAGACCGATATAACTGAGTAGGCCTAAGAAGCTTAGGTCAATATCAGGAAAACCTGCCCATGCCAGCGCCCCACTTTTTAGGATAAACTGAAACAACAGATTGTTTAACGGTACGGTGATGGCCATCACGACAATGACCGCGACCCCAAGGCCTATGGCCGTTGAGACTTTTTTGGACACCGCCAAAAAGGTACACATACCTAAGAAATAGGCCAGCGCCATATTCTCGATAAAGACTGAGGTTATAAATAAACTAACATAGTGTCCCATTAGTGACCGCCTCCATGTACCATGCCTTTAGATTGCGGCTTCATGACAAACTCAGCGTCTTCAACTTGTTCTGGTTTCCAGATACGCACGATGGCGATAAACAAACCGATGATAAAGAAAGCTGACGGTGGTAGTAATAACAAACCGTTTGGAATATACCAGCCGCCATCAGTGACAGGCTGCAAGATGGTGATACCAAACCAGGTACCGGCACCGAGTAGCTCACGGATGGTTGCGACAAATAACAATACCGCTGAATACCCAAGACCGTTACCGATCCCATCCAAAAAGCTAGGGACAGGCGGATTGCTCATGGCAAAGGCTTCGGCACGGCCCATCACGATACAGTTGGTAATGATCAAACCAACGAAGACCGATAGACCTTTACTCACATCATAAGCCACCGCTTTTAGTACCTGATCGACCAAAATAACCAACGAGGCAATAATCGTCATCTGGACGATGATACGGATGCTCGATGGAATTTGCTTACGGATGATAGAGATAAAAAAGCTCGAAAACGCTGTTACCAGTGTCAAGGCCACACACATCACCATGGCGTTGGCCATGCTGGTGGTGACTGCCAATGCCGAGCAGATACCTAGGATCTGTAGGGCAATGGGGTTATTGTCAAAGATAGGCGTGGTTAAAATACTTTTGGTGTCAGCCATGTTATGCCTCCTTGCCGTTTACTACTGGCGCTGCCAGTTCGGTGTTCGGTTCAGCTGTCAGCGTCGCTTGACTGGCTTGCGTGTCTGCATTGTCAATCGTTTGACCACTGTCTTGGCGCAGCTTATCTAGATAAGGCTTGTAGCCTTGCTCACCCAGCCAAAACTGAATCATATTGCTGACACCGCGACCCGTTAAGGTTGCACCGCTGATGCCATCGACCCAGTTATCTTTTGGTGTGCCAGCTTTGGTCACGCCAGTAGCCACATTGCCATCTTCGTCATACGACTGGATGCCACTCCATTGGGCGCGCCACTCTGGCTCTTCGATACGAGCACCGAGCCCTGGGGTTTCTTTATGCTCATAAAAACTGATACCTTTGATGGTATTCATGTCGCTCTCAAGCGTTAAGAAACCATAGATCGTGCCCCATAGGCCATAGCCTTGAATCGGTAGTACCACCACTTCAGGATTGCCAGCGTCGTCGCTTTTTACGTAGACTTTGGCATATTTGGGTTTACGGCCAATACCAGCAGGATCGTTGTCGCCCAAGTCTTCACTCAAAGCTTGGTTTTTGGTTGCTTGACTGGCGTCATAGGCGTTGCGATCAGGGATGCCAGCGGCTTTTAGCGCCTCATCATCGAGATAGTCACCTGTATTTAGGTCGATGATCTCGACATCAAAATCTTTAAAACGCTCAGCCACATCGCTTGCAGTATCTGACTCAGCATTGTACATGCCGGCGGCAACGAGGATGTTTTTGTTACGGTCTAAGCGAGCGTTTTCGATTTGTGCTGGTTTTAGACCAACAGCAACTGCCGAGACCAATACAGAGCACACCAAACATAGCGTCAGTGCAACGCTGATGGTTTTTGCGTTATTACTTTTGGGCTTGGACATAACGAACCCTCCGAGCAGTTTGGCGTTTGATGTTTGCTTGGGTAACAAAGTAATCAAACAATGGAGCAAATAAGTTGGCGAATAAAATGGCCAGCATGATGCCTTCTGGGAAGGCTGGGTTGACGACGCGAATCAATACGGTCATAAAGCCAATCAAGATGCCATACGCCCAGCGGCCTTTATTGGTATGCGCAGCAGAGACAGGATCGGTTGCCATAAATACCGCACCGAAAGCGAAGCCACCGATGACCAAGTGCCAATAAAACGGCAGATTCATCATCAGATTGTCTTCTGAGCCAATCATGTTAAAGACCAGCGAGGTGGCGATGAGGCCGACCACACAGCCTGCCATGATGCGCCATGAGGCGATACGCGTCCACAGTAGTACGGCCGCACCCATGAGGATAGCGAGCGTAGAGACTTCACCGATACTGCCTTGCATGTTGCCCAAGAACGCATCACTCCAAGTGATGGCATTGCCATAGACATCAACGAAATCTTGTGGAGAGACGCCAAGCGCTGCAAGACCAAGCGGTGTCGCGCCAGAGAAGCCGTCCACTGCCGTCCAGATTGAGTCACCTGACATATACGCTGGATAGGCAAAATAGAGGAAGGCACGACCTGATAGGGCAGGGTTTAGGAAGTTTTTACCCGTACCACCGAAGACCTCTTTTGCCACGACCACACCAAAGATGATACCCAAGGCGACTTGCCATAATGGGATATCTGGCGGTAGACAAAGCGCAAAGAGCACTGAGGTCACAAAGAAACCTTCGTTGACTTCATGGCCGCGCACCACGGCGAAGATAATCTCACAGAGAATACCAACCGCGAAGGTGACGATATAAATGGGTAAGAACTGCATGGCCCCATAGACAAAGCTGGCCCAAATACTATCTGGATTGTAGCCTGCCATGCTGGTGATGACCGTGCGCCAGCCTTCAGGCTGCAAGCCTAGCTGAGCGATGGCGGTTAATGCTTGGTGGCCGATATTGTACATACCCCAAAACATCGCAGGGAAGGTACAGAGCCAGACGGTAATCATGATGCGTTTTAGATCGATACCATCGCGCACGTGTGACGAGGCGTAGGTAGTGGTACCTGGCTGACGCAAAAACGTATCGAACATCTCAAAGATGGCATAGTACTTTTCGTGTTTGCCACCCTTGGTAAAAGACGGCTCCATACGATCGAACATATTGTGTAAAAATTTCATCGTGGTTAGCCCTCCAGCTCAATGCGCGTTAAGTTATCACGCAAGATATCACCGAATTCATATTTGCCAGGAGAGACGAAGGTGCATAATGCCAAATCTTCTTCGTCCAATTCGAGTGCGCCCAAATCAACGGCGCTAACGATATCCTCAACAATCAAGGCACGTAGTAGCTGTGTTGGCAGATAATCTTGCGGCATGACTTCTTCATAGACACCGATGGGTACCATCGCACGCGGTGAGCCGTTGCTGGTGGTGGTGAAGTTGTATTTTTTGCCACCAAAAAACTGCGAAATATAGATCGGCAGTTTAGAGAAGCGGTTTTTACCAACGGTAAAGAAGTGAAATGCTGGACGCTCACGGCCTTCAGGTAGGACGCTGACTTGGTTGTGAAAGCGGCCAAGATAAGCGACGTTGCTAAACACCTTGCGTCCTGACAGCACTGAGCCTGAGATGACACGGTTTTCACCAGCGGCCAGTTGGCCTTTGGTCAATGCTGTGATGTCAGCACCGCGTTCGGTTGCGATCAGATGTGGCGTATTGACTGCAGGGCCAGCCAAGCTTAGCATACGACGTGTATATAGATGTCCAGTTGTGAACAGCTTACCAATCGCAATCACATCTTGATAGCCAATCGTCCATACGGTCACGCCGCGCATGACTGGATGCAAAAAGTGAATGTGCGTGCCGGCGAGTCCTGCTGGGTGCTTACCTACAAAACTATGATACTCAGTGACATTATTAGCCGCAGTTTTTGCAACGGGCGTCAGGCTAGCATCACCATGATGACAGACAAAAGTCTTAGGGCTGAGGGTAGATAATACTGCGAGGCCGTCATTGAACGCTTGCAGCTCCTCATTGATCAGCAGCATCGGGTCAAACGCAAGTGGATTGGTATCCATCGCGGTGACAAAGATGGCATGCGGACGGGCACCGATTTCTGGTGCGCGGCTATAGGGGCGCGTACGAAACGCAGTCCATTCGCCAGAGGCCAGCAGTTGGGTTTCAACGACCTTCGAGTCTAGGTCAGCAAGTTGCTGGGAGTCATAGCGCTCGAAGTCTACTTCTTCACCGTTTGGGTCGACCGCAATTACAAGGCTTTCAAACACTCGGCGCTCGCCGCGATTGATCGCGACGACTTTACCAGCAGCAGGGGCAGTGTAGATAACACCAACACGTTTTTTGTCTTCAAAAACGGGCTGGCCTTTAGCTACGACATCACCTTCTTTGACATTCATTGTGGGTTTCATACCCACATAATCATAGCCAATGACTGCTACATGTGTTGGTTGGTGCTCAGATATCTCGCGGGAGGGTTCACCGGTGATGGGCAAATCCAAACCTTTTTTGATGGTAATCATAAGCGAAAACTTAGTCCATAGTCTAAAACGATACCAGACGTCCTGTTTGGTATATCGGTAGCATGAACATCCGCGTCATTTAATAAAGCCCTCAACTCGCTATTCCTATAGTAGGATAGAGATACATAAGGCTTTGAAAACAACGCAAGAATATCACTGCTAGTAAGAGTATTAACGCTGACCTTAGACTCCTTAACAACACGTTAATGTCTTATTCGAATTACCAAAGTTGGCGACTGGCTACCAAGGTGTATGCTAAAACCATCAAACCAAACGCACTCACTTTGGGCGTTGGCCAAAAGCGACTGCATTGATCGTAAACAGCTCCATCATACGTTTCATTGAAAATTAAAACCTGTAAACCAGCACGATTGTCGCTTTATGAACTGGCTTTTTGTTGCAGAGCCAATGACATAAAAACGCAGCCAAGTAATCTACAAAGATAGATAAACTGGTCGAAGTCACACTAGCCCTGCCGCTGGTAGACATACGGTATATGACCATCTGCCGCTGGGAATATAGGAGTGACTGTCTAAGGCGTTATCTCATGATAGGGATGTAAGGGAGATGTATAAACAGACGTCTCAAGGGTAATGGCGTAGCGCAGTCTGCTCTCAGACTGGCATTGAAGATTGTTACGTTAACCCTTTTAGCCAACTGTCAGCCAATATTGTACTGGTTCATTTAGCTGTTGCTCGATTCATCCTGACCGCCATGAGCACTTCAGTGATGGTTAACTGAAAAAAGTGTGGCGCATGGTTGCTATCATATAGAAACAAATACAAATTTACCTAGGATTATACGCTAAATTGACCTAAAATTGCCAGCCGGTAAGTGAATTTACCTAATGTTGCCAGTGATTCCGTTTGCTAAAACTTATGGTTATGATTGTTAAGTTTTTGGCATTATTCGTTGTTTGAATTATTCAGATTTGAGCCAACACGAAGAGAATTTACTGATACTATATTCTGACTGATTTTGTCAGCCACTGATTTCGAAATGGTCTGCGGTAGTATTTTAGTATCAGTGATATGTTAGATTACTTATTTTATTTGTGCGTTATAAGGAATGTCCTATGTGTGCTGTGCCTGTCATTATTCCGGCGATTGATTTAAAAGATGGTAAATGTGTGCGCTTAAAGCAAGGCCGTATGGAGGATAATACGGTGTTTTCTGACGATCCTGTGGCCATGGCGGCGCGCTGGGTAGAAGAAGGTGCGCGCCGCTTACATTTGGTGGACTTAAACGGGGCGTTTGATGGGGTACCAGTACACAGACAAGTGGTCAATGACATTGCCAAGGCTTATCCAACTCTGCCTATCCAGTTGGGCGGCGGTGTGCGCAATATGAACACCATCGAGCAGTACATCACTGCAGGTTTGACGTATATTATTATCGGCACCAAAGCAGTCGAAGATCCCGACTTTGTCACTGAAGCTTGCCGTGAGTTTGCAGGACATATCATCGTGGGTATCGATGCCAAAGACGGTATGGTGGCGACCCATGGCTGGGCAAATGTCACTGATACTCGCGCTACCGAGCTGGCCAAGCGCTTTGCCGATGTAGGCGTATCGTCAATCGTCTATACCGACATCGCCCGTGACGGCATGATGCAAGGCGTCAACGTCGAACAGACAGTCAATCTAGCTCGCGAAGGTGGCCTGCCTGTGATTGCCTCAGGCGGCGTGACCGACATAAAAGACATCGAGCTACTAAAACCCTATGGCGACTGTATCGAGGGTATCATCACCGGCCGCGCCATCTACGAAGGCACACTCGATTTGCGTGCTGCTCAAGCATATCTAGACAGCTAAGCTCACCTAAGATTTGCTAAAAAATTACTCGCTAGGTTCTTACTTGCTGGGCTCAGCGCTCAATGGCGAGGATAGGCAACGCGCTACGGCTATCTGTTTGCTGCGCCATAGCGGCGGCGTCAAGCAAATAGCCATATGTTTGTTTGCTTTATCGTAGATAGACTTACGCCTAGCTGATAAGGTAAGACAAAGAGCAGGAACCACGCTTGCATAAGACCTTGAGGTTTTGGCAATGATGCAACAAGCAAAGGATGCTTATGTCGATTTATCTCACGCAAAAAACGCCCAACATCATCCGCCATCTGGCCAGTCTGTGTGGTCAGCTGCTGTTGCTATTGGCGCTGCTTGGTCAGCTGCCAGCTCATGCAGCTATTGAAGATGCTGCCTCCATTAGCGCTGCGCTCAGCGGTGACAATGTTGACAATGCAGAAGCGCTTGATGAAGACAATGCCGAGCCAGCACCTGTTACCTCTGACAGCATAGCTGAGACGCCAGAGATCATAGAGCCATCACCTGAGCCTGACCCGCCGCCTATCATCAGTGGTGAGAGCACCAATAACGCGCAAATCGAGACCACGCCGACTCCGCAAAAAGACAATGATATCCGCCAACGTATCACTGGCATATTTTCAGAAATAGACGGATTGCAAGCGGTCAATGTCAGCGTGACGCAAGGGGTGGTTACCCTGACGGGAGAGACGCCCAATGAAAAAAAGGCACAGCAAGCCATCAACTTGACCAATCGCTTGACAGATGTGGTCACGGTCGAAGACCGAATCAATCGTACCCTTGATGTACAAGACAACGTTACCACTGTCTATCAAGGCCTAAAAGCGCAGGTGACCAATCTAGTGAAGGCAGTGCCGCTACTATTGGTCGGTATAGTGCTGTTTGGCTTGGTGACTTGGTTTGGCAGCTGGCTCTCCAATCGCAAAAACATGTGGCAACGTCTGACGCCAAATCCATTTGTGGCAGAGCTACTGGCTCAAACCATCAAAGTTATTTTTATCATTTTTGGTCTGATCTTGGCGCTGAGTCTGATCGGCGCAGAGACTGTCTTGGGTACGCTACTTGGCGGGGCAGGCGTGATCGGTATCGCGGTTGGTTTTGCGGTCAAAGACACAATTGAAAACTATATTGCCTCACTCATGCTTAGCATCAGGCAACCGTTTCGCGCGCGCGACCACATTGTCATCAATGGGCAAGAGGGTATCGTCGTGCGCCTGACATCGCGGGCGACTATTTTGATGACCTTAGATGGCAACCAGCTGCGCATTCCGAATGCCGAGGTCTTTAAAGGTACTATTCTAAATTACACCAAAAACCCTGAGCGCCGCTTTACTTTTGAGCTGGGTGTGGACGCCAACGATGACCCGCTGGCAGCCATCAAGGTTGGACTAGATGCGATACACCAGTTGGCGTTTGTCTTAGATGAGCCAAAAGCGATTGCCGTCATTACCAATGTCGGCGACTCAAATATCATTTTAGAGTTTCAGGTATGGGTGGATCAATCCGAGACCGATTTTTCTAAAGCGCGTAGTATCGCTATTCGCGAGACTAAGCATGCGCTAGAAAATGAAGGCTTTAGCTTACCTGAGCCCATTTATCGACTGCGTTTTAACCATAAATTAGAGCAAGCTTTTGAGCAGATGCCACAAAACAACGCTACCTCGGGTGCTACCCTTACGACCACCGTGCCCAGCGCTACCTCAAGCAATCAAGCGCCAAGCTCCACCGATGATAAAGATAAAGAGCAAGCAAAAGCCCGTGCCAAAACTATTCTGCAAGGCCGCAGTGCCAGCGATGTCCTCGATGCCCGCCCCGATGATAAGCTGATGGAAAAGGTCGAGCAAGAAATCGCCGAAAACTCAGATGAGACTGACTTGCTAAATAACAATAGCCCGCAAGAATAATCAGCTTAGCGCCTGTCCTCAACTCAATCGATAGCCATCTAAGTGAGTGAAAAGTGGCTAAATTTGGCCAAACAGGGTCAAATAGCTGACTAATATCTCGAGATTATCTGCACTATCTTCCTTGTTTAGTGGCAAATGTTTAGTGGCAGTTTATCTCATTTTTATCACCATTTTTAAAATGCGAACACGCCCTAAAAAACGGCATAAAAAGTGCAATAAAATAGATATTTGATGACTATCTAGAGACGAGACACTTTTATGCAAATGAAACATTTGATTATCTTTGCACTTGTGGGCATGGTGGTATTATTGGGTTTTAATCTGATAAGCGGGCATCAGCGTGATAAGCACAGAGAGATACTAGTAAACAATAATAGCGCTGAGTCGGTGACTGCGACAGATGCAAACACTGGCGAAAATATTGCCAGTCAGCCGTTAGGTCAGCAGCCCAAGGCCATCTTGGATGATGCCACCACGCAGATAGAGCAAGCACAGCGAGCCGAGCAGCAGCGAGTCGCGCAAGTGGCTAAAGCCCAATAGCGTAGCGGGCACAAAAAAAGGCTAACACTGAGTTAGCCTTTTTTATCAATACCTTTTTATCTACTACATCTTATGTAGCTTAGCTTTTTTTGCTTGAGCCTTTGCGATTGCTGCTCTTTTTAGCTGGCGATTTTTTGGCTGGTGGTTTTTTAGCTTGGTCTTTTTTGGTTTGGTTCATCTCACTGGCTTGTAGCTTGGCTTGTAAATCAAAGTCAATTTGTAGCAAGTCCATATTAACGCCTGCGACTTTGACTTTGACCAAATCGCCCAGACCAAACAGCGTACCTTTGTCTTTACCGATAAGCTGCTGCTGCGTCTCATCATAGACAAAGAAGTCATCACCGACGTTTGAGATATGCACCAGACCGTCGATATACAAGTCAGTCAAGGTGACAAATAAGCCAAAGCTCGTCACGGTGGTCACCACGCCATTGAACTCTTCACCGACATGATCTTTCATGTAGTGACATTTGAGCCATGACTCCACAAAACGCGAGGCTTTTTCGGCGCGGCGCTCGGTATCTGAGGTTTGCGTGCCTGCGTCTTCGAGTGAAAAATCCATCACTGGCTGTTTGCTACCCGTGACTTTTGCCTTGATCGCACGATGTAGCATCAAATCAGGATAACGGCGGATAGGCGAGGTAAAGTGACTGTACTCGTCATACGCCAAGCCAAAGTGACCGATGTTGTCAGGCGCGTAGTTGGCCTGCATCATCGAGCGCAGCAGCATGCTGTGGATGCTAATGGCATCGGGTCTGTCTTTGGTGGCTTCGATGATACGCTGATAATCGGCCTGCGTTGGGCTCTCTTCTGGGAAGCTCAAACCAAAGTTTTTGGCGTACTCGTGGATACGCATGGATTTTTCGCTATCTGGCCGATCGTGGTTACGATACAAGACAGGCAGCTCATGCTTGAGAGCAAAGTTTGCCGCACAAGTATTGGCCAGTAGCATACATTCTTCGATCAGCTTTTGCGCATCGCCGCGCGTACGTGGCAATATTGCTTCAATGCCACCTTTTTCATCAAACTTAATATAGGTCTCTACTGTCTCAAACTCCATCGCATGACGCTCTTCGCGTTTTTTCAAAAGCAGCTTATAGAGTTGATGCAGTGTATCAATTGATTTTTTAACGTCTTTATTGCCTGTCAAAGAATCAGGCACGCTTTTGTCTTTTGGATTGTCAAAATACGCGTTGACTTGGTTGTACGTCAAGCGTGCTTGTGAGTGCATCACACCTGGATAAAACTCATAGCCTGTGATTTTACCAGCGCGCGATATCTTGATATCAGCCACCATACATAGGCGATCACGATCAGGGTTTAGCGAACAAAGACCATTCGACAATACTTCAGGGAGCATCGGAATGACACGATGCGGGAAGTATACTGACGTACCGCGCTCATACGCGTCTTTATCTAACGGCGAGTTTGGCGTGACGTAGTGGCTGACATCCGCGATAGCCACTAAGACGCGGTAGTTACCGCCTGAACGTTTTTCGGCATATACCGCATCATCGAAGTCGCGTGCGTCTTCACCATCGATGGTGACTAGGGGTAAATGACGTAAGTCAGTACGGCCCTTTAGGTCTTTGTCAGTAGGCTCCTCGTAATCATTGGCTTGCTTGAGAGCCGCTTCACTAAATTCTGATGGAATATCATAATTGAGCAGAGTCGTTTCGATGATCAGCTCGCGGTCGTTGTCATCGGAGAGAACTTCAGTGATTTTGCCAGTAGCAAACTCGTGCTGGTTTGGCCAATCGATGATGTCGATTTTAACGGGTGCGCCTTGCTTGGCGTTTAGAGCCTGTACGTTTTCATCAGTGACAGTAATGGGTTGGTGATGGTTTGGACTACCAAGCTCGACACAGTAACCTTCGTCATCACGTGTTAGCGTACCGATGAAGGTGTTTTGACGACGCTCTATGATATCGACGATGCGGCCTTCGGTGCGACCGCGGTTGTCTGTTGAGGTACCGATTGCGGCTACTGTATCGCCGTTAAATACCCAACGCATTTGTTTTTCGTGCAAAAACAAATCGGGCATGTCTTCTAATAGTACAAAGCCAAAACCTTTGGGATGCGCAGACACAGTACCGGTGACCACATCTTGCTTGGTCACTGTCCGATAACGATAAGGACGACCTTCACGGTTTACTTGACCGTCGCGTGCCATGGCTTTTAGGCGATTGCCCAGCGCATCAAACTGATCTGGATCTTCAATCTCAAAGATCTGCGCCAGCTGCTTGTGAGTGACTTCGCCATGCTCATTAATCGTGCTCAGTATCAGCTCGCGACTAGGGATAGGATTGTCATATCTTTTTGCCTCACTTGAGGCGTTTGGATCGTTCCAACTCATAAATTACCGTATCTATTTTTAAAATTATTAATAAGGGCTATCTTAACACGAACGACGAGGCAATATCTTGCGTCAATCGTCTAATCTGTATTAAGTCGCAACAAGCTGTCTGCTTTTACAGAAGACAGCTGAAAAAACCCATCAAATATCAATATCTACCGCACTAGACTTATCGGTGATTTTTTTGCTGTCTAATTCCTTTGAGACCTCTAGCACCGTGGTCTGATTGGATTTATCGAGATACTTTTGCGCTTTATCGACCTCAGTGGTCAAGGTGTTGACCGTTTGTTTCATGTTCTCTAGCGCTTCAACTTTATAATTGCTGATCATATCCATCGTATCATAGACATTATTGAAGGCGTTTTGCAGTTTATCAAGCTCGATACTGCTGCTGGTCGCCTGCTCATGGATCTCGCCCGATTGACGTTTGAGAATCGCAGAGGTCGATTCGATCAAACTGCTCGTAGTTTTATTCAGCGCAGTGATTTGATCAAGTACCAGTTTTTGATTGGTCATCGCTTGTGCGACCACCACCGCCGTGCGGAGCGCTGAGATGGTCGTCGTGGTCGCGCGATCGACACCTTTGATCAGCTCCAGATTGTTTTTGCGAATGGTATCAAGCGCCAAATAACCTTGGACGTTGACGGCCAACTGCGTCAAAAAGTCGGTGTTTTTTTGGCGCACATAAAACAGCATCTCTTCTTTGATGATGCGCGCTTTTTCTGGGTCAGTCGCCTCGATGGCATAGACTTTTTGCTCCAACTGCTCATCGATTTTTTTGCCCACATAAATGTACTGACGAATCGATTGCATCAGCTCCCACATATTGACTTTTTCTTGCTCAATCATGGCATTGTCTTTGAGCAGCTCGTCTTTGCCGTTATAGAGACTGGTCACGACGGCATTGATATGTGACTGCGCTGACTCGTATTGACGAAAGTAATCTTGAACCTTGTTGCCAAAAGGAATAAGGCCAAACAGCTTGCGTGAGCTGGTCAAATCTTTTTTGCTAGGGTCCAAATCTTCGACGATACCGCGCAGCTCTGTCAGAGATTTGGCGATGGGGGAGTTATCAAACAAATTGTCGTTGATGCTCTTTGCTGGCAGCTCGAGCATACGATTAGAGACTTGCGCGGACTCACGAATCTCTTTATTGCCTAAGTTGTGTATGGACTGGACGTTTTGCTGAAACTCAGGGCTATGTACAGAGTTGGTGATGACATGATCGACAAAAGCATCAACTTTAGCATCGAGCTCTGGTATTTGGCTTTTATCGAGAGTCACCATTTGGTCGGCTTCACTTTTTTGTATTTCTTTGACGGGCTCAGGCGGCGTCAGTGAAATACTTGGCGCAGCGGCGTTTTCTGGTGGCGTCAATTCTTGCATAAAGTTTCCTATAATCTCTAAAGGGAAAAAATCAGTAATATAGTTAGCTGAATGTAAAACTGTTATGGATTTAAACGCGCTACTGGTATAAATTTTACTTGCATGCTGCGTTCCCAGAGGCTGCGCAAAATTCATCCCAGTAGCGCTATGACATTTTTAGAGTGTATCGACTATACATCATCCGTGCGGTTTATGTAGTGTCGACTATATCGGGTATTGTTTTATTTAAAAGACAAGTCGCGGCCTGTATGTCACAGCCTGTGGTTTATATAAAGCCGAATAAATACAAAGGCGAATAAATACAGAGCCATTGAGCTTTAGACTAACTGGTAATGAAAAGCTTGAGAAGAGAGGTTTTGTAAAATAGCGTCAGCTTGTGATACCAAAAATAGCGTTTAAAACGCTATAACTGATAAACACTATAGGTGATAAAAACCATAGCTAATAAAGGCAGTATCGCCGCTTATGATAAATAGGCAGAAAGCCTATATACAAAAAACCATCAATATCCCGTAGCATATTGATGGTCAACAGTATAAGTATCCATATTAATCAATATCGACATTATCTAACATCGACGGATTAGCATGCCGATTAATAGCTGCCACTAACTAATAGCAATCTGGTTAGTCGATCACTTTTTCTTAGTTGGGCCGAGCAGCATACCCATCTGACGACCTTCCATCTTAGGATATTGTTCGACGTTTGAGATATCAGCGGTATCTTCAATGATGCGGTCAAGTTGCTTGCGACCAATATCTTGGTGCGCCATTTCGCGTCCACGGAAACGAATACTAATCTTAACCTTATCTTGATTTTCTAAGAAACTAATGATTTTACGCAGCTTAACTTGATAATCCGCCTCTTCAGTACTAGGGCGTAGTTTCATCTCTTTAAGCTGAGTCTGCTTTTGGTTTTTCTTAGCTTCTTTGGCCTTTTGTTTTTGATCATATAAGAAGTGCTTATAATCCATGATCTTACATACAGGCGGTTTTGCTTCAGGAACCAATTCGACCAAATCTAAGTTTTCATCACGCGCCGCTTTCATCGCGGTTTCGATATCGACCACGCCCATTTGTTCGCCGTCTTCTTTGACGAGTCGGACTTCTTTGACTTTGATATCTTCGTTGATGTTCAAACGGTTGGACTGTTTAATAGGTATTACTCCTCATCTGTTTTTGGGGTCTGTCGGCCTTTTTTACCGACAGCGGTCTGTACTAATGCCATAAAGTCAGAGATACTCATCACGCCAAGGTTTTCGCCTTCACGCGTCCGGACATTGACGCTGCCCGTTTCAATCTCTTTATCCCCTAATACTAGCATATAGGGGATACGTTCTAATGTTTTCTCTCGTATCTTAAATCCAATCTTTTCGTTACGCAAGTCGCTAACGGCTCGAATACCGACGTTTTTCAGCTCATTAACCACATTTTCACAAGCCTCTGCTTGCTTGTCAGTGATATTCATCACAACCACTTGCTTGGGTGCAAGCCATACTGGCATCCAACCGGCATAGTGTTCGATCAAAATACCGATGAAACGCTCGAACGATCCTAAAATAGCACGGTGTAGCATGATTGGGGTTTCACGCTCGTTTTGTTCGTTGACGAATTCGGCATCAAGACGCTCAGGCATATTGGGGTCAACTTGAATGGTACCGCACTGCCAGACGCGGCCTAGAGAGTCTTTTAGACTAAACTCAATCTTCGGACCATAAAACGCGCCTTCACCCGGCAAGTATTCCCAATCGAGACCTGAGCTGTCGAGAGCATCGGCCAAAGCTTTTTCGGCAAAATCCCAAGACTCATCAGAGCCAACACGCTTTTCAGGGCGGGTGGAGAGCTTCATGATGATGTTATCAAAGCCGAAGTCTTCATAGACTTTTAGGGTCAGTTTAATAAAGTCAGCGACCTCTTGCTGAATTTGTGCTGCGGTACAGAAGATATGCGCATCATCTTGCGTAAAGCCGCGTACGCGCATCAAACCATGCAAGGAGCCTGATGGCTCATTACGGTGACACGAGCCAAACTCTGCCATACGCAGTGGCAGGTCACGATATGACTTTAGGCCTTGGTTAAATACTTGCACGTGACATGGGCAGTTCATTGGCTTCACCGCATAATCACGGTTTTCGCTGGCAGTGGTAAACATATTGGTGGCATAGTTGCCCCAGTGTCCTGAGCGCTCCCACAAGCTACGATCGACGATTTGCGGTGTTTTAATTTCTTCATAGCCGTGATCGTATTGGACTTTGCGCATATATTGCTCAAGCACTTGATAAATCGTCCAGCCATTAGGGTGCCAAAACACCATGCCCGGCGCTTGCTCTTGCATATGAAACAGATTGAGCGCTTTACCAATTTTACGGTGGTCGCGTTTTTCTGCTTCTTCAATACGCTGGATATAGGCCTTTAGGTCTTTTTTATCAGCCCACGCTGTACCATAGATACGTTGCAGCTGCTCGTTTTTGGCATCACCGCGCCAGTATGCACCCGACATTTTGGTCAGTTTAAATACTTTTAAGAAGCGCGTGTTTGGTACGTGCGGGCCACGGCACATATCGACGTATTCTTGATGGTGATACAGACCAAAGGCTTCTTCACCCGGCATATCATTGATCAGTTTCAGCTTATAATCTTCGCCGCGCGCTTCGAATATCTTGATGACTTCATCGCGCGGTGTCATTTTTTTGATGACATCATAATCTTGTTTGATCAGTTGCATCATGCGTTTTTCGATGGCTTCCATATGCTCAGGGGTAAACGGCGTCTCGCTATAGATGTCGTAATAAAAACCATCTTCGATGACCGGTCCGATGACCATTTTTACCTCTGGGTAGAGCTGTTTTACTGCATGACCTAACAAGTGGGCGCAGGAGTGGCGAATGATATCGACACCATCAGCGTCTTTTGGCGTCACGATTTCAACTTTGGCATCATGGGTGATCGGATCGTGTGCATCGACTAATTGACCATCAACGCGCCCAGCGACCGTCGCTTTGGCAAGTCCTGCACCAATACTCTGCGCCACTTCCATGACGGTGGTATTGCCTTCAAAGTTTTTTACGCTACCATCTGGTAAAGTAATCGCTACCATAATCTATTCACCTTTTTGGATCCGTTGGCAGTGATGATTGCAACCATCAATCATATAACCGTAAGACCGCATCATTTATATCTAACTGCTGTGATATGTTAAGAAAAGTACCACCCAAAGTACTAAGTTGAGACGATATTAACAGCAGGCTTTTGGCCACTTTATCTAAAGGCTCACTTTAGCATTACAAGGTAGTGTCATAAAAGCCACTATTATAGCAAACACTGCCTAGCAACACTAGGTTGGAGACTGTTGGAGACTATAGATACAAAGTGACAAGAGTATTATAACAAGCGACGTCAGCACGGTGACTGTTCAAGTATCGATGCAGCACTTGATGCTTCAAAGTTACCTGATTACCGCTGCTATGAAAAATAACGTTTTATCTCGCTGCATCATGTTTATATCGGATTGACTATATAAGTATTTATTGAACCCCACTCTCAACTTCGAAAGTGATTGAAAAAAGAAGAGCACCTCACTAATCTATTGTTTTCGACCAAGAATACAATGGAGTTGTGAGATGCCCATAGACGAATTTATCATCAATATCTATTTAAT
>NZ_CAJHBJ010000007.1:0-106617 GCF_904846595.1 Psychrobacter sp. HII-4 | reverse complement strand
GACTCTTTTTTGCCGCTTCATCGTTAAAAATAAGCGCTTAGAATGACTAAACTTATTATTTTTAACATCGAATCGCCTAAAAAATAGTCGCTGTCAGTGCCATGGTCGAATGTTCAACACGCCCTAAATTTTTGAATTTAAATAAAGGACACGCTGGTTTATGGCTGCATCGCCCGTAACGCCCCTTGATTATATGGCAGCTGGTTATTGGCAGGATTTTTTGGCCAATCGTCCTATCGCAGGCGGTATGGCTTATGAAAGCCAGCTGCGCGCTTGTATGCTGGATGAGTCGCTGGCAAGCTTGCAGCGCGTCGATACCTTGCTGTCTCAGATACGCCGCGATCTGATCAAAACAGAGCGCTGGTCTGAAGAGATGCTGCTGGTTGATGAGCACTATCGCAATTTGATGGTGTTTTTGGCGTTTTATGCAGGTCGCGTGCTAGCGCAGCACTGGCAGCAGACGCCGCACTGGTACGGGCAGTTTGAATTAGGCAAGCGTTATCCTGAGCTTGCGCTCATTCGTGAGGATTTTTATCAGCATATGGCGGTCGTCTATCGTGAGGATAATGAGGCGACTGAGGCGGATAAGCCGCCGTTGTTTTTTGCGTTAGAGCCTATCGGGCTGCGGCTGTTTGGCCATATCGATCGCCCCTTTGTTGCTGTGCAAGGTGATCAGGTGGCAAGCGGACTGTATCAAGCGGTGAGCGCCAGATTGCCTGCGGCACATCCGCCCAGCATTCATGGCACTGATGCACTCGATACCGCGCCATCTTTTACCACAGACAGCACCACTACAAATAAATATGCTGACAGCCGCAATAGCGCTGCTGGCATCGATAGCATAGACCGCCAAGTCAGTATCGATGATGACGCAAAAGCAGGCGCGCGCGTCAGTACCGTGCCCACGGCAGATAGCCAAATTGCCTTCAGTGACGTATCGCTCGATAAAGCACAAACGTCAATTAGTAACTTATCCCATGACGCATCACTGATAACTGAATCTGTCTCGCCGCGCACTCAGCAACCAGCACCTCAGCCTTCAAAACATCAATCACCCCAATCGTCCCAAGCACCCCCAGAACCATTGGCACCGAACGCCAAACTAGCGCCTACGCCCGAGCTGTTTACTCAGCTAATGACTGAGCTAAAGGAAATTGAGGTCATGCAGAGCGCTGGCGAGTCAGACTATCAGCAAGCCAGTCGCATTCTAGAGCAGTTCGAGCAGTATATCGCCAAGCAAAACACACCGCGCGCGCAGGTGAAATTTGCCCCAAAGCATTTGGCTGTAAAAAAACAAGCACTACTCAAATTACAAACCGCAGCAGAGGCGGGTAATACTGCTGCCATGCTACGCTTGGCAATGTATGAGCTGCTCGGCGAAGGTGTCACAGCCGAGACAGAGGCGGCGCTGGCAGCGGGCGCTGAATGGGTCAAACAAGCGGCAAGCAAAAACGACAGCCGTGGCCAGCGTTTGCTAAGTAAGATGTACTACCAAGGGCTGGGGGTGGCGCAAGATATCGATAATGGTAAATATTGGCTCGAGCAAGCGGCAAAAAACGGTCATGCAGAAGCGGCAAGTGTGCTCGAGCAGTGGCAGCAAGCGCAAGCGCTGATTACCACCCAAAAACAAGAGCAACATAGCAGCAAGCGCTATCAGTTGCTGCTCGCTGCTGTCGTTATGGTGGCGATACTGATATTTATCATTGTTTAACATATAGTCGTTTCAATTTAAAAAGAACACAGTACTGCTGGGATGAATTTTTTGAAGCCTCTGGAGTGCAAAGCGCACAGCAAGCGAGAAAAATTTATACCAGCAGAACGCAATTCTTAACGTATCCCTTTTATTTTGAACTGCTTATACTTATGGCGGGCAGTAATTAAAGGCGTGTTGTTCAGTGTCAAATTGAGGTAGAATTGGCGCGTTTTTTATTGGCATTTTGTCATCATTGATTCAATCAAAAAAATTGATAGCAGCCAAGTACAGACATATACGAGTGTATCGGTATGTGTAATACTTCAAGCGCGTTTAATACTGTCATTCTTTTATAGTGGATTGACCATATAATCTGATTCATTACCAATCTGGGCGACGCTATGTCATCTTCTCCTACGCCATCTGAGCACGTTTCGCAGAGATCTGATTCAGTATCAGGGCTTAATCATGCGGTGTATCAGCCGCCGTTTTATTATCAATGCGCCATCAATGTCCTAAAGCCCTTGTATCGACTGCAAGTATGGAGACGCTCGCACCAGCGCGACAACTATCAGCAAGAAGTGGCGCAGCGCTTTGGTAAGCATTATCCCTCGCCTCCTATAGCTGTGAGCGATAATATGACGCATCATGGCGTTATCTGGTGTCATGCGGTTTCATTGGGTGAGACCAATACGGTCGCACCGCTACTAGAGGCGTTATTGGCAGCGGGTTATCAGATATGGTTGACCAATACCACTCAGACGGGTTTTGCCCGTGGTGCCAGCCGTTTTGCTGATGAGATTGCCCAAGGCCAGATGAGCCATAGTTATGTGCCGGTCGATAGCCCTGTCGTGATTGAGACGTTTTTGGCACACGTAAAGCCTATAGCGGCATTGTTTGTTGAGACAGAGCTGTGGGCAAATATCTTATCTAAATTGGCCGAACAGCGTATTCCCAGTATTTTGGTCAATGGCCGGCTCTCAGCGTCTTCTTTTGCCAGTTATCAAAAAATTGCTGCTGTCAGTCGTAGTATGATGAAAAACCTTACCTTAATCATCGCGCAAGACAATGAATCTGCTAAGCGCTTTCGGCAGCTCGGTGCCAGCAGTGCCCAAATCCGTGTGGCAGGCTCGCTAAAATGGGTCATCAATGCGCCAAAGCAGGACAGCAGCGCCAGTGAGCCGCGCGTAGATGAGCAAAGCAATTCGCTGCACGGTAGCATCAGCGATCAGATGAGTCTGGCCGAGCGATTTGGAGTCACCGGTCGTCCGATTTGGGTGGCGGCCAGCACACACAGCGGCGAAGAAGAGATCGCTCTGTCACTACAGCAGCAATTGTTGTCACAGGCGGCACTGACCGATACGCTGCTTGTACTCGTGCCCAGACATCCTGAGCGCTTTGATGAGGTGGCCGAGCTCGTCAAAAAGTCGGCATTGACGATGGCACGGCGCAGTCGTGATGAGGCGATTGAGGCAGCCACGCAAGTGTATGTGGCAGATAGTATGGGCGAGCTGATGATATGGTATCAGCTTGCTAATGTGGCATTGGTCGGTGGCTCGCTTGTCGATATCGGCGGACACAATCCTGTGGAGCCGGCAAGTGTGGCCACGCCTGTCATCATGGGGCGCTATACGCAGTCGTGCCAAAGCGTGGTAGACAAGCTCGCTGAGGTTGGGGCGCTGTATCAGCCGTACAATGCTTTTTATCGTCCTGTGACGACCTCTCACACGCATACTTCTCCTGACACGGCGGCACCAGATAATCTCACAGACGAGGCATGGGCGTCAGCCGCCCATACTGCTGGCGACATCCGTGCGGAAACCACGCTGATTTACCAGCAGTTAGCCGCTTGGCTTTGTGATCTGGCACTGGCCAAACGGGCAGGGCTTGCAGGCGAGCGGCTGACCAGCCAACAACAATCGGTACTGACCCGTCAAGTGACTATGATAGAAGAAGTGATTGCCCAGCAGTCGCACCAAGAGCCTTTATGAACTGTATCTTATTGCCCAGCGACAACTTTTCGGCAGACACCGCTTATATCGATGACGCAGCGCAAATCACGCACGTCACTCAAGTATTAGCCGCCACCACCGGAGATAGGCTGAAAATAGGCAAGCTCGGTGGCCAGCTCGGTACGGGGCAGATAGCAAGCATGCACTCTGATAAAATCGAGCTATGCGATGTACAGCTGAGCTGCGCACCGCCCAAAAAGCTTGATTTGACGGTGGTGTTAGCACTGCCACGGCCAAAGGTCTTACGCCGCCTAATCATGGATATGACGGCGCTAGGTGTGCGACATATCGTCCTGATTAATAGCTACCGCACCCAAAAAAGCTACTGGCAAAGCCCGATGCTCGATCGTTTGGATGAGTTTGTCTTAGAAGGGCTACAACAAGGCGTCGATACCATCGTGCCGCGTATCACGTTGGCCAAGCGTTTTAAGCCGTTTGTCGAAGATGAGCTGGGGGGCTTGATCACTTGCCGTGCCATCGTGGCGCACCCGTACAGCGCGCAATCATTTGCCCAATACGTCCAGCCGTCATCATTGGCGCTACCGAGCTTGGTTTGTATCGGTAGCGAGGGCGGCTGGATAGATTACGAGATTGACTTGCTTACCAAGCAAGGCTGTACGGCGGTCACCATTGGTCCACGTATCTTACGCACTGAGGCGGCGGTCAATGTCATCTTGGGTCAGTGGTTGCTCTAACTGCTATGTTTGTGTTGGGAAGACACGGCCCAAAAATACGGCAAAAATGAGCGGAGATGGGTGCTAAATCTCGCTTAAACAAATGTATTGATAATTAATCTCATTTCTATTAGTATGTTGTTTCCATATATTTAGGGGTTATCAATCGCCAGTGACGGAACTTGCTAGTAGCTGGCATGACTATTCTGACATGCCTGACATGATTATTAACGTCTTGTGTCAGCACTCTGCACTGCAGCAAGTATTGTTATTGATAATATACCCATTTTATATCGTCGCCATTTTATCTATCTCACCTTTTTTATAGCACTATTATGGGGAAAACCATGTCATTGAACACCATCAGCGCTACGCGTTCTGCTTCTAAGCTTACTTTACCTGTTGTCGTCTGTGGCATGATGCTCGGACTAGCGGGTTGTAGTAATTCCTCAACGACAGAAGAGAGCGCCGAGACTACGGCCAGCGAGAGCACTGCGCCGCAAGCGACCACCGATGATGCCACAAGTGCAGATGGGCAAACCATTACTATTTATTCTTCTCGTAATGAGCAGCTGATCAAGCCGCTGCTTGATCGTTATACCGAAGAGACAGGCGTAAAAATTGAGCTGGTAACGGACAAGACAGGCCCGCTAATGGCGCGCTTGCAAGCAGAAGGCCAAAACACGCCAGCTGACATGCTATTGACCGTCGATGCGGGCAACTTATGGCAAGCCGCGCAGCAAGGCCTGCTCCAGCCTGTGGCTTCGACGGTACTTGAAAACAATGTCCCTGCCAAATATCGTGACCCAAAAGGCCAGTGGACAGGGCTGTCACTACGCGCTCGTACGATCTTTTATGATCCAAGCAAGGTCAGCGCCGCTCAGCTGTCAACTTATGCAGATTTGGCTGATCCAAAATGGAAAGGCAAGCTATGCTTACGTACCTCAAAGAAAGTCTATAACCAATCATTGGTTGCTAGCATGATTGAGCACTTGGGCGCAGAAAAAACCGAAGAAATCATCCGCGGCTGGGTAGCTAACTTAGCCACAGATGTGTTCAGTGATGACACCAGCATGCTAGAGGCGATCGCGGCGGGTCAGTGTGAGGTCGGTATCGCCAACAGCTACTATTATGGCCGTATATTGGACGAAAAACCAAACTTCCCAGTAAAAATATTTTGGGCCAATCAAGGCACCACTGGTACGCATGTAAACGTCTCAGGTGCCGGTGTGGTCACAGGCTCAGACAATCCAGATGGTACGCTAAAGCTGATCGAATGGTTGTCCTCTGATGAAGCCCAAGGAATCTATGCCAGCTCGGACAAGGAGTTTCCGGTCAAGGAAGGCGTGGATGAGTCTGAGATGCTAAGATCATGGGGTAGCTTCAAAAAAGACGACATCAATGTACAAAAATTTGGTGAGCTGCAAACCCAAGCCATTCAGATGATGGATAAAGCGGGTTATAAATAGATCTCGATGACTGATGCCAATCTCAAATTTCTTTGGGATTGGTATTTGTTATTTTGTGGACTCTATAAGTATGACACGGTAATAATGATATGATCACAACGCCAGATGCGTCTGTAAGTCAAAGCGATATCGTCGATGGTGATATGAGTGACGGGCATTCAGCAGTCAATCAAGACCACACTTTGCGTAAGCGCATTCTTTCAAAATCAGTCTTAGGACTGATTTCGTTGTTTATGCTGGTGCCAATTTTGATCGTGCTGTTGTCTTGGACGCAGCCTGTCGCTGATATTTGGACACACATGCGTGAGTATGTGCTGCCACAAGTGCTCAAAAACACCGCTATTTTATTGATGATGGTCACCGTTATTTCTGGGACAGTCGGTACTGCCTTGGCGTGGGTGACCAGTATGTACCGCTTTCCTGGCCAGCGGTTTTTTTCGTGGGCGTTGATGTTGCCGCTGGCGATACCTGCCTATGTTTTGGCGTTTGTGACCGTCGGTATTGTGGATTTTAGTGGGCCGTTACAGACCGCCTTACGTGATTTGGGCGTAAGTATGGCGATTCCGTCCGTGCGAAATGTCTGGGGCGCAGGGCTGGTGTTGTCGCTGGCGTTTTATCCTTATGTATATCTGCTGGCGCGTCAAGCGTTTTTGTCTCAAGGTCGGCGGGCGATTGAAGCTGGTCAAATGCTGGGGCTGAGCCGTCGACGGGTGTTTTTTCGTTTGGCCTTGCCGCAAGCTTTGCCGTGGATTATCGGCGGTTTACTGTTGGCCAGTATGGAGACCTTGGCGGACTTTGGCGCGGTGTCGGTGTTTAATGTCGATACCTTTACCACCGCGATCTACAAGGCGTGGTTTGGGTTTTTTAGCTTGACCACGGCCGCGCAGCTTGCCGCGTTATTGATCGGTGTGGTCTTTGTCGTAGTGTTGTTTGAGCAGTATTGGCAGGCCAAGCGCGGCACTGCTGTCACCCAAGGCAGCAGTCATCGTTTTGAGGCGAGCAAACCTGCTAAGTGGGGTATGGCGCTGCTGTGTACGCTAGTGTTTGCGCTGGCTTTTTTGATACCGTTTTTGCAGCTTATCTACTGGACGGCGGCCAATTTTCGTCAAGACTTCGATGCTCGTTATATCGATTTTGTCACCAATAGCCTGATGATTGCGAGTATGACCACGATGTTTATTGCTTTTTTGGCGATTGTCATCGCGTGGATCAAGCGTCAGTATCCTGACAAAACAACCAAGCTGATGACGACCTTGGCAAACCTAGGCTATGTGGTACCAGGTACGGTGCTGGCGGTGGGGATATTTATTCCCATTGCATGGCTTGACAATCAGATGATTGCCTTTGGTATCACCTCGCAGCAGATATTATCAGGCAGCGTCATTGTGATGCTGCTGGCTCTATCGACGCGCTTTATGACGGTGAGTTTTCAGCCTGTCGATCGCCAGTTGCAGCGCCTGACGGTCAATCAAGAAGCGGCGGCCAAACTGCTCAGTGACAGTGCTTATCAGCGCTGGCGACAGGTCATGCTGCCGGTATTAAGCCCCGGGGTTTTGACAGCGTTGCTCATGGGTTTTGTTGAGGTGATGAAAGAGATGCCCATTACTTTGATGACGCGGCGGCAAGGCTGGGATACGCTGGCGGTGCGGGTGTTTGAGATGACAAGCGAGGGTATGTGGGGGCGAGCTGCGCTGCCAAGCCTCTTAATCGTGCTGGTTGGGCTGCTACCAGTATGGATATTGCTACGCCAAAGTGACAAACAAGGCTAACAGCAGTTTTAGACAGTATGACTTATGCACTTTATCAGCATGCGGTCTATGACTTGTGTGGCCTGAGTCCTTTAAACCTGCTACAGTACTATTTTAGTCGTTTTTAGCACCCATCTGTATGTGGGCGCAGCATGCCTAAGGTTTTATTTTTTATCGCTAACTGGTACCTTTTATGTACACTGATTCAACCCATGATCCATCAGAATCTAAATCTATCCATACCAGCAGTCTAAAGGCCAAGTCTATACAAGCCAAGACGCGTCTTGAGCACCGAAAAAACGCCTCAGTTATCAAAGCCCATAATCTGGCGCATGCGGCTGTCGAGCGAGATGCGTCAAAACCCGATGAGGCACCGCAAAAGATCGACGCCCGCCAAGACCATAAAGTTAAAAACACAAATTCCCAAAAAAACCAAGTAGATAGCGCAGCGTCGCCGTATTTTAGTGTCCAAGATCTCATCGTAGGTTATGACGATACGATCGTCGTCGATGGTCTGTCGTTGACGTTACAGCAGGGCGAGATTGGGTGTTTTTTGGGGTATAGTGGCTGTGGCAAAACCACGGCCTTACGTGCCATTGCAGGACTAGAGCAAAGCCGCGGTGGTAGTATTTATCTGAGCAATCAACGCCTGACAGATAAGCGCGCGCGCAAGTCGTTTGCCGTTGCGCCAGCCAAGCGCGGCATGGGTATGGTGTTTCAGGACTATGCGTTGTTTGGTCACCTAAGTGTGGCAAAAAACATCGCGTTTGGCCTGAACAAATGGTCTACCGCCGACAAAAAAGCCCGCGTGGCTGAGATGCTAAATTTGGTTGACTTGACTGAGCACGCGGACAAACGCCCAAATGAGCTATCAGGCGGTCAGCAGCAGCGTGTGGCACTTGCAAGGGCGCTGGCACCAAAACCTAAGCTACTGCTGCTTGATGAGCCGTTCTCTAATCTAGATGTGGTACTGCGTGAGTCGCTGGCGATGAGTGTGCGTGATATTCTCAAACGCACCAACACCACTGCGATACTGGTCACGCATGATCAAAACGAAGCGTTTGCTATTGCTGATAAAGTTGGGGTGATGCATCAAGGTAAGCTGGTACAGTGGGCGACGCCAAGTGAGCTATATCATGAGCCAGTCAGTCCGTTTGTCGCTGAGTTTGTCGGTGAAGGCGCGATGATAGATGGCATCATCAAAGAAGGGCACGTCGAGACAGCGCTGGGTGATATCTATCGCCGTATGGAAGTCTACGACGAAGCTGGCTATCCGCAGTACTGTGAGTATGATTATCCAAATGGCACACCGATCAAGGTGCTGGTGCGCCCTGATGACATCATTCATGACGATGACAGTACGCAGACAGCATTGGTGGTTGGCCGCGTGTTTCGCGGTGCAAACTATCTATACCGTTTGCAGTTGGATGATGGTCAGACGGTATTGTCTTTGGTCGCCAGCCACCACAATCATGAGATAGGCTCACACATCGGTATTTTGCCCATACTCGAGCATGTGGTTGTCTTCGATGAAACGGACGTCAATGCCACCACATGGTCAGAGTACGATGGCGTAGAGCGGTTTGCAGATATTCGGCAAGACTGAGCAAGTGAGCAGGCAGGTTAGGCTTGCCGTGTTGCCAGTATATGCAGGTAGCGTCCCAGCCATTTGTAGGGCTCGTGCTGTGAATAGCGTAGCTCCATACGTATTACCGCCTCGGGGTCAGTGTGTCCGCCACGTTTGAGCGGGGCATAGTCATGAAACACGCGTAGACCACTGCTGCGTATGACGTGATAACGATGCGCGGCGAGCCATGTCTTGACCTCTTCTTTTGCGACTGGATGATTGGGCGTTAGGCTCTTGACGTTGTCTGCTTTATAGTCGCTATTGTCGAGTAAATTAAAATTCCCCATGATTAAATTACGATAATCAAAGCTCGCTGGGTTATAAAAACACAGTGACAGCGCGCCTTTGGGCATCAAATACTGATCAAAAAAGTCCATCACACCGGCAGGCTCTGCTAGCCATTCAAGCAGCGCATGACATAGTATTAAATCAAACTTTTCTGCATCTAACTTTTCTGTGCTTAGCTTTGCTGGTAGCTCCTGATAAGGGCAGACATGCCAAGTGATATCAAGAGGCGTGTCTGTCTGTGCTGCATGCGCCTGGGCTTTGGCAAGCATGTTGGCGGAGATGTCATTGATTACCACAGTATGCCCTTGGGCGGCCAGCTCGATGGCGATTTGTGCCAGACCTGCGCCCACATCCAGTACACGTAGTGGCCGGCCAAGGCGCTGGCGCATCTGGGCGCTGTACTCAAAAATATCACGGCGTAGTACCGCCAGCCTAATCTCACCCTTTAATCCGCCGTAGACTTTTTTTTCAAAATGATCGGCGATGGCATCAAAGCTGCGATCTGTGCGCTCGCTGCAGCTTTGAGCGGCTGTTGCTGGTTGGGCGGTGGCTTTAGTGGTGAACTTAGTGGTGGTCTTGGTTTTTACTTTGGAAGATGCGTGCTTGTCGCTGAGACGGAGGTCGTTGTTGTTTGCCATATTTGTCATATTATTATCGGTAAAAGGTGATTGTGGGCGTTGGGTATGTTTAAGCGCTTGGTATCATCGGCTGCGGGATGAGAGGCTGAGCAGGCTTGTCGATACTCAACGCGGGTATGGCTGGTGCTTGTGATGCGCTATTGTGTCTGTTTTCTGGTAGCTTTTCGGTAGTATTTGCGGTATAAAGGTATCATCACTTGCCAAGGATGCACGGCGCTTTTTTTACAATTTTTCACCGCTTTTGACTGCTAAGGATAGCCATTATGATCACTCCCCACTCACGGCGCGGCCGCGCAGCGACTCACAAACCGATAGCGATGCGCAGTGTCTTATCAGTCGCCATCGCCAGTAGTATATGGCTGGTCGGCTGCGGCGATGACAATGACTTTGACAATGATGTCGACATCGTCTCATCAGCTACTGCTGAATTTGTCAACTCCTTTAGCGCCTCTCAAGTAGACAGCAGCTTTGGGCTGAGTAATACCGCAACGCCCGCAGCCAAATGCGGCGTCACGATAGAAAAAGTCAGCTATGATACCAAGGGTGCTGCAGACGAAGATACCAATGCTACCGCAGCTTTGATGCTGCCAACGGGCGATGCTCCTGAATGCCAAGGCGCGCGACCGCTGCTATTATATGCCCATGGTACGACCACCGACAAGTCTTATGACTTTGCGCAAGTGGGTAATATTCAAAATCCTGCGGTAAGCGAAGCCAACTTAATCGCTGCTAATTTTGCCGCACAAGGCTATATCGTTGTCGCACCCAATTATGCAGGCTATGATGACTCCACGCTGGATTATCATCCTTACCTTGTGGCTCAGCAGCAGTCGACAGACATGGTCGACGCCCTAGACAGCGCACGCGATATCATGGCACGGCAAAAGCGTGCCAATGCGGTCAATTACCGTGATATTGTGGATTCCGGCAAGCTATTTATCGCTGGCTACTCGCAAGGCGGCTATGTCACGATGGCAACGGCCAGATTGCTACAATCCCAAGAAAAACCAGTGACAGCCATCGCGCCATCTTCGGGGCCCTATGCGCTCGCAGCGTTTGGTGATGAGATATTTAGAGGTAACGTCAATATCGGTGCCTCAAGGTTTGCGCCATTACTTGGCAGTGGCCTACAAGAAAAATATGGCAATATTTATAATAAAAAATCAGACATATTCCTAGATAAATATGCGGATGCACAGCTGCCAAATGCATTGTCGTTTGGTCAGCTAGTGGAGATGGGCAAGTTGCCTAATAATGCGCTGTTTCAAAAAAATCCTAGTGACCCTAGGCTGGCAGGGCTAGAGCAAGGCAAACTGTTTTCTATCTTGGGTGGTTATGATGAAAATGACTATCTGATTAAGACAGACTTTCGTGCCGCCTATGTCGCTGATACCGACAAACATCCTGATGGACTGTGGGCAGAGAACGGCGATGGTCTACCAGCAGCCGTGCCTGAAAACACTCTACGTAAGGCATTAAAAGACAATGACTTACGTGGTTATGTGCCGACCATGCCGACACTGCTTTGCGGCGGCAACCAGGATCCGACGGTTTATTTTGATACCAATACCGGCTCGATGGTCACGCTACTGCAAGCAGCGGCAAAAAAATCAGCCAAAAACCTCAATGTCACCGTGCTCGATGTCGATATCGACAATGCTGACGAGCGCCCAGATCAGCAGACCTTGAGCTTGATTGGCCAAGCTGCCATGAATACTTGGGATGCAGAGGCAGTCAGAGTCCGCGTACAGACCCGCTTTAGTCAGAGCGTAGAAAAGGTAAAAGCTGACGCTGAGGCGCAAGGCAATATACCGCTCCTAGCATTTTATACCAACTATCATGGTGGTCTGGTCAGTCCAGCCTGTACTGAGGCCACGCGTGCGTTTTTTGATCAAAACTTTAAGCCGGTAGTCAATCCAACATAACATTGGCAGCCTTTAGGTCATGTACTACGGCTGCTATTTCGCAATAGGTTGACGATACTCAAACGGATAAATCGTCTGACAATCCACCAAACTGTGTCCATAATATTGGACGCAGTTTTTTATGCCGCTTAACGAGACGTCAATAAGAGAAACCCTATGAAATCTATCTTGTTATCACTACTGACTTGCGCCATTATCACTGCGCCCATCAGCCAAGCACAAGCTCGAAACACACCTTGTTCAGGGAAAATGGGCGGGGTGTCGCACTGCTCAAAAGATGGCAAGTTTGTTTGTCATAACGGCAAGATTAGTCAGTCTAAAAAGATCTGCCGCTGACCCACAAAAAATAGAGAAAAAAAGTCAAAAAAATGACCGCTAATCTCCTGATTCGCTTGGTTTTAATCCTGTGCAAATGCCCCTAATACGGCAAATTTGTGCTAAAATAGCTTCTTTTATAAAACGTTACTTTTAACAAAAACCGTATCACTATTTTCTTGTTGTTTTGTGCGCTGAGTGAGGGTTTTTTGGAGTCTATATTTCAATGATAGCTGCATTTTTTGGCAGCTGTATTTTTGTATGACCCAAAGACATCTCAAGCAGTGTGACAGTATCAGAAAAAAGTGAGTGAAGGAGTGTATATGAGCGAATCGGTCAGTCCTATTGGCATCGTAGATGAACTAAAGCAGTCGTATTTGGATTATGCGATGAGCGTGATCGTCTCACGTGCGCTGCCTGATGTGCGTGATGGGTTCAAGCCTGTACACCGCCGTGTGATGTATGCCATGCACGTGCTATCAAACGATTATAACAAACCCTATAAAAAATCAGCACGTGTGGTCGGTGACGTCATCGGTAAATATCACCCACATGGTGATAGTGCGGTTTATGATGCCATCGTGCGTATGGCGCAGGATTTTAGTCTGCGTTATCCGATGGTCGATGGCCAAGGTAACTTTGGCTCGATCGATGATGATCCACCGGCGGCCATGCGTTATACCGAAGTCCGTATGACCAAGCTCACGCACCAGATGCTTGCTGACTTGGATAAAGACACGGTCGATTGGGAAGACAACTATGATGGCTCTGAGCGTATGCCAAGCGTGATGCCAGCGCGTATTCCCAACCTACTGGTCAATGGTGCGACAGGTATTGCCGTCGGTATGGCGACCAATATGGCACCGCATAACTTGACAGAAGTCATCAATGCTTGTCTTGCCTATGCTGCAAATCCACAAGTCTCAGCCGAAGAGTTGATGTCGCATATCTCAGGCCCCGATTTCCCAACCGGCGGTATTATTTATGGCCGCGCGGGTATTTTAGATGCCTATCGTACCGGTAAAGGCCGCTTGCATATTCGTGGGCGCTATCATATCGAGCCGATGAGTGACACAGGTGTCAACCGTGATCGCGAGCGTATTGTCTTTACCGAAGTGCCGTATCAGGCCAACAAAGCCAAGCTGATTGAGCGTATCGCTGAGCTGGTACGAGACAAAAAAATCGAGGGCATCACCGAGATTCGCGATGAGTCTGATAAAGAAGGGATGCGTATCGCTATTGACTTGCGCCGCGGAGAAACTGCTGAAGTTATCGTTAATAACTTGTTTTTGCAAACGCCGCTAGAGTCGAGCTTTAGTATCAATATGGTCGCGCTGGATAATGGTCAGCCAAAGCTGCTGACTTTGCGCCAGCTGATAGCCGCCTTTGTTCGTCACCGTCAAGAAGTGGTGACGCGTCGTACGATTTTTGAGCTAAACAAAGCGCGCGTCCGTGGTCATTTGCTCGAAGGTCTGACCGTTGCGCTCGCCAATATCGACGATATCATCGCCACTATCAAAGCCTCGGCCAACCGCGGCTTGGCACGCGAGAGCTTATTAAATAATACATGGGGCTCCGGTAGTGTCGTGGCGATGCTAACAGCGGCTGGTAGCCAGTCTGTGCGTCCTGAGTTTATCGAAGGCGAGGACCCAAAAGCGCCGTTTGGTTTGATCGAAGGTGAGGAGCGCTATCGCTTATCACTTGAGCAGGTCAATGCGATTTTAGACATGCAGCTGCACCGTTTGACGGGGCTTGAGCAAGACAAATTGACCGAAGAGTATCAAGATTTGCTGCGTGAAATCGCTCATTTGGAGTCGATTCTTGGTGATTTTGATAAGCTGATGAGTATCATCTCTAATGAGCTTATCGAGATTCGTGATAACTTTGGTGATGAGCGTCGTACCGATATTATCGACTCGCGTATGGACTTTAACCGTGAAGATCTCATCCCTGAGCAGACTGTCGTGATGACTGTCTCGCGCACCGGCTACGCCAAGACACAGCCTATCGATGATTATGTGGCGCAAAAACGCGGCGGCAAAGGCAAGTCGGCAACTGCTATGAAAGAAGATGATGTGATAGATCACTTGGTAGTGACCTCGACGCATGCGACCGTGCTGTGCTTTACGGACAGCGGCCGCGTCTTTAGCTTACGTGGGTTTGAAGTGCCGATTGCCAGCCGCGGCTCGCGCGGTCGTCCATTGGTCAACCTCATCAGTTTGGATGCTGACGAAACCGTCACCACCATTTTGCCTATTCCAAAAATCGTCGAAGAGCTATCTGGCAATGCTGTGAGTGATGGCGATGATGATAGCTCAGAGAGTAGCAATGAGGCCGAGCCGCCGTTTGTTTTCTTTGCCACTGCCAATGGTACGGTGAAGCGCGTAGAGCTTAAGCAGTTTGCCAATATCCGCTCAAATGGCTTGATTGCCATTGGTCTAGAAGACGGTGACAAACTGGTGAGCGCCCGTATCACCAACGGTAGCCAAGAGGTGATGCTATTTGCATCGAGTGGTAAAGCCATTCGTTTTGATGAAAACGATGCCCGCGCCATGGGCCGTACTGCCAAAGGTGTACGCGGTATGCGTTTGGCTGATGATGAATTTATCAAATCACTAGTCGTTATCGAAGATGATGTACGCGAAATCCTTATCGCTTGTGAAAACGGCTTTGGTAAGCGTACCTTTATCGACGAGTTTAATACGCAAAACCGCGGTGGCGGCGGTGTGATAGCCATCAAAACCAGCGCACGTAATGGCGCACTGGTGCGAGCGACCAAGGTTGACCCTACAGACGATATCATTCTAATCTCGGACAAAGGCACGCTCGTGCGTACGCCAGTTGAGCATGTGGCCAGCTCTGGTCGTAACACCCAAGGCGTTACCTTGATTCGCCTATCAAAAGAAGAAAAGCTGGTGGCGATGGCGCGGGTCGAGCACGAAGAGAGCGACGATAAGCTGGTCGATGCCATGCGTGAAGATGGCACCTTTGAGGTAGCAGGCCAAGCGCAAATCGATATCGATGCGGCGACCGACGTTCACGATGTGATCGACATTGCCGACGATCCTGTATTAGATGAAACAAATACTGAGGATGACAATACCGACGATAAATAACGGTTTCAGTAGTTCGCTTTTGCTCTAGTTTGGCATTCTTGCTCTAGAAAAAGCCTCTGACGTTATCGTTGGAGGCTTTTTTTTGGATGTCATTTATCGCTTATAGGATGTTGTCTTTGATAATCCTTTTTATCTTTTATTACCACTGTTTATGCTGATCTTTGAATGATACTTACTTATACCTAAAAAGTGCTAAATTGAGGCTGTTGTTATGCTGACGACCAATCAAACCTTTCAGGGGACTATCGCGTCGATATCGTCGAGTGTTCTATTTTCGATGATGTTTTTATTTGGGTTATTTATGCAGCCTTTGACGGGCACGCAAGTGGCGTCATGGCGTGTGTTGATGATGCTGCTTAGTTTGGTGCTGCTGGTCAGTGTGAGCAAGCAGTGGCAGCATGTTTTTGATTATCTAAAAACGCTCAAAACCGCCAAAGACTGGCTGATATTTATACTGCCAACCCCGATATTGGGTGGGCAGATTTGGCTGTTTATGTGGGCACCTGTGAACGGTTATGGCCTTGATGTCACTTTGGGGTATTTTTTATTGCCGCTGGTGATGATTGTTCTTGGTCGCTTTTTTTATCGTGAGCCGATGAGCCTGCTGCAAGGAGCGGCGGCGCTACTGGCGGCTTTTGGTATTGGTCATGATATCTTGCAATACGGCTCGGTATCGTGGGTGACGCTGTTTGTATGCTTGGGCTATCCGCCGTATTATCTGCTCAGGCGGACGATTGCTGTACCACCGATTACGGGATTGTTGTCTGATTTGACGCTGCTGACGCCAGTGGTGCTACTGATGCTCTATACCAGTGGCGGCTTTAGTATGGCGGCGCAAAATATGAAGTTTTGGTATTTATTGCCACTGCTAGGCGCTTTTAGTGCACTGGCGATGTCGCTGACGATGCTGGCCAGTAGCAAGCTGCCCGTGTCGCTATTTGGCGCGCTTAGCTATATCGAGCCTATGCTATTGTTTGTATTGTCCATCACCGTGCTCAGTCAGAGCTTAGATGAAGGAGGCTCATTGTTTATGTATGGCATGATTACGGCAGCGCTACTGGTGATGATTGTCGATAGTGCGATAGGTTATCTGAGTCGGCGCCGTAGCGATCATTTGCATGGTTACCGCGAGCCACAAGTAGGCGGCTTTCCACCGCGCCGCCGCCTGATAAATCGCCGTATTGATGGCGCACTAAAAGCGCATCGGTTTCGTAAAATACGCCGTTATCAGCGAAAAATGGATAAAATCCAGCGAAAAATAGAGCAGTTAGATGCCAAATAAAGCGCCAAACTCGTAACGATATAGTCGATCCGAAATAAAACTGGCGTGCAAGATACTATGTTTCAGGCGCTACTGGTATAAATTTTCTTTGCTCGCTGTGTGATTTCATCACGCCAGAGGTGGCATAAAATTCATTTCAGTAGTACGGCACCTGTTTTAAAGTAGATCGGCTATATAAAAATTTAAAGACTCGTTAAGTGGATGCATTGCTTATCTATTCTGACTTTGACATAATGCTGGCTATGATATAAGTATGAGTCATTTCAAGCGTTTATCTTGTGATATGTAACGACAGATGGTTGTATTAGCCTGCTTTTAAAACTGAAGGGTTTTAGTATGATTGGCGACGTACAACCTGCGTGTACAATGAGATAGACAACAGGTCTTGTAGACAAAAGCCTCCGACGTCCGCGTCTGAGGCTTTTGTTTTTTTCTAAAATTGCCAAGGACGTGCGCTTATCTCAAAAGGCTGTTTTTATGCTCACCACCACCCAAACGTCGCAGGGCACCATCGCTGCCGTGGCAGCAAACTTTTTATACTCATTGTTGTTTTTATTTGGTCTATTGATGCAGCCGCTATCTGGGACGCAAGTCGCCTCGTGGCGTGTGCTGATGATGCTGCTGAGTTTGGTGCTGCTGGTTAGTGTGTTAAAACAGTGGCAGCATATCTTTGATTATCTAAAAACCCTAAAAACACCCAAAGAGTGGTTTTTATTTATCTTGCCGACGCCGATATTGGGCGCCCAGATTTGGATATTTATGTGGGCACCAGTCAATGATCTGGGGCTTGAGGTGACACTGGGGTATTTTTTGTACCCGATGATTATGATCATGGTGGGTCGGTTTTTTTACAATGAAGCGATGACACCGCTACAGTGGGTCGCCACCATCTGCGCAGGTCTGGGCATCGCGTATGATGTTTGGCAGTACGGCGCGATTTCTTGGGCGACATTGTTTGTCTGTCTAGGTTATCCGCCTTATTATCTGCTGCGTCGCAAGCTGGCAGTACCGCCCATCACCGGTCTTATCGCTGATTTGGTGCTGCTGACGCCAGTGGTGATGATCGCCCTGTATATGAGTGGCGGGTTTGCGCTGGCGATCACTACCGATAAATTTTGGTATCTGTTGCCGCTGCTGGGTATCATCAGCACCGCGGCGATGTCGCTGACCATGGTCGCCAGTCAAAAGTTGCCCGTCTCGTTGTTTGGCACGCTATGCTATCTTGAGCCGATTTTTTTGTTTATCTTTTCGGTTACGATATTGCACCAAAGCATCAATGAGGGCGGCTCATTATTTATGTACGGCATGATTTTTGTCGCGTTACTGATTATGATTGCTGATAGTGTGCTTGGCTATAGGGCGCGTCGCCGTGATGATCGCCTGCATGGTTACAACGAGCCACAGGTGGGGAGTTTTCCGCCGCGTCGCCGCCTGACCAACCGCCGTATCGAAGGGGTGCTTGCGGCTCATCGTTTTCGTAAAATTAAACGCTATCAGCAAAAAATAGACAAAATGACGCGCAAGATAGAGCAGCTGCATTCAAAGTAAGGCGATCATATAGCGCGTGATAGGTTTGACTGGTTAGCCATGGTTTTTTAGCCATAGTTTTTGCCCGTGTGCACCGCAGTTTGTGTGTTAATGACAGATGAATTGCGCTATTATCGAGCAGTATGCACGCCAAGCACTGTCACGGACAAACGCCGCTACTGCCAAGCGCGTCAGGCGCAGGACACTTTGTCTATATGCTATTGCTCACTCACATGATAACTAGGACGGTTTATGTTACATCTTCATCATTTAGCAAACTCACGCTCGTTTCGTATTATTTGGCTGTTAGAAGAGCTAAACACCGATTATGAATTGACGTGCTACGAGCGCAACAAAGCGTATCGTGCGCCTGATAGCTTAAAAAAAGTGCATCCAATCGGTCATGCACCAATGCTAGAGGTCAACGATCGCGTGCTGATTGAGTCAGGATTTATCATCGAGTATTTAATCAAGCATTACGATACCGACAAGCAGTTCAAACCTGCTGATGACAACGAAGCGGCGTGGGAGGCTTATACCTTTTGGTTACACTTTGCCGAGGCATCATTGATGCCGCTGCTAGTGATGCGCTTGGTATTTAGCAAAGTCGTTGACCAATCACCAATGCTAATTAAGCCTGTTAGTAAAAAAATCCAAAGCCAAGTGGAAAAAAACATGATTAGCCGCAGCCTAGACAGTATGCTGGGCATGATGGAGCAGCACCTACAGGACAATCATTGGTTTGCTGGTAGTGAGTTTAGCGCCGCTGATATTCAGATGCATCTTGCTGTCGTCGGAGCCAATGCAGGCTCTGGTTTGGATAGCAGTAAGTACACCAATATTTTAAACTGGCTAAAACGCTGCGAAGAGCGTGAGGCGTTTAAACGTGCCGAAGAAAAAGGCGGGCGTTTAAAATTCTAAACAAAGCGAATGGTATCAATGATTAGGATACGCCCTAATTATTGATTTAAAATCAACATAAAAGGTTTTGTTTATTTATAGACAAAACCTTTTTTAGGATAAGAAATGACAGACTTGAATAAGCCCAACAGGACAGCGACTGACAGTGAGATTGCAGCCAAACAGCATACAGAGGCTACAGAGGTGCATCGCCAGCAAGTATCTATCAAAGCATGGTCACAAAAGCTGCTGGTGGTGATTTTGTGTGTTGCCAGCTTTTATGGCGGCTGGAAATCTTATGAGTCCAATATGGTCAATGAATGTACAGCCAATGGCGGTAAAATGATTGAAGGTCAAAGAACCATGCTATGCCAGTCGTTACAGTAGATAAGGATTTAGCTAAAAGAGGGCGTTTATGTTAAAGCTTACCTTTTTGGGCACCTCCGCTGGCGTGCCAACCAAGCAGCGTAACGTCACAGCGCTGGCGATAGAGAGCCTCAATCCTTATAGCTCGGGGGCAAGTCGACAACAAAACAAAAAGTCGCGTCCTTGGGTTTTAATTGATTGCGGTGAGGGCACACAGCATCAGCTGCTTCATACCAAGTTATCTTTGCATCAGCTACAAGCCATTTGTATCACTCATGTGCATGGCGACCATTGTTATGGTTTGCCGGGGTTGCTTGCGAGTGCGGCCATGTCAGGACGTACTGCAGCGCTGACGCTTGTTGCGCCCAAAGCCATTGCCAAAATGCTTGAGGCGATGAGGCTGACAACCGAGCTGTATTTGCCATTTGCCATTGATTTTATGGCAATAGAAGATATATTGTCTGAGCCAGATGATGAGCACAAAGGTGATGTAACTATCAATGTAGACCACCAACATCAGCTGGTTATAGACATTCACCCGTTGTCGCACCGCGTCGCTTCTTATGGTTTTGGTATTACTCAGACGATCAGCCGCCGTACCCTGAATACTGATAAATTGACAGCTGATGGTATCCCAGCAAGTGCGCTGTGGGGCAGACTGCAGCAAGGCGAAGATGTTGTGACAGAAGACGGACGCATGCTGTCGTCTGCTGAGTATGTCGATAATGACAGCCAACGTACTCGGGTAGTGATTGCAGGCGATAATGATACGCCAGAGTGCTTATATGCGGCGGTCCTTGATGCAGACTTGCTGGTGCATGAAGCCACTTATACCCATGCGGTGTTAAATAAGATACAGGCAAAAAACCCAGACTTTGATCCCATGCACAGTAGCGCGCAGCTGATCGGAAAATTTGCCCAAGAGAGCGGACTGTCAAACTTGATATTGACCCATTTTAGCGCACGTTATCAAAGCTTTGATAATCCGCAGAGTCGTACGCCAAACATGGCGCATATTCGTCTGGATGCCCAAAGTGCTTATGTAGGTAATCTATGGCTGGCCGCAGATTTCGACCAATATATAGTAAATGGCGCAGCGAATTTGGTAGATGAAGAAGCGGGTAGCCGCGTGCAGTACTTAGGTTCTGCACGCGCTCCTAAAAAATGACAGGTAGCCGATGTTTAAGACTGATTGTCCTCAGCAGCCAATTGTGTTTGTCCTATCCAGTAGCGGCTAAACTGATAGGCCACTCGCCCCGAACGCCCGCCACGCTCTGATGCCCAGCGCAAGGCAGCGGCTCTGATATTGTCAGGTAGCGCTTTATTTTCTTCTTCATTATTATTACTTTCTTTAACGTCATTCGCATTATCTAGATTGCGATTTGATGCAAGTGATAAATAATGGCGGACGATGTGTAAGTAAGTATTTTGATCCATCGGGTGAAACGACAGCCACAAGCCAAAGCGATCAGACAACGATACTGTCTCGTCGATGGTCTCATAAGGATTGACTTCATCGGTTTGCCCATTATAAATATTGACATTGTCTTTCATCAGCTGCGGTAAAAGGTGCCGACGGTTACTGGTGGCATAGACCAGTAGCTTGTCTTGCTCGGAGTCCAGCGCCCCGTCTAACACACTCTTTAACGTCCGATAACTCTCGTCTTGACCGTTAAATGCCAAATCATCACAGTACACGATATAGCGGCAATCGGTGTCTGCTGGTAGGGCGCGGATGGCGGCGCGTATCTTATCAAGCACCCGCAGGTCATCACGGGCGATTTCGATGATACGTAGCCCTTCGCTATGGTAGGTTTGTAGCAATGCTCGAATCAGCGATGATTTCCCTGCGCCGCGCGTCCCTGTCATCAAGACGTGATTGGCCGGATAGCCCTTTAAAAACTGCCGCGTGTTTTGCACTAGTTTTGCCTTTTGCGTATCGATACCATGCAAATCATCCAGACTTAAAAACAAATTGACCGCCAAAGGCTCCAAGCGTCCGCGGTGACCACCGACCCAGCGATAGGCCAGCTGCTGCGGATCGATGTCGATCTTTGGCGTGACTTGCTCTTGCAGATACTGCCCCAGTAACTCTAATAGCGGCTCGGGCAGGGCATAATTTATAACGGATGTGGAAGACTGGGACATAATACTAGGTCGCTTATAACAGAAAAAATATTAACGAAAATAGGTACCGTCCTACTGGCATTTATTTTTCTTGCGTGCTGTGCCTACGCCGGCAGATGCTGCGCAAAATGAATACCAGTAGCATATGATATCAAGTGTGCCAATTTTATGTTGGGTTGGCTATACAAAATGACGATATACAAATACAAAGTAATTCTAAATAAAGGCCTTACTTTAGCATGAAAGACAATGCCAGTAATTCATCGCTAAGACAAGCGAAGCCAGCGCCAGTATGGCAGGCTGATGCTCAGCAGATATTGCCTGTACTGACAAAAGAGTTGGTAAAGTTGAAGTATCGTCAGGTATCGCACTTGCGCATCGGCGTGTACGCAGGCGACTATCAGGGCTTGAGCCGTGCCATGCACTCACAGTTTGGCCCAGTGCTACTTAAGTGGCAATTAAGCAAGCATTATTGTCAGCAGAGCGCTCAAGCGGTATCTAGCGGTTTCTTTTATGAGTATGGCATCATCACCGCGCTGTCTGCTTTAACGCCATATCAGCGCGTGGCACCGCCACTACTGGCGCATCATGAGTTATGTCTGCATGTCGCAGCGCCGCCGTCAGCGCTCATCGTTGTGGTGATGCCTTATTATAAAAACGGCAGTCTATCAAAGTATCTAAAGCGGCCGCTGCCCGCCCGTCAAAAGCATCAGCTTATCATGCAAGCGGCACAAGTAATCACGCAGCTGCATCGCGCAGGCTGGCTGCATAATGATATTAAACCCAGTAATATCTTGCTAGATGATTTGTCGCCACCTCATGTTTTGTCAAGTCAGGCAGATGATAGCAGCCTCAAGACTGAGTTGTTATTAACTGATTTTGCTTTGGCCACTCGTGTGGAGGCGTCAACCATAGGTCATCTTGCGGGTACACCGGCGTATCTGGCACCTGAGCGCTGGCAAGGACACGGCACATCGGTGCAGAGCGATATCTATGCGTTTGGGATTATGCTGTATGAGATATTGGTGGGGGTGCGGCCGTTGCAGATTGATAAACAAAGTCGTGAGCCGCTCAAGACATGGGCAGTCCAGCACTGTCAGCAGCCGATTCCAAGGCTACCGCCAGCATACCGCCATTATCAACCCATTATTGATCAAGCATTGGCAAAGCGGGTAGAGAAAAGGTATCAAAGCATGGCGCAGATACTTTTGGCGTTAAGACGTATGTGGGATTAAAGGGAAGGTCGGTTAGGGAAGAGTATTGAGAATTGACTATAGTATAGATTGGAGCAAACGCTGAGCGCTAAATACTGAAGCTGCTATACTTCGATAATAGCTTCGATGCTTGGCGTTTATTAGGAGCTTTCTAATTAGCAAGCATAAAAACTAACAGGCACAAAAAAACCTGCATCAAGGCAGGTTTTAATATTTGGTCTAAGATGTACTATCCAAAAATGGTGGGGCTGGAGAGACTCGAATTTTCTATACGGGATTTTGCGACGTGGTTGGTTAGGTTAAGTGATTGATATAGCAGCGTTAAAGGTGTTGTATAGCAAGATAAGTGCATCCCATGCCAATCCCACGCTTAGATAGAGAGACAATCAGCTGCGTGTCGGTGACGGTCTTGTTTTGGATGTTTTAAAATTTTAGGGGGTGGTCTGCAAACTAGGTAATATAGGTAATCATATTGATTTTATTAGGTTTATTTTGTAATTTAAAGGTAATTATTAGGTAATTGATTACAGGTATAAAAGGTATTAATTAAGAAATTATAAATACTATATATATCATGCACTTACCTTAAATATGTAATTATTATTACTTTTTATTACCTGATTTAAGTAATTGTTATTTGTATATTTATCAATGGCTTATGTCTTATTTCTTTAGGGGTTACTTGGATTACATGATTTGCAGACCCCTGCCTGATTTTATTTTCATTTTTGCAGATTGGTACAAGAAAAAGCCCTCGTTATTGAGGGCTGATAGTGAATTTCAATGCGCTGTCTAGGTTGCGGATGATGTGCCGCGAATCGCTGGGTATAAATTTACCATAGTGGCGATGTATCATGTCTGTGCCTGCATGACCAAGTTGTTTGGCCAACCATTCTGCGCTGACTGCACCTGTTGATAGCACTTGGCTTGCGTAGGTGTGTCGTCCGTTATTTAGCGGTCGGTAGTCAATGTCGCATAGTTTCAGGTGGCGTTTCCATCGCTTTTCTAGTTGCGGATAGGTGTAATGCATGTCTGTGCGCGCGTTGTACCAAAGCCAAGTCAACTGTTGATTCTGATAGGTGTGGTTGTCGCGATCAAGTATGTCGACTGTTTGTGCTGCATTGGTAGCTACCAGCGCGGATTGATTGGCCAATGCATTTACAACGATGGGTAGTAACTCAATTTGCCGGTTACGGCGGCGGTTTTTGGTGACGCGGTGCTGGCCTTTGACAAAGCCGCGCTTGATGTGAGCGGTGGCTTGCTTGATGTCGATATCCTCAACTGCTAGTGGCATGAGCTCATGGCTGGATAAGCCCGACCAGAGCATAACGGTCCAAAGGTTGCGTAGGGTTTGATCGGTTTCACTATTGATGATGGTGCGGATTTCATCGCGGGTGAATGGATTGATGTCCTCTGGGTCTTTTGTAGTCAGCTTGATATATTGGCTGGGGTCGTTAGGATGCTTTTGATGCCGCGCCCAGTAGCGCCAAATGCTGCGCCATAGATTGAGCACGTCGATGATGGTTTTGGGTGATAGCTTTTTTTTGAGTACTTGATAAACCCAGTGTTCGATGTCTTCAGCATTTATTTTGCTTATCTGCTTATCGTGCCAATATGGTTCTATGTGGTTGGCTACTTTGCTTTTATATGTTTTCCATGTTGATGGGGAGACGGTGCCAGATTCAGCGGTTTGCCAAACTGGGATGTAGTGGCCAAAGAATGCGGCTTGGCGCTTGGGGGAGTCGGGGAAAACTTGGTCACGGTTGAAGATACCCATGCTGATTTGTTGCTCTACCATGTCTGCAATGCGCTGTGCGTGAGCTTTGTTTGCTGGGGTGGGCGGTGTATCAGTGAGGGTTTCGCTGTCCTTTTTGCCGTCGATGTACCAGATAATACGGATACTGGTTTTTAGGGGTTCAATACTTGCCATTATGTCGTTAATCCTTGCGCTTACATGCTGTTTAATAGGCTTAAACACCTGATATACCTAGCTTTTACAACATTTTCGCGCTATAATAAAGGTCTGGTTTGGTAACTATGGAGCCACTGAAAAGTTCTTGGTTTGGGGCTTTTGGCTCTAACTGTTTGATAAAACAGCCTTCACAATGGTGAGGGCTGTTTTTTTTATGCCGATTGTACTGCTTTCATTTGATAAACCTGTCATCAATAATTATTGAAAAAGGGTTGTCTATGTTGAGCTTCATTGTCTTGGCTTTTTTGTGCGCTAGTCTGGTCAGTTCGTCTATACCGTAGGGTTTATTGTTATGTAAGATGACGCTACCTTCTGGCATCTTTTTGATGGGTGATTTTCTGCCCATGCGATCACGGTTTAGATGCTCATTGACCATACTTTCATCAGTTGCTATGCAAACTTTGTCACGACAACGATATAAACTTAGTGGTAATGGCATGACTACCTCCGCTGCTCAATGACACTTTGGCAATCAATGCAGCGGGTGACGCCTCCCAAACGCCGACGGCGCTCGGGAATATCTTCACCGCATTCGACGCATTCAGCTAGTGATGGCGTATCAAAGCGTTGGGCCTTGGCTAGGTTTCTATTTAACTCTTCTTGCGCCTGGTCGTTGGCGCGGTCGATAATGTCGCTCATTGGTCTTTTCCTATTTTAATTTCTGTGAGTGATTCAAATTTACGCTCTTGGTAGACTTCGATCTTGCAGCGCATTTCGATCTTGTCTTTATTAATGCTGTAATGCTTGCCTTGATAGAGGTCTCGCTGCTTGTGCGTTGGGTGCATCGAGCAGTCAATCATCTGACCGCTTACGGTGTCGAAGGTCAGCCAATGTAAAGGGCTTTCACGGTTGTAAGGGAATAGGGCGCGGACTAGGTTCATTGTTTATTCTCCGCAATCGCCTTCGCTGTCTTTAAATTCGTAAGTCATTTCCTTAATCCTTTTCTCATAAATTGATAACCATTGGTTCTATTACCAAAGTCAATTAAACCTTCTTCTGCCAGTCGTAGTGCGTGACGTTGAACCGTGCGAACATTCATCTCTGTTTCTGCAGCTATTTGCTGTGGACTCATTGGCTCATCGTTATTATTGATAAGTCGCATAACTCGAAAGAGTTTTTCTACTGGACCGCTCATGACCACTCCTTAACTAAAACTTAGGTTTTTAGGCATCTCAAACACCCAGCAGCGCATTGAGCGTCCTGCTATTTTTGATGCCACGACCTTGTTTGCGGCGACAAACTTAAATTGTCGTGACTGGCGTAGCGCGTTGTGCATATCCGCTTGCGGCGGTAGGTCATAACGGTATTCGTTTGCTAGCTGATATATCTCTGGCATACTGATTGCCAACAAATTGGGGTCTTTGCTGTGATTGATATGTAAGCGGCGGATATGATGACCTGCGCCTTCGACCTCATTGGGTGCGGCGTTTAAGCGCTCAAGCACATCAAAAAACTGAATATTTAGTGGATGCTCGGTATCAAGCGTCTGATCTCGCTCGGTTGCCATATTAAATACTTCTTGCTTTACGGCCCCATCCACCCGCTGTAAATCTGGCAATATCAGTTTCATAGCATCAAACAGTGCCAATAGCTGGGCGTGACAGTGAGCGACACGGAAGGCTTTGATACCGCTGTCCTTTAGCCAGTTTTCATGCTGCATTTTGGTATCAAAAAACGTCTGCAAAAACTTGTCTTCTACTTTGAGCGTATCAATCAAAAAGTGGCTAACATCTTCAGTTTGTAATGCCTCAATTCGACGCGCCGCTGCCTCGCTATCGCGGGTCTGACGCTCGACGGTAAAAAACAGATGACAGATACGGCTTAGCACGGCTTTGGAAGCGACGACTGGTAAGTTTTGGCTAATCACAATCGTACCGCGAAACGGTGGCTCGTAGACTTCATTGCCTGCAGACTTGACGCCACGCGTGCCAATGGTGCCGCCGTCGTATAGGTTTTTTAGTTCGTCCCAGTTGAACTGGCTATTGCGGCCAGTCCCAGCGCCATCACGGTCCGACTCAATGAACACGCTTGGCATGTTTGAAGTCTGTGACAGTGAGCGTAGGCGACCGGCCTTGGTGGTTTTGTTGGGGTCGATACCCTCATAAGAGTCACGGCCTATCAATCGCCAAAAAAAACTCAATAGCGTTGATTTACCAGTCCCAGGCTCGCCCACAATCTCCATAAATGGATAGGATTTTTGACGCTCGCGGATCTGCTGAGCAAACAGGCTACCCATAAAACCCACTAGACTAATGACGCCTTGGACGCCCCAACCAGTTATGATGTCCGCTAGCCAATTTGCAGGTTCTTTGGGTTTATCGCCTATGCGGATATTTGGACTGGCCGCTAATGTCTTTAGGCTCTTATTATTGGGCAGGTCAAAATAGTCGTCTTTATTGAGCGCGTAAGTCACACCATGACGGATTGCGGTATCATTGAAAATATAGGTCTGGTGGTCTTTGTTGTAGCCTATAAAATCAATGGTCTCAACGGTCTTGATACCGTTAATCATACGACCTAGCATGATGTCGAGCTGCTTGGAATTGCCTTGGTAAATGACACCTGGGGCGACTGACAATAGCCGCTTTTTAAACTCACCAGCGGCCGACAGTTGACTGCCAGTAAAGGTGTTTTTGGTATCACCTTGAGGCGTGCGGATACGAAAGAAATACCACGATTCATCAGTGACTAAGTTTTGCTGATAATAGAGCGCTTGCGGTTGACAGTTCATGATTTGGGTGACAGTCATGCAAGACTGCATTAGATCGTCATGCCAAAGCTGTACGGCTTCTTTTAACTCTTCTTCAGTATTGAATAGATCTTCTGTCGGTTCGCTGTCTGCGTCCATTTGCTTGGCTTTATCAAAGCTTTCGCTGTCTACTTTTACCCAGTAGGTGCAACTGTTGAAAAACATATAAAAGCTAGTGGTGCCATACTGGTTGTACGTCAGTAGCGCCTTGTCCTTTGCTGTCTCAGCAATAAGCAGCTCACCATAAAAGCGGTAGCGTTCAAGGTCTGTCTTGGTGAGTTTTCCCGCTTTGTGTAGGTCGTTCCAGTCTGCACCGTCGCTGTACTCACTTGACTGTGCGGCGGTGACATCCCAGCCGTTTTGGCGTGCGGTGGCCACTAGCTTGTCAGTGGCTTTGCGTCCCGCATGGTCGCTATCGAGTGCAATGATAAGCTTGGGCAGTGGCTTACCAAGTTCAGCCATTCGCGCCTTTATTTGCGCTAAGGTGTGCGCTGGGAAGTTACCGGCGGTGATATTGCTAATGGCATGTAAGCCGTTCTCAGTCAATGCCATGGCGTCAAAGATACCCTCAGTGATCCATAGCTCTTTGACATACGACCAGACGCCATGCTGTAAGTGCAGCTTTGGCGGTAGCCAAGCATGGCCTTTGAACTTAAAGCCTGTCTGTACTCGAGCTTTTTTGATGTGGGCAGCTGGTTCTATCAGTCGCTCCCAATAGCCGATGGCTTGGCCATCGCTGGTGATATTGAAGCGCACGCTGGGGCAGGTGAAGTCAGAATAAAAATCCTTGAACACTTCTTGGGTATAGCTGCCTTGCCATTTGGCAATATCAAAGCCGCGCCCAGACTGAAGATAAGCATCGGCGGTGGCGTTTGGATTGCTAGGCGTTGGTGGGTTTTTCTTTGTCCAGTTGGCAAAGATGTCTGGATAGATGTCACGGGTAGAGGCTTGATAGCCGCATTTGTTGGCGCGGCCACATTGGATGGTCCAAGGGCTATCGGCGCCAGTGAATAGCTCCTTTTTGCCGCATGACGGGCAGCGGCCATAACGCAAAAATTGTCTATCGCTTGAGAATTTGAGGGCGTAGTCTTGAACGAGCCGATTGATCAGCTCGTTACGGGTGTCGTCTTGCATGGTTTGCATAATAGTGCTCGTTTGGTTTGGTAAGTGGTTTGGTTTATGCCTGCGCTGTACTAGTCGTCTCAATGTCCATCAAAGAAGGTACTACTGAGCGTATAAACTCTTGCTGAGTGACAAACACATGGCCGCATTCTTTGTTTTTGCAGCAGTGCACCAAGTCGCGTAGATAGTCGGTGATGACGTAGGTGCGTTGAACGCGGGTTAGGGACTTGCAAACAGGGCAGATCATAAAAACCTCTTTTAGTGTTTGATGATGAGTTGTAAATCGGTGTCGGTGTCAGCTAGTGCTTGTCTCAATGCCCACGCGACAAACTCATTAATGCTCATCCCGCGTGCAGTAGCCTGCTGCTCAAGTAGGCGCTGCTCTGCTGGGGTAGGATGAATATAGATATCGTTAGGCATGACTGGTGACCCCTGTAGTACTCTGTGGTGACTGCGTCCATGCCCAGAAGTGATTCAAAGGCATCTCGACTGTGTTTGATGACGGCAGTATCATGGCAATAGGTTGTTCGCGGAACATCAAGTCATGGATCTTGCTCATAGCTAACTGGCGGACGAGGGTAGCGAGCTCCACACCTGAGCGTTCGGCATGGGCCTGTAAGATTTGATAGTCATAATGATCGACACTGACTTTGATGGCGTTATCGCGTAGTTTTTTGGTGTTTGGGTTCATGGTTTGGTTTCCTTCTTGGTTTGGTTTTAGTGCTGCTTTGACTGCTCTAGCTGTAGGCCAGCTTGGTAGCGGCGGTAGGCAACGTAACTCATAGAACGAACTTCAACTTCGGCCGCTTGTACCAGCTCTGCATGTTCGCTAGGCGTTAGTCGCAGTTGAACGGGTTTGCGCTTACCCTTCTTCAGGTGCGGCAACTCTCCCTTCGGTGTTGCCTGTAATGTTGTTTTGGTCATTTGATGGTATCCTATAGCTAATTGAAAGCGTGTTAACGTGTTACGGTTTAATAATACAGTCAAATGAAATCATTTGCAATCGTATTATACATTCAAATGAAAATATAAGGGGTAGGTTGTGGAGTTAATTGAAGTGGGCCAGCGATTAGAAGAAGAGCGTCAACGTTTGGGATTGATGGCTGTCGAAGTCTATGAAGATCCGACTGTTAAGATTGCCCAGACAACATATAAAAACTATGAGACAGGCAAGCGTGATATGCCATCATCTCTACTCAAGAAATTATGGGACATGGGTTTTGATGTGATGTATGTCTTGACCGGTCAACGTTTGGAGGATATTGCTCTGGATATAAAAGCACATAGTAATGCACCAAGCTACCACCAGCGCCTGGTACATCTACCTGAAATTATGGACTTAGATAATCCATCGGATAGGCTGCTGACGGCGATGTATCATGCAGAAGAAGCGTTGGTACAAGCTGGGGCAATTGCCAATGAAGACTATGACTATAAAACATTGGCAACATTAGGACTGGGGCTGATCGATACAGTCAAATGAGGCAGTTGATTAAATGGTAGGCACAAAATAACCAGTCCGCTAAGACTGGTTTTTTACTGCTATTAAATTATTAGAATGCATTGTCCGACATGTCGTTTTGACTGTTTATCAAACCCAGCAAATCGCTACTGGTCATACTGATACAAGCATTGGGATCTGCGACATGTAGTGTCTCCGCCATATCAACGATGACGGAACGTAGCGATTGGATGGTGTCTTGCTGCTCCATCCACCGTCGACCGGCATCGCATTTGTCAATTTCATCTGCCAGCGCTTCTCCAAGGTCAATCTGAGCCAGCTCTTCGGCCAGCTCGTCAGTCTTTGCTGGTTTGCTATAGTCTAAACGTATGGCATCTATGCGCTTGCCATCTATTTCTGATACTACGATAATTGTAGAAGGCATCAATAATCTTGGCTCTATTAAATCATACAGCGCGTCGATGATCGCCATATGCGTAATCAGTCTGTCGCTATGAGAGTGTATGAGCTGCTGTATCTGATAGATATCGAGCGTCATAATGTTGTGGTGACTGGGCGTATGGTCAGTTTTGATACTGTATTGACGTTCGCTGACAAATAGCGCGTTAAACATCTCTCTAATGATGCGCTCATGCTCTGCACTGATGTCGGCTTTCATTGTGTAGTCACGCAGACTTTTATTTGATTGAGCAGTCATGATAGTACCCCTTATACTTTTGCAATGGCTGTTTGGCTAAACGATTTGATAAATACCCAGACGCGACGAGATCGACCTATTAAAGCACTTGCGATTACTGTATTGGCACGATGAAAGCGCGGCGTGTCGCTCAGGCGTAGCGCCTTATATAACAGGCTGGTATCTGGTAGCTGCCAAGGCTCTGCTAGCTCATATACCTCAGGGATGCTAATCGCTAGCTCATGTGACTTATGACTGTGATTGAGTGCTTTGATGTCTTGAGTGGCGATAAAGCCCCAAAACTGGTCAAGGGCGTGCTGTAGCTCTGGGGTGAGTACTGGTGCTGGGTTGGTGGCCGTTACTGGGCTGCCCATTGCCTTATATAAGGCGTTAATGACTTGCTGTTCGGTGTGTCCTGTAAACTGTGCCATCTCGGGAATGGTCATCGAGCGGGAGTAGCGCACCCAATCGGCATCGGTGATAGCGGGTGGCTGCTCGATAGCTGGTGTGCTGACCTCACGGTCTAGGATATCAAGTACCCACTTGCGGAAGTCTTTGGCAACCTTGGTACGGGCAAACATGGCGATTAGGTGGCAGCCGCGTAGGGAGAAAATTCTTACGGCTTTTACACTATTACCATTTCCGAAACCCTTGACCCCCATATTGACGTTCAAGGTCATCCCGCTTGTAAACTCTTCTTTATTACGATTAAAGATTTTCGATATATTGTCTACCCGTGAATAACCTAAAGCTTTTGCTAGGTCAGCGGATGTCATCCAAATCTGGCCGTCCTTGATGATAGACTGTAGGGTGTGGCCATTAAATGACATTGCCATGACTTCGTTGTTCGCCTTATTGGTTGTGTTATACTGTGACATACTAATTAGCTCCTTGAGCTGATTGGTTAAAAGAGTTAACTTTAATCAAGTTAATTGTTTTTGTGGTGAAGGCAGACCGAGTACTTTGGCGAGTGCGGTCTGCCTTTTTTATGCGCTGGCATAATTGCAGGTGGCGATATAGCAACTGCTGACTGCGGATATAAGTGTTGATCTGCTGGGTGGTGTTTGGTCTATTTAGCATCTTTTGCCATCTCCTGTATTTTTTCTTTTAGACATTTACTAACCGCCATGACTATAAGCTGTCTTTCTTGCTCTGCTGATAGGTTGAGCGTTATGTACGATGGTTTTTTAATCGCTTGACGTTTGACGTTATTTGGCATTGTTATCTTCCTGTTGTTGTTTGAGCATGGCTTGCTCAAGGTGCATATTGATCTCAGTGGCTAAGGTGCGATAATTTTTTGCAGCGTTGACTTTAAGCCATTGATGCAATTCTTCCGACATTCTTAACTTGTAAGATGCTGGACGACTACGATTTACATCCATCTTTATCTCCTTTTTTATTAGATACATATCCAGTGGGTATGTAAGAGTTACTTTATACCCACTGGATATTATTGTCAATCCCCAGTGGGTATGAAATACTATTTTTATTTTAGGTTCGTTTATGAGTGACAAGCATACAACCGTGCAATATCAGCTACGATTGCCTGAAGAATTAAGAGATACAATTAGGCATTCAGCAAAAGAGCATAATCGCTCAATGAATGCTGATATTGTTGCGCGATTGGAAGCAAGCTTTGCCGCTGAAGAGACGCCGCCACCGCCTATCAGCGTGGGATTTGATGATAGCTTTCTTAAAGATGCGGGGCTGACCCGTGAGCAATTTGGCGCGTTTGTGCGAAAAAGCTTTTCAGATAGTTTGAAAGACGATAAAGGGAGTGAGTGATTTGAAAAAAGGATTTTTGATTGGACTGAGTGTGTTGGCGTTGATTGGATGTAGTGAGCCTGAACCACAAGTGATTGATGTCGATGAAGCAGCTGCTAATGCTGGACTTGCATCAGATGAGTATGAGACGCATGAGAATGGGGCAATTGAGGTTAAAGCGCCTGAAGATAATTCAACGGCAGAGAACAAAGTTCTATGGTATCAAGATGATTTAAGCGAGCCTGTTGAAACTGTGGGCATGCTCGATGGGAAAGCTATTTTGGCTAGTGCAGGATTAGAACCGGCTGAAGTGGAAGACTCTGTTGATACTGAAGGTGAGCCTAAAAAACTCTACATCATGGATGATGAAACACCTATATCCGCTTGGTTTTCTCATAGCCCAAACAATATCTCATTAAACTGGTATATGTATTCAGACGAACCTAAAACTACTGAATATAGCCAACAAAGTTTAAAAGACGCTTATAAATTGGCTAGAGCTATGGCAGGTCGTGAGGGTGCGGATGCTGTTATGTACTTGTCAAATGGTGGTAAATACCGTAGTAAGCCAGTAGGTGGGCATCCAGCTACCGGCCAATGCAATAATGGGATTTGCTTCATTCATATAGACTTAAAAAGTTAGAAAATATTATGAATTTACAAAATAGTATATGGATGACGCTTTGGCTTGAGCACTTTTTGCAAAATGCTGAATTGGTTGAAGAATTGCCATTTGGCTGGTGTGTCTACCGTGAAGCGGTGGATTGGGACTGACAAAAGTTAAATATTCATTGCTGAAAGTGTGTCACAGTGGTACGCTTTATTTGTTATCAATATATTAAGAGCCAGTTGATACTGGCTCATTTTTTTAGTGCTGTAAGCGACAGGGAGTGACGAGTCTTAGCACCTGTCCTATTGATGCTCAACCCCATACACAGGATAATAAATGTCTACCACAGTCGAATTTTACCAAGTAAATTTTTTTGAACAGCCTGAACCAGATGAACAAGGAAATACTGTAACTGTCAGTGGTTGCTTTGAAACATTGTTGACTGGTAACTATAGTTTTAAAGATAGCTATGAACGCGACTTATATAAGTTTCAAAAAATTGATAACCAATATGTATGTGGTGTTTTTCGCAAAGTAAGGACAGGTGAGCCTATTAAGGTTGGTAAAGCGTGTACTGATGGCTGGGATGTTGCTATGGCTGATGATGAAGGAAAGTTTGAAACCAATCATCTAATTTATATTCCTAATAAACGAATACTTGCTTATATCAGAAACCAACATGGTAATCATTACAAAAGACTTGAGGACTGTCTGACTCAAGCGTTTGGTATTAGAGTAGAGTTGTCACCTCTATTAACGAAAGGCACATTGGAAACTTTATTGAGTAATAAGTCTGTTACTAAACTACAGGCTAATATTCCTGTAAAACATGACTTAATACCTGAGTATGCTGATGACTGGAGTAATGAAACCATTCAAGCTGCGAGCAAGTCTGGAGCTGAAACGGTAAGAATAGAAACAAATATTAGTTTGAAAACTCAGACACCAGGCTCTATCAATCATCCCTTAAAAGCTATAAAAAACTTTTTGGGTTTTGGAGCAACTACTGCTAGAGTGCAAGTACTAAATATAGACGGTAAAAAAGACTGGATCGACCTAATTGAAGATAAGATTAAATATACTTTTAAAGACTATAAATATTTGAAAGAGACTTTACCTGATAAGAGTATATACGAGAAAATAATTTCTGCTTACTTGGATAAACTTGATGAAATTAATGAAGCATATTAAACCTTATAGCTGGCTACTGTATGGCGCAGTATTTGGTAGTGTTGTATGTTATTTTTTCAAAGAGTTTTTACTATCCCAAGATTCTATTTTTATTAATGATATATTTAAAGTATTGATTCCGCTTTATGGAATACTGCTAGGTTTTTTGTTGACTCTTATAGCTATAGTGGTAAGTTTGGCAGGAACAAGGTTGGTCTCAAATTTAATTAGAACCAACCATTACAGTAACTTATTAACAAACAGCAAATTACTTGCACTGCTTTACTTTATTACTCTGATTATCTCTGTTATTGGTTTATTTGTTCGAGATAATCAATCTCTTGTTTTTATCATAGTTATTTTTCTATCTATTGTATTGGTTTTTTACTCTTTGCGAACCGCATATAAGTTTTTTCAGATATTTCATAATATAAAGCCTGAAGTATGAATGAAAAATTAATTATTTTGAAGTATGTATGTTGGTTTTTATTAAGGATTTAAATTAGAAATGAAAGAATTTATTTTAGGTGTATGGTATTCCATTATACATTGCTCAATGTATTCAGTTCGAGGAATGACTCGCGCTTCGATTATATTATTAGCAACTATTTTTATTGTTAGTATGATGCCTAAAGATATAGCTATTTTCACTCAGCACATTTCGTTAGAGTCATATCATTTTGCAGTATATGCAATTGGTATGGTTTTAGCTTTAGAGGTTTTAGTTACAACATGGATCAGAGACTATAAACGTGACTATATTCCTCGATGGCTATTGAGTTAAGCTGACCTTGCTACTATTTTTACCCAGCCTCACACTTAACCCTAGTTTGATACCCACTACCTGATAAATCATGGCTGATTTCAATGGCTGTCCAAGCGTGAGCATCAATATACGGTCTGAAGCCACTGACCGTCACTGGACTGTCAGCAATGATATCAGGACGCGCAGTTGCTAACGTCAGTTCAAAGCTCGCCACTTGGCGGGCTTTTTTGTTGGCGCTCGCTTTTGCCTTGGATACCGCCTCATTTTTTGATTTGGCAGGTTTGGTCAGTACATGAGCTTTAGCGCTGGGTAGGGTGTCCAGTGGTTTAGATTTGCCATCTTTAATAGTGATATGCTTGGTCTTACCAGATTTATCATCATGATAGCTCGCGGTCGTTTCGTCATAGTCGCTGGTACGATCGGTACGACTATAGCGATGACTGTCGCCAGATGCACGCGTGATAGTGATTGTTCCCAGTGCTGTGCCAGATGGTGACTTGCCACTACCCACAGGCTTGATGATCAACCGCCCCGCTTTAATCGTACACATCAGGTCATGATCATCGCATAGACGTGTCAATAGATTGATGTCGCTCTCACGGTGCTGGTCGATATGCTCAATCATCATTGCTGCTACCGTAGCATCAATGGCCAGTACCAAGTCGTGACGTTTTGCCACTGTTTGTGCTATTTCGCCAAGTTTATGCTGATGATAACTGTTTGAGCGCTTGACTTTCAGTGATGATTTAAAATCCGCTGACTTGGCGCGGATCTGTAGCTGGTCTGGTGTGCCGCTATGCTCGGCATCATCAATGACAAATGTGCCTTTATCAATCATATCGCCTGTATCTGGCATGGCAAGCCATAGCCTTATCTTATTACCCTTAGTGGGCAAGGGTAGGGCGGCATCGTGATCAGATAGTGTCAGTGATAGCTCATCCGCTTCAGTACCGCGCTTGTCTATCATTGAGAGACTAATCAGACGCTGCTCGACTTGCGCTGTACGATCGATGCCTTCAATCGTGAGTTTGAATAGATTCATACTATGCTTTCTTATTTAAGTTTACGCCATTGCTTTAGGATGTCAGGCAGCTTCCAAATAATTATTCCTACTAATATGGCAATAATTATCAATGCCAAATTACCCATTGGAATTTCTTCTATACCATTAAAGCTGATGCCATCCAAGCCGATACTGAATGTGCTCATGTAAAATTTTCCTATATCACATTGATTTAATCTGTCAATGAAATATATCTTTACTGAGCTGCTAATGCGAACCTTACAGGGGTGTCGGTAATTTTAAGATGTCTCTGCTCGATCCTGATCTAAGATGGCCACTTGCTCACGCTCGCTATCATCAGCAAGCTTCAGTGATAGGCTAAAGTCAATCTTACGGGCTGTACCGTCGTCCAGTAAGTGAGATTGGGTTTCACTGATGTCAGTGATGTAGCACATGCCATAGTAGTAACCATTGCCATTCATGAGCGCGTAGGTCTTACCAGTGGCGGCCATATCACGTAATTCATCTAATGACACAATACCGTTGGTGATTTCTGGATATAGTGTGCCTGATAACGATATATCGTCATTATCTTGACCAATATACTGCATATGCGGCCTGGTACCGACAGCGTTGCCAGTACCAAAACGATAACCGGACTTGCGCGATATCTCATCAAATGCCGCGCTGGTGGTCTCAAATACAAACAATCCTAAACTGGCTAACATAAAATAATCCTTATATGCCCTTAATCAATATCAGATAAGCGGCTACGCTGACGTGCCATTTGATTGCGTTGTTCTGCTGCCAATGCGCGCTGGACTTCACGCGCCACGGCTTGCGGATCGGTTGCGCCATTGATGTTGATGGTAATATTGCCACTACTCATACCGCCCATCATTGCCATACTAGACTGGCCACGAGGCGGTAAGATAGACTTGCGGCTGTCGATGCTGATGGGCGCATAGTCATTGATTTGGCCAGCGATGGATTTGGTAGCGCTAACGGGAATACCAGCATTGGATAATATGCCACGTCCCAAGCCTTGCATCATATAACCGCCATAGCTGTCAAAGACTCGGCTGGGGCTATGGATATCCATACCTTTTGAGCCAGTAAATGCGCCCTTGATACGACCGACGACGTTGCTGATTGAGCTAACCACTGCTTGAGCTTTGCCTAAAATGCCGTTTTTTAGCCCCTCAAGCATGTTCATGCCGTACTGTTTAAACTTCGCGCCAAGACTAGATAAGTAAGGCCAGACAGCAGCGAATGCGCGGATAAATAGACCAACTGGCGTAAAGTTCATGATGAAGGACTTGAGTGCCTGAATCCCCATATTAAATATGGCTTTGATGCGCTCCCATAGCGCGGCAAACATAGGGCCTAGCGTATCCCAGTTTTTATATATGGTAAAAGCAAGTACAGCAATGGCTAATACCAACGCTAAAATAGGGTTGGCCATTAACGTCATTGTCAGAGCTCTGACAGCGCCGCCAACCATGCCAAAGGCTTTACCCAGCATGGCTAAAGGGGTTAAAGTCGTTGGTAAACCTAGTGTGACTAATGATGCGCGTAGCAGTGCCATAGGCCCTAATATGGTCAGCATCACAGCACCCAATCCACCAATGATGACGGCACCAATGGCTAAGGTCGCAAATAATTTGCCTAAAACTGACATTAATTCAGGATTGGCATTAGCAAAAGCGGTCATGCGTTGAGTCATGGAAGTTATCGTTTGAATAAACTCACGAAGCGCGCCACCATTGGCATCAAAGATGGAGGTTCTAAGGGCGTCAATCGCCGATGTCATTGACTTGAAGTCACCAACGGTATTGTCGCTCATGGTGTTTGCCAAATTACCAGCTTCGCCCTGAGCATTTTGTAACTCGCCAATAAGCTCTTGAAGTGCGCCGCTACCAGCTTGATCCACAAGAATGGCCAAAGCGCCACCAGCTTCTTCTCCTGCAATATCTTTGAACAATTCTGACTGTTCTGCATTGCCTAGTTTCTTGGTCTTGTCATGAATCTCTTTTAATATATCTGGCATTTGGCGCAGATTGCCATTTGCATCGGATGTTTTGACACCTAACCTATCAAGTGCCTCTATCGTAGCTTTTGGGCCTGATGCCATACGCGACATAATCGCGCGCATCGCTGTACCTGCCATACTCGCTTGGATACCTGCGTCGCCCAACTTACCAGCCATGGCTGCTGATTGCTCAAGTGATACACCTAATAATGCAGCACCAGGCGCAGCATACTTCATAGTTTCGCCAAGCATTTCAATATTTGTGTTTGAACGGGTAAAAGTACCTGCCAATACATCACTAAGATTGCTCATCTTAGAGGGGTCGATCTTCATGCCCGACAAGATGTTTGAGGCGATATCCGCTGTACGGTCTAACTCCATGCCACCTGCTAAAGCAAGATCAAGCATCCCCGGCATAGCGGCTTTTACAGATTCAGGAGTAAAACCAGCCATCGCTAAGAACGTCTGTCCAGCCGCGGCATCGGCTGAAGTGAACTGAGTCGACGCGCCCAGCTCCTTGGCTTGTTCTACCAGCGCTTGGTATTGAGGGCTGTTTTTGTCTAAACGTGTTACCGCTTGAACTTTACTTAAGTTGGTTTCAAGGTCTAATCCAGGCTGAATAAATCGCGCCCCAGCATAGGTTGCTGCTGCACCACCAGCTGCAAGGCCAATCGCAGTACCACGCATACTGCTCATATTCTGTGATTGCCGTTCCAGCCGCCGAACCTCGTTCATACGCCGCCGCTGCTCTGCTAACTGCTGATTGGTGCGCTCAATATTCCGTGCAAGCTCACGCTCATGACTGGATAAGTTACTGGTGCTGATGCCTGCGTCTGATAAACGGCCCCGTAACTGCTGCAAGTGCTGCCGTTGACTATCTAGGCGAGTATTTAGTCGCTGTGACTCACGCCCTGCAGCCTCAAATTGACGAATCAATGTGGCGCTAGGATTCGCCGTATCACGCATCTGGCGCTCTAATTGCTCCAGACGCATTCGACTATGTTGCGCTTGCTCTGAGGTTTCGGCTAACGCTTGTTTTTGTTGCTTAAAGCTGTCAATCAAGCGCTGTTGACCTTGTAGCTTTTTAGCAGCTTGTGCAGTCTCTCCAAACTGACGACCCAATCTATCTGCTTGGCTAGCGATTGACCGCATGGGGGCCGTCATACGATCAAGTAGCTCTATCTGTGCTCTAAAATTTAGATCTGCCATGTCATCGGTCCGTTTTATGGTTCCCTCATAGACGAGAGAACCAAATTAATCATCGGGGTTGTTGCGAATACGCGCGCGTTCGCGCCAATCTGCCAGCTCTTCAATGCTCATGTGATACATAGACTCTGGTGTCCAACCGAACACCAGAGCAATATCTGCCATACAGTCTTCTACACGGTTGGGGTATGAGCGGTTTCTGCTTGCGACTGAAACTTCGTTTTGGTAAAAAAACTGGCAATAGTTAACCCTACGTCCATTAAGTCAGATGCATCCATGCTGCGCACTTCATGCTCGTGAATGACTGGATTACTAATACGAGGCAACACCACAGCAATGGCATCGACTTTGGCCATGCTGATATCAATAAGTGACTGGCCACGTAAGTCGCCGCCCATTGGACGACGCAGGGTAAACTCTTTAATCTCTTTGGCCTTATCGCCAGTACCGCGAACGATAGGGTAGTCTAGCTCGATAGTTGGCATATCATTGTTGCTCATGGTGTATCCTTAATCAGTAAGTTTTAATAGATGTTTTAATCAGATAGGTGTCTGGTTTGGCCACTTGATTTGTATGATTAATTTAGAACGTAGTAAATAGTCCCATTGCTTCACGGATTTCTTTTAGTCGATCCTCGCCATTGACGATACATTTCATGGCCATGGCATCAATTTCAATGATGTCTTCACCGTCCACGACCAGCTTGTAATACGCCAATGCATACTTAAACGACTCTTCTGTGTCGTCGCCTAACTTGGCGCTACCAGGGTCAATTTCCTCTAAGCGACCACGGCAATAGATATCGACAGCTGCCACACTACAATCATCATCGCGTTGATAGGCACCTGAATACGACAAGACGACCTTATCAATACCAGCACGCGCAAAGTCGCGGTACAAATCTGCTTCGTGACCACCGCATTTGATGGTCATCTCCATGGCTTCTTGGCCCAAGTCAACTTTGACCGGCATATCCATACCACCAGCACGATACTCTTCGAGTACGCGCGTGAGCTTTGGCAGCTCAATCTCTGGGATCTGACCTTGATAGCGCTTCTGACTGCCAAGGCCTTTGTAAGCCATGAAGTTCTTTAATTTACGAGGTAACATAAAATGTCCTTTTAATAATCGGGGTGTGAGCAGCGAGCGATTAAGCCGCGGCTGCCACTAAGTCTGCAAAGTTGACCAGGTATGTATCGGTGATCGTTTGATTTAGGTTGAGGTTCTCTAAGTTAGGCACTGGGGTAAAGTCATAATCAAGATACAGCTTGCCTTGCATGAGCAGCGTTTCACTATTCAATTCGGTGTTGTACCAGCACTTAACGCCAATTAAATAGCCAAAGTTCACCATTTCTTGTAGCTTGGCATTGATGGCACGAATGATGTCGCGCACAGTCGTCGGTGATAGCGGTTGATCAATAAACTGAAAGCAGCCATTGATGATGGTATCGAGCAAAAACTGCGAGGTACGCACGACCGGCTCAAACATATACTCAGGCTGGTCAGAGCAGGTATGACTGCCCCAAAATCTAAAGCCGTTGTGTTGGATAAGACTGGTCACGTCATTGGCGTTTAGGTAGCCGACTTCAGTATCAGGATCTTCTAGATCCCATGTACGCGGGTATTTGATACCGCTGACAGTATCAATGGCAACGTTGGACAGCGACTTCACAAAGCTGTACTGATGCGTCTTGTCTAAGTGAGCGCGTAATGCTGCGGCCACTGCGATGATGGGGGTTGGTTGGGTCATGGTTTTTCCTTTTGATATAAATAGATGCTGTTAATTATCAAAAATCACTCGGTGGCTGAAGAGGCGGTTGTTCAGGCGGCGGTAACGTCAGTTGAGACTTTATCGTGTACGAGCCGTCAGGGTTTTTTACTGCTGGTGTTATGCCCCACTCAGCAAAATGCGCTAACTCTGATGTCGTATAGATACTGGGGTCGATTATTAAATCAAAAATATCATAGTCAATATTTGCAGAAGGTAGCTTGCTCGCTGGATAAACAGTTATTTCAACCTCGCCTTGCACCACTCTATCTGGTATAGAAAAACCCCGAAAGGCAAAGTATTCTTGCAAAGCAATGTTGTTAAGACCAAACCAATAGAAATTATTAACGTCAAGACCATTTGGCATATAAGCATCATTCCATCTACCTCCACCACCATCGCGTCCAAGAGGTAGGACTACATCGCCTGTCGGTATTTCAGGGAAAAACGCATACATTGTTGAGAAACCCGCTTCGCTGATCGTACTTTTTATAGCAGCCATCTCACCACCATTGATGCTATATACCAAGCCGCCGACATTACCATCGGCACTATCTATTTGCTGATCGTTTTGAAATTTCAAAAAGCCGACTGTATTTTGACTACTACCACCATCAGACGGCTGAGACTTTCCCGGCACACCCCACTCGTTTTCAATCAGCATCAATTCACGAGCTGCGAACGTATCGCGGTAAGCGACAATATCTTCCTTGGCCGTAATCAAAGAGCCATCTTCCATACGTGGTGACGCATAGACAAAGCCACGGCGCTTCTTGGCAATCTCTACCAGCTTACGTGTCATCGTTGGCGTATCAATCTCAGGCGCAATGAAGATTTTAGGTGTAATTCCGAGGCGAGATTGACAACTGAGCAGCGTATCAACAGTAGTGACATCGACAGGCTCTGACAGTCGTAATACGACTACGCTTGTGTTTTGGATAGACTTAATTGTCTGCAAGCATTGACTGAGCAAAGCATCTTTAGCGCCAGCTTTTGTGACATCATCTGTCGTAATGCCGGTTAGTAGTACAGGCGTATCTAACGGATACTTTGTGTCATCAGCGTCGACACTGGTACTGACCAAAGCAATGGTGCTTATACTGACCGATTTGATAATCGGTGTAATGTTGCTGGTCTCGGTGGCAGTGATGCCGTGGTGGTACGTTGTTAATGCCATGGTTTTGATCCTTGGTTAATTAATCGGAAATTCTTTGCTGTTATTTGAGCCATCAAGCAATCGTACTCTAATGACATGCTCGGTTGCACTTGATAGTGTAGTCGCAGGTAGGGTTGCGGACTGCATAATTAAAACGCCTGAGCTGTTGACAGTGCCAGTACCTCGATTAACCTCTGTAATCTGGTCGCCCTCTGTTCCTGATTTTTGTACATCTTCGATGATCCATGGTACTTGACGCCCTTTCATATTGCTGTGTGTCGCAGTAAATGTAGGTGTCTGACCGATTTCAAATGGTGTGGGGCTGGTTGTATTGATAGACCATGGCGTTAGTTCGGATATGCCGCTAAGCGTCTTTACGATTGGCTCACTCATGCTAGGATGAGTAATTTCAATTAGTATTTGGTCATAATGTGCGACCGAGTATTCAGGCACCCACCATGTTTCAACAGGTAGTGTAAACGTCCTTTCGTATTTCGAATAGCCTGATAGTTGACCAGTGCTACTTACTCGCTGACGTGCTCTTACTGTGACATCGGGTATTGATTCTCCTGAGCTGTGTTTAATTTCAAAGTGCCGCGCAGCGCCTTGCCAATCTGGCTCTGATGATGTTTTGGTTACTATCCAGTCGCCAGCTGGTAGCGCATTTGGATCCGTGGGGTTGGGATCTGTAGGCTGACCGCCAGTATCACCACCGCCAGTATCGGGCGGTGTGGAACCGCTACCTTCTTCTATCGCTGCTATACGCTTCTCTAAGTGCAAAAGATTATCCGCCAGCTGTTGATGCGGGATATTGTCAAGTCCTGTGCTACCGCCCTCAACAATCTCATTGATATCAAACTGCCGGATGGTAGGATGCCATTTGTCTTTCGGTGTGTAACTGCTCATAGTCTGCCTCGTGTGGATTAATTATTTAAACTTATGGGTGTTGTTGCGGGTTGATATGCCGTTGTGTCGGATGGGCGCGTCAGGATCGTAACGCTCCCAGCAATAACTTGTGTAGTGAGTGTATTGTTTAGGCTTATCGTTTGGCGTAGCTACTAGCGGAATATTTCCAGCAACCATGCCATAATCGTTAATCACAGGATTATTAGGGTCAACGCTGACTAACTGCACGCCTGTGAGTTGACGCCAATATGTTTGTTTGCCAAATGCCTCAGTAAATAATGGCTCTGGATTAAGAGCGGAAGCAGTCCAATACTTGCAGCCGATTGGAAATATAAGATCTAGTAAATGATTTTGAATCCATTTTTTGTGTGCATAAAGAGTACTACCGTCCATCTCAATCACAACAGTTGCTAGATTGTTAGCAGTAATGGTAAAGACCAGCTCCATATCGCCGCCAGCGCCCTCCGTCAAAGTTGGACGATAACCACCATGAAAGTTACCTATATAAACAAGTTTACCTCGCTTATCTGTAATACCCACTTCGTGCAAGTTCCAGCCACCCACATTAGATGGCACAACTGCAGTTACCTCTGCTGTTGTCTCATTTACCACTTTGATTGAGGCAATAGGCAATTTTGAGACTTGATTGAGCAGTGTGGTTTTATTCAATCGGGATTCTGGCAAATAAGGCTGGTTATTTGCATCACCCAGTACTACATGGGTTAATTCAAGCTGTGTGTTTGCTTGAGCATTTGCAATAAAAGATTTGCCATAATCAGTGAGCAAGACATAATAATTAGCCATTAATAAACCTTAATTTATGGTGTGGATAAGTAAATAACACTGCCCGTACGACATGCACCCGCTATTGTAAAATCAACTGTGTTGACCACGCTTGCATCAATAGAGAATTGGTCACGCGCTGATTTGACACTATCTAACGCGGTATAGATTTCTTGTTGCTGCTGCACACTGATACGACCACTAGTGATTTTCACAGTAAAAGTGTATGGCTTGCCTTTCGGTGATAACTCATGCCATGCAAGTAAGCTATGACCTAACCCAATATTTTCCATGGCTTGCGTCAACGTGCTTTTGGTACCTCGCTGCGCGTTAAAGTCACGAGCCCCTTTTATGACTCCACGCTTTAAAATCACAGGCCAATCAGCGTCCCAATACTCGACGCGGCGTGACCACGCGAGCCAGGATAAAAACGATACGGGGCAGCTATCAGGATTAATCAAGCGGTCAAATGTCACAGGCAAAGCGTCAATCCGCCGTGTTTGTTTGTCCAATGCTTTTTCAAGCTTGGTGCTGTTTTTTGGTAGTAGCGCATTAGACATCACGATACTCCACAGCACTGATAGTCACACCTGCACAACTGGCATACTTGCCATCTGGCAAACTGATATCAGCCGTCGGCTGTAGCAGGCTAACGCGCTGAACACCCGCTTGATGTAATGCGTGATATAGACCAGACAAAGTAACGTCATAGCCCAAGTAGCGGACTTGCTCGATATATTTATCCAGCTGTGCACGGGCTGCAGCAATCACCACATCTTTGTCTGGACCAGGATAAAGCGTTAATTCGGCTTGTAGCGTCCAGTCTTGCGGCTGACCCGCTGCAATGCGCACACTATCGGTAAAAGGGCGCCGCTCATCAGTATCAACAGCTTGTCTGACACTCTCACGTAGCGCATCACTAGCAACAGCATCAATATGGCTTTGGACATAGACAGTGACACGACCAGGGGAAGCTGTGACGACGCTTGCATCACGAACATCACCATCAGCAGACAACGCCCAAAATAGATAAGCTCCTTTACTACCAGCAGACGCTCGCTCAGGCTCTAGTTGCACACGGCGGCGTAGGGCAGTGTCAGACTCCATAATATCTGGAACCGGTGGTACAGAATTGGGGTTGCCAGGCTTAACCAATAGACGAGTGACACCAACACCAGCTGCCAGATGATCAAGGGTTGTGCCATTGGCGTAAGCCAGTAGCATGGATTTTGCGGTATGGTTAATCTGATTGGTTTTTGCCATCAAACGATAAGCAAATAGCTCAAGTAATTTAGTTAAAGGCTCGCTTTCAAGATCTAAAGCGTCGGCCAGCTGTGGATCCTTGGCTATCAATTCAGCTTTTAGCTCTGCAAGCTCTACCTCAAAATCTAAAGGCGTTAAGATATTAGGGGCAGGTAGGCCAGATAAATCAATACGACTCATAGTGCACCGCCTAATGACAGATAGGTACGTTCAACTTTTTTGCTAATAACATAGCGATACTCAATCATTAAACTGGCAATGCCTTGCGTGGCTTGATTGTCAGTAATCAGCTCAATACGGACTGGGGTGACGCGCTTTTCCCAACGCATCAGCGCATGAATGACTGATGCACGCAGCTGCATAATAAAATAAGAGTTGATAGGAGAGTCAATCAAAAAGGGAAGTAGTGAACCATAGTCACGGCGCATGACACGGCTACCAATCGGTGTTGTCAAAATATCACGCACGCTTTGCAAAATATGGCTTGTTTGGTCTATGTGCAGACCAGTCTGGCGGGACATACCTTTGATATTGGTGATGGTTACGCCATTATCTTGATTAAGCATTGACGCCTCCAGTGTTGCTACGGCCCGACTTAACCCCAGCATGGCTATGCTCTAAATAAGGTTGACCATTAATCGTCAAAGTGCCATTTTGATTACTGGTTTGACTATCTAAGGAATAAGACTTGCAACCAAGAGAATAGGAGCTGCAATTAACATCAAAGTTATTACAATCAAAAGAAACATCGCGAGCAGATATTTGCACGCGGCTGGAAACGAGCGTAGTAGTGGAATCATCAGGTAAAATAACCCCTAGGTTATGAGTCGCATGGTTATAGACAAAGGCCGCGCCATCGTCGCAATGTATTTCAAAAGTATCGGCATTGGCAGACGGCATTGGCTGATCATCATAATCAAATGAAGTGGTCACAAGGCCTGTCGATAGCTCACCAGTCTCGCTAATGACTAATACTTGCTCACCAATAGAAGGCGGGTTCCAAATTTTGACTTTGCCAATGCGTGCGCTAGTGAATTTCAACCAGTCAGTCTCTAACCCATCAATCTGTACACGGCAACGAGCAGCGGCATGGTCAACTTGAGTGACAATGCCGCGATTGATGATGCTTTGGAGCCTGCGCTCATGTTCAATAGGGTATGTATTCATGACGTTATCGTCACCCATAAGCACTATCGGAGGCAAAAGCAAAGGCGGTGCATATGTGTTAATCCACCACAAAAAAATAGCAGTAATTAGTCAGCGGTTAATGACTCGCGTAGCACTCGGATAATGACATGTCTGTCAGCACGAGCAATGCCAATCAGCTCGCGTTTAGGGTAAGGGAATTTTTTAGAACTATCAGGGCGGACAGTACTGCGCTGACCTTCGTGGTGAATACGCGCAATCTTAGCCGCGCTACCTTTAAAACCAATCTGGGCGTAACGACTTGTCGCATTAAACTTAAGGTGACGTGCTTTGGTTAGCTCTCGAAACATAGGATTGTTAGAGGCTTTTAGAGGATCGACAAAACGACTGCCGTCTGGATCTGTCTGGGCGCGAATGCGGTCGCGATTGACCGCTCTCATTTCCATAGCCAATGTGCGATTGACTTTTTTTAACTGTTTTTTATCCAGCTGTGATGAGATAGCAGTGGCCCACTCAGGTAAGGCAGATGCTAATTCTGTGAGATCGCTCATCAGTTACAGCCGATGAAGCATTTTTTATACTTGATGCCGATGCTAACACCGTCGTAATTGTATTCATTCCCATGCAAATCAACATTAGACCTATGTATGTATGACAAACTATAAGAAAAACGCTTGCGGTCATATTCAACGCCGACTTTGCCCAGATAGGGAAAGCGACCAGTCGGAAAACGTACGTCATCAGACTGATTGACGCCATGCCGTAGCATATAAACGGCTTGATGCTCTGTAAATAAGCTCAAACTATTTGCGTTTGCTTGGCTAGGTGTCAGCAGAATCGTAAAAACACCTACTGCAGTGAGTAAGCCAAGTAATTTATTCATAAAAACCTCTGTTTCAAATAGAAGGACAAGCATTAAACACGTAGTTACCAGTGGCATCAGCAGATACCTGGACAATTTCTTCGACTTTGATAGTAAAGACTACGGTGGTCGTATAGTTGCTCAATATATAAGATTCAAATTCAATCGGTGGTGGTGACGTTGGTGGAACGGGGTCTTGGTTCTTCTGATACCAGTCAAGGATAGGAACGATAATGCTGTTCGCGTCCAGACGCTCAGGCCATTCGTCTACCTCGACAAGTAATTGGTATTGCTGTCGATGACTCAAACTGGTTCCAGTCCATTTTAGCGAGCCTTTTTCTACGCTAATAATCAGCCGGTCGGGGTTCTCTTGAAAGAACTCGACTTTATCGGTTAAGAATTTGCGTAGGCTGTCGTCAAATATCATTTCGCCAACTCTTTATCCCAGTATTTGGCACGGTCACGCATTTTAGTGTCATATTTATTCTTCTTATAATCGCGGCCGTTATATATCTCTGCAAACATGGCCCAGTCACGGCTACGAATGGCATTGAGCAAGCGTTTATCTGTCTCGATAAAGCGACAAAATGCCTCTAATTGCTCAGGTTCGCCCTTGGAGAGAGTCAGTACGTAATCCACAGCTGATTTATAGCCAAGACGCTCCCAGTGAAAGCCCATAATCTGAAACATGCCCCAGCTGGCAGACTCTAAACCTAAGTCTTTATCAATACGACGGGCTTTAGCAAGGCGATCATGTTCGGCATTGCCGCCGCTGTAGCCACCACTGCGAGTATTAACCACATCGGGATTGGCATAGACGGCAGACAGCGCTTTGTCACGTCCGTTTTCGATTTTGAGCAGTCGATACATGATATGACGCTCAAATAAAATCTTAATGCGCCACTCTTTTGAATCGTCATCATATAAAAACCCATCGCCGAGCGACTCAACATCACTGACCGCGCGGATAGCAGCTTCATCACAGCGCAGTCGGCGCGCGGCTACTTTAAAATCACAGTCAATTAGGGTCATTGGTTTAGTTTTACTCATGCTGTTTTATCTCCAGTCTGATTGATTGCGCTGATAAAAACGCCGTAGCGGGCCCAAAATGCGCGTAATTTAAAATAGGCGGTAGCAGTGGCAGCCGCGGCCAGCATACGAAATGTTGGCAGCGCCCACACGCCATCGCGTCCGGTGGTCTCATCAAAGGCAAGTCCCACACAAGACAGCGCAAAAAATAAAATGGCTAAGGTGACAAGTAAACCTAATTGTCTGTGATATTTGATAATTGTCATCGCGCAAACGAGAGCAATGACAACGATAGATAGAGTGCTGATGACGCTAAGTATTGTCATGATTGTCCTCGTTGTCTTTTGTGAATAAAAAAGGGAAGTAGTGGCGCATCGCGGACAGTAGCACCGGTGCGGCCCTGTCATGAATAAATTCGTACATCGTGACAAAAAGCTCACGGCCGACCATTCCGTAGACGACTGCATAACCACTGCCATAGTTGCCGTTGGTGAATAGCATCGCTGTGGTCTCTGCCAACGTAATAGCCAACAAAACCCCAGCAGCCGCGTTTTGTGTGCGCATCCAAAATGGTTCGGCGCGTACCAATAGCAAGCGTATCCCAGCACCAGCGATGGCGGCATAAATAATCGGCAATGTGGTAAGCAGCCAAGTCATGTGTTCACGTATAACATCATCAAAACTGACAACATGCTGAATTTGATTTACGTCCATAATTGGATAATCTCTTTTTGTTGTCGTTTTGGCGCGTCTGGCAACGCGATATTGATAAGAGCTGGTAATACCAAATCATGATTGGTCAATTGCGGATTGAGTGACATGACTTGCTCAGTGACGCCGCCAGTAAAGCCAAAGTAGCGCAGACATATCAGATCAACCGTATCGCCTTGCATCGTTTGCACGGTACGCATTAGATTAGCTCAACTGTCGAATGCGGCTCATCGGTAATGTCAGCGATGGCGTTACGTGCATTGCGGTAGCAGCTGTCAATTGTGGGTGTCAGCTCTTTACTGCGTGCGCTGGCATCGCGGCCAGTGTCATAATCGCGGTAATGCTCAGTGAGTTGCGCTTTTGCAGTGTTGTAGACAGCTTTTTTGAAACTAAAGCTTTTATCAGTGCGGTAAGCCACATCATATTCAGCAAGGGTTAAAAACCCATCACTATCTATGACAAAGCTGACCCAGCTTTTTAACTCACGGCATACGCTCAGCGCGGCATCTTTTAGCGCATACGCCATACGCGCAGGGGTGACAGTACCGTCAAGCTTCATTGCTTCACCAAATTCCTTGACAGACAAGTCAGGCATAAATGGCGGGGTGGTCACAACATCGTCACGTACCGGATTGACAGCGCTAAAACCCATAACGGCTCCAAAATCATTTATAAAATAAAAATAAAATAGGGTGAGGCGGTGGTCATAATTGTCATGTGCAGTATCAACTGAATGCAGTTATGAGCCGCCTCGGCTCGCGGCTACGAGTTGTTTTCGCCTGATTGCTCAGACAAATCTGGTTCTGGTACCGAGTTTTTTTCTTCTGGCACCTCTTTTTCTTTAAGCTGTTTTTCTAAGCGTTTGATCGAGCCTTTGACGCCGCTGTTTTCGTCAAACTTTAGCGCTGTTTGAAATTGCTCAAGGGCAAATTCTGGCGTAACAGCTTCAGTCAATTCACCTACTTGACGTGCGAGTTTTGCACGTACCTGATCAGGCATGTCTTCTTCAGCTGTTATGGTTGATGCTCGCAATACTTGCGCGATTTGCTCATCATTGATTTCACCACTGGCAGCCAGTTTTTTGGCAGTGTCAGCAATCTCTTCAGCGACTACCGTTGCAAGCGTGCGCTGGTGTGCGTCGGGCATTTTGAGCTTATGAGTCATCGCATAGTCAGCGATATCAAGCGCACGCTCAAAGCTACCGATATCGATATGCCAAAGCATAAGCGTGGTCAATAGATTGTCTTGATCGCCTTTGCCAGATGCCAAGCTTGCGTTGATCCATTCGTCGTAGTGTCCGACCAATTCGCGTTTTAGCTCAATCTTGGCTTGGATTGACTGCTTAGATTTGAGCAGCTGCTTGTCTTCGCGTAGTTTTAATTGCAATAAGCGGTAGGCGCTATTAGGGCCCGCCGTGATATTGGTTACTTCTTTTTGTGCCAGCGCGGCCTGGCGATGTCGCTGCGCTGGGGTCATGTTGTCGCTCATAATTCCCGTCCTTCGTTAATTTTCATCCGCCCCATCCTTCAGTCATTAGACAAGCTCAACATTTTCAATCAAGCAGCCAGCTTTGTAGTTTTCAACCACATACGCTTCATTGTCTGATTCGTAAAAGGCGACGCGGTCATACTCTGGCTCATCTTTATGATTGCGGCGGCGGCTGCCTTCTTGATAGTAAATTGATAGATTATCTAAAGGTGTGATCAAAATGCCGTCAGCAGGGAAATTTGGCGGAGTTGGTTCAATCGTAATACCACCCACTTTATCGAGCATTAATAAGCTATTGACCGCGATAACCTCGCTTGGCGTGTTGTTGTCATTGACCATGTTGAAATCACGGCTTTGCTTGAGATCACGACCCAAAATCACGCGCAAATCACTATCATCACGGACGATAGGATCAATCAGCTGATCAACACAGTCTTTAACCAGAGCATCAAGGTTTTTATAGCTAGTGGCAGACGCGCCAACAGAGACTTTGCTGGTGCCCACTTCTGATTCAGTCATTACTGACTCAGGTGCGTTATCACGGTATTTCTGCAACCAGCCGATATTGACATCTTGCAACAACGGATTGACATCAATGTCAGTATCAGCGGCGACATGAGTGCCGTTAAAACCGACAGTGATACGATCGAGCGCTTGCTGTTTTAGTACCGCGTCACGAATTTTTTCTTGGAACTTTGGATCACGCGCCCAGCTGTCTAGCTTGTTGTAAGGGATAGCAGTATCAAAGTCTGTCTTTTCACATACATAAGTGTAAATAGGGCCCACTTCACCAACGTTTTTCGGTTCACGGCGCTTACCGTTTTTGGTGTTGGTACGGCTTGCGATACCGCCACTAATACCAAGCCCAAGCGCTTCACCTTTTTGATCGGTAACAGGGATGACGTTAATCTTTTTCAAAAACTCGCTTGATTCTTGAACTCGGGTTTCAACTTTTTGCTGTACTGATGGCTCGACCGTGTATTGCTCGGTAGCGCTTGGCACGCCATTTAGCTCTGCTTGATTTGCAAGATAGCCATTAAACTGCTGACGGGTAGTGTTTTTCATATTGCGTTTGTCCTAGATAATTGATTTTAGTTGCCGTTTAGCCTAACAGTCAGACTTGACATAATCAGATGAACCGGTGGCAGCCGGACGCTCGGTATAGTTGTCATCAGGTGTATTGTCGAGATTGGCCTGCACGGTTTTTAGTGACGTTTCGACCTCGTTTTGTTTGTTTGCAAACTCGGTGACAGTGTTGGTCAAGTTGCCAATACTCGCATTAGTGGTGTCTAGCGCTGTGGCCATTGCTTCCATTACCTGTTTAACACTATCAATTGTGCTTGGTAGGTCAGCGAAAGCTTCAGCGGTAGCGACTTCTTTACTTTTTTCGGCTTTGGTAGCAGTGGGCGCGGCGAATAGCTCTTTGACTGATGCCAATACAGATTTTGGTTCGTCTTTATATTCCCAAACGCTTTCGGCTGTGCTGATAAATGTATCAGGGTTTTGTTTGCGTGCAGATAATGGGCTGTCATCTGGATTTTGCTGACAAAACTGCATGTAGCTGGTGCCAAGCGAAGCAGGGGAGTCAGTGCAAGCAAGGCCGACCATGTAGGCTTCTTTCGTATCTGCAAATTCTGGATAAAATTCGATGGAGAAATATACTTTTTGCTTCGACTTGGCCAAAGCGATCAGCTCTTTGGTCGGTTCAACCTCAGCCAATAGATAGAGGTGATCGCCAACTTCTTCAGTCGATAGTGACACCACGTCGCCATAGCAGCGAAAGTCAGAGTTGGGCATAAAGCCGCGATAGTGTTCTAAGTTAACGCGCGCGCCATAAACTTCAGGGTCATAGCTTGAGGCCATTTGGGTGATCTGTTCGCGAGTGATTTCACGGCCGTCCGTAGTCTGTCCGGCGCGTGCAACTCGAAATGTTTTGGTAGTCATAGACGGTCCATGAGTAAAGATAATAGGGAGGTTCATTTACAAAGCTTTACTTTGACCGCTACGCAAATTAAAAACAAAAGCAAATACGGTGCATAGGTGTTAATCCACCACAAACGGCGATGATTAAAAAGACTCACTAAAGGAAAGTAGCTGCATATCATTTATGAGCTGAATTGATGTCATCGCTGATTACCTTACCGACTGGAGAGAACCCCAAAACCGTTGCCCGTGGTCTTTATTGGCAGGGGTGGAGCATTAGCGCCATCGCGGAAATGGTCAATACACCGCGCACCACCGTGGACGGTTGGAAAAAGTCAGACGGCTGGGATGGTGCAAAGCCCATAGACCGCGTAGAGTCAACGCTTGAAGCGCGATTGGTTCAGCTGATCAATAAAGATGACAAAACAGGAAAAGACTTCAAAGAAATAGATTTGCTAGGCCGCCAAGTCGAGCGTATAGCCAAAATTCATAAATACAATGAATCTGGCAAACAATCGGATCTAAATCCAAAGTTATCGCATCGGGGTCGTAAGCAAGGCCAGAAAAACCCATCAAACGTCATACAGATAGATGATATCGATAAATTCAAAGACTCATTCCGTGATTGCCTGTTTGATTATCAAAAAACGTGGTACCAGGCAGGACTCACCAACCGTATCCGAAACCTATTAAAGTCGCGCCAAATCGGGGCGACTTGGTACTTTGCGCGCGAAGCTTTTTTGGATGCTATCGAGACTGGCCGCAATCAGATATTTTTATCCGCATCGAAGGCGCAAGCGCGTGTATTCCGTGAATATATCTGTGCGTGGGCGATGGAAACGGCAGGGATCGAGCTGACCGGCGACCCAATTACACTCAACATCGAAGGCCCAGAAAAGGACTACAGCGCAAGCCTGTATTTTTTGGGTACAAACAGCCGTACCGCGCAGAGTTATCACGGCAATGTCTATATGGATGAATATTTTTGGATTCATAAGTTTATTGAGTTCAGGAAGGTCGCATCAGGCATGGCGATGCATAAGAAGTGGCGACAGACTTATATCTCAACGCCATCATCCAAACAACATCAAGCCTACAAGTTTTGGACGGGTCAGCTCTACAACCGTGGGCGTAAGGGCGATGACCGGATTGAGATTGATGTCACCCCGCATAATCTAAAAAATGGCAAGTTGTGCGGTGATAAACAATGGCGGCAAGTCGTCAATGTCTATGACGCTATGAACGGTGGTTGTGACCTGTTCGACATTGATGACTTGCGGATGGAATACAGCGAGGACGAGTTCAACAACTTGCTTATGTGTGAGTTTATTGATGACACGCTGTCAGCATTTAGCGTCGCAGAGTTGCAATCATGCATGGTCGATACGTTAGAGATATGGGAAGACTATAAACCCTACACGCCAAGACCGTTGGGGAACCAGCCCGTATGGTTGGGCTATGACCCATCATTGAGCCGTGACAGTGCAGGTTTAGTAATTTTGGCAGCGCCTAGCACACCAAACGGCATGATTCGTGGCATTGAGCGTTTGCAGTTTAAAAACCCAGATTTCGAAGCACAAGCAAACGTCATCAGAGAAATGACAGAAAAGTATAACGTGGAGTATATAGCTATTGACGTGACTGGTCTTGGCATTGGTGTCTATCAGTCGGTCATTAAGTTTTATCCGCAAGCTGTCAAGCTGCATTACAGCCCAGAGTTGAAGCAGCAATTTGTCCTAAAGACAAAGGACGTTATCAAAAAAGGGCGCTTAACTTTTGACCATGAATGGACGGATGTAGTAGGCGCGTTTACTTCGATACACAAAACAATCACTAGCAGCGAAAAGGCGGTCACGTATAAAGCCGACCGCAATGAAGACACGGGCCATGCGGATCTAGCATGGGCATTAATGCACGCACTACATAGAGAACCTTTAGCGATCGCTCAAGGTGAAGACGAATCCGCACTGGAGATATTTGAATGAATGAAACAGAAAATCATGCAGTGGTAGAAATGCCGGGCATGGAGGCTTTTACCTTCGGCGATCCCATCCCAGTGATGGAACAATGGCAAACCTTATACTGGGGCGAATGTCATAATCATCAACTGTGGTATGCACCGCCGTATGATCCAGACGCTTTGGCCAAAACTATGCGCGCATCGCCGCATCATAGCAGCGCGATATTTGTTAAACGTAATATTTTGGCCAGCACCTTTATTCCACATCCGTTATTATCCCATCGTGATTTTAGCCGCTTAGTCTTGGACTATATGACGTTTGGCAATGCCTACATTGAACGCGTTACCTCACGCTCTAAAAAAACCATGAAGCTAAATGTTCCACTCGCTAAGTACATGCGCGTCGGTGTTGACGCTCAAAGCTACTACTTTGCAACGCATAGCTGGGCCGAACCGCATAAGTATAAAGCCGACAACATCTGTCATCTGATTGAACCAGATATCAATCAAGAAGTCTATGGTGCGCCTGAATATCTATCAGCGCTTAATGCGGCGTGGCTTGATGAGTCAGCGACACTATTCCGCCGCAAGTATTATCTGAATGGCAGCCATGCTGGTTATATTTTATATATCAATGACCCAGCGACAAATAAAGAAGACATCGACGCGATCCGCAAAGCACTCAAAGACAGCAAAGGCCCTGGTAACTTCCGCAATCTTTTTATGTATTCGCCAAACGGAAAAAAAGACGGCATTCAGATCTTACCAATCAGTGAAGTGTCCGCCAATGATGACTTCTTCAAGATTAAAGAAGCCAGTCGAATTGACATAGCCGCTGCGCATCGAGTACCGCCCCAACTCATGGGCGCCACACCAACTAACACCGCCGGCTTTGGCGACCTAATCAAAGCGGCCAGAGTTTTCGCAGTCAATGAGCTTATGCCTTTACAACAGACCATGCTACAGATTAATGATTGGCTAGGCGAAGAAGTCATCCGCTTCAAAGAGTATGAGCTGCTCAAAGATAATAGTTAATCAGTAACACACAGACGAACTATCCGCTCCCAGTCGAGCGGATTTTTTTCGTCCAGCAAAAATCGCAATCGAAGCCCCGCCTCGCCCACGATAAAAAAATGTGGTTTTTGACGATAGTGACGATGTTGATTGCGGCTTGGCGGTGCCTAGGGCGAGGGCGGATAATTAGATAATAAAAGTGACGGGATATGACGGATATTTATGCTCAATCCCACGGAAAATCGGCTGGGATTGGTAAACGGCGGCGCTGTACGCGCATAGAATAAAGGTTTGCGGGGGATGGGGCAGTTCTGCGCAATCCCACGGTCTATCCCATCGTGGGATTAGACTCAAATTGCAGACATAAAAAAACCTGCTCGAAAGCAGGTCTAGTATAGGTTTGAGAACTTTTATCACTATCCGAAAATGGTGGGGCTGGAGAGACTCGAACTCTCACACCTTGCGGCGCCAGAACCTAAATCTGGTGCGTCTACCAATTCCGCCACAGCCCCATTTTCGTTACTCTATCATCAAAAGCATATGAACTCAAATACTATCGAAATAGTTAACTGATTCGGTAGTGCGTCTCAGTGGTTGGCTATTATATAGAGTTTAAATTGTTTGGCAACCCCTATTTGCAATTATTTTCGATATTTTAGCAATTATTTTTCATGTTTTTCATAAGTTAATGATATAAAAGGACTTTTGTTTTAAGCTTGTTTAACGTTTTAGTGATATTTATTTTGATCTTGTGCTGGCGTGAGGTTTAGTTGCTGCAATTTGCGTGTCAATGTATTGCGTCCCCAGCCTAGCAGATGGGCCGCCGCTATTTTTTTGCCACCACTATGGTTGAGGGCGGCGGTGAGTAGTACGCGTTCAAATTCAGGCGTAGCTGTTTGTAGGATGTCGGTTTCGCCGGTCTGTAGCGCCTGCTTGGCCCATGCGGCTAGAGGCTGTTGCCAGTCGGTCTGCGTCGTCATAGGTGGATTGGGGCTAATAGCGCCAGAGTCGATCGAACCTTGGGTATTCATGTCTATCTGCGGCGGGATTTGGGATGAGCGTGCTGCATGAGGTGGCTGTGGCTGCTGTGTTATATCCGCTGGCACACTATCGAGCAGCTCTGGTGGTAAGTCCTCTACCATGACCGTGTCACCGGTGGCCATCACGGTCAGCCACAGGCAGACATTTTCGAGCTGACGCACATTACCGCGCCACTCAAACGCCTGCATGACTTGCAGTGCTGCTGGATGCAGATGTTTTTTGGCAGTATTCATCTGCTTGGCGGCGCGCTGCATAAAGTAGTTGGCGAGGGCAGGGATGTCTTCGCGGCGTGTGCGCAGGGGCGGCAGAGGCAAGCGTATGACGTTAAGGCGATAAAACAAATCTTCTCGGAACTTACCTTGTTTGACCAGTGCTTCTAAGTGTTGATGAGTGGCGGCGATGATACGCACATCGACTTTGACAGGCTGCTGCCCACCAACGCGATAAAACTCGCCATTGGCCAATACTCGCAGCAAACGTGTCTGCGTACTAAAGGGCATGTCACCGATCTCATCCAAAAACAGTGTCCCGCCATTGGCCTGCTCAAACCGTCCTTGCCGTGTGGTCGTCGCCCCCGTAAACGCACCTTTTTCGTGACCAAATAGCTCAGATTCGATTAAATCATGCGGAATCGCTGCCATGTTTAAGGCAATAAAAGGCTGCTGTCGCCGCGGTGAATGCTGATGCAGGGCGCTGGCGACCAGCTCTTTACCGGTGCCTGACTCGCCTGTGATCAACACTGTGATGGGAGAGTGGGCCAAACGGCCAATCGCGCGAAACACCGTTTGCATCGCTTGTGACTGCCCGATGATGCCACTGGGGTTGTCGGTCGCGGCGGGTGGTGTCGGGGATGTCTCTTTGGCAGCTGGTTTGATCGGCGCGGTGGTTGGTGAGGTTTTGGATGCTTGGTTTGTATGGCCAGTCGGCTCAGTAGGTTTATTGGGCTCGTTGGGCGTCGCATCTGATTTGACAGCGGGTTTTCTGGTGTTTTTTGTCTTAACATCGGTATGGGGCTGATAGTGAATGGCTTTATAAATCGTTGTCACCGCGTCATCTAAATCAAAGGGTTTGGGCAGATATTCAAACGCGCCAGTCTGATAGCTACTGATGGCAGAGCTTAGATCAGAGTGTGCCGTCATAATGACGATGGGCAGCTGAGGGAAATGCTGATGTACCCAGTCGCTAAAGGACAGACCATCCATCATAGGCATACGAATATCAGTCAATATCACATCAGGGAGCTGGTCTGCAGGTGTTTGCTGCTGCAAGATATCATTTAGGCGTGTCCATGCCGCTTGCGCTTGCGTGAAGCTAATCACAGTGAGCCCTGCATCTTCAAAGGTATCGGCCAATATCAGGCGTAGGGCGGCATCATCATCGATAAGCCATAACGTAGCAGCGGCAGGGCTGCTGTGCTTGTCCGTTGGAGCAGGTATTGGCTGATCGCTTGAGGGTTGATGGTCATGTAAAGCGCGGTTGTCATTATACTCAGTCATATCTTGGGCCTAGTGGGCGATAACATCAGAGGGTGTATTGGTTGTCATGAGATTATTATAGGATTGTTATGAGGTGTTTATAGTAAGGCCTGGCTGGCTAAAGGGCAAATACAGGGCAAACTGAGTCTGGCGTGTGTGATGGGTGTCCGATTGGGCAGAGCTGACATCGATCATACCATGATGGCGGCTGATGATATCCTGGACAATAGACAGCCCTAGACCCGTGCCTGCTGCGCGGCTGGTGACCATCGGAAAAAATATCTGGCCGATGAGATCGGCATCTATGCCTGAGCCATTATCGGTGATGGTCACTTGCAAAACTTGTTTGTGCTGCTGGCTGCCGATGGTGTGCTGAAAGACCACTCGTGTTTGTAGATGCAGTATGGGCTGATAAGTAGAATTGCTATCCATTTGCATGGTAGCTTGTGGTGTTTCTTGAGACTCTGAGATTTTATGCTGTTGTAGCGTTTGCTCAAGCTCAGTCATCGACTCACAGGCATTATTAATCAGGTTCAAAAATACTTGAATCAACTGATCCTTGTCAGCGCAGAGCTCAGGCAGTGATAAATCATAATCACGCTGTAGCGTCACCTGTGGATATTGGTTGACGATTAGAGACAAGACATGCTCTAGCGGTTCATGAATATTAAGCATTTGCCAGTTTGGTAACTGATTGGAGCCAAGAAACTGACCGATAAGTTGAGTCAGACGGTCGGTCTCTGCGATGATGATATCGGTGTAGCTGCGCAGTTTTGCCGCGTTTTTTTGTTTGTCAGGAGGGGGGCTGGCAGCACTTTGCTGAGGGAGAGCTGCATCAGCCAAAAAACCGCCTTCACTAAACTTGATAAATTGCCGCTGCAACAACTGCGCCGCCCCGCGAATACCGGCCAATGGGTTTTTTATTTCGTGAGCGACCGAGCGTAGCATCTGACGCGCGACGTTATATTGCTGCTGCTGGCGCTGCTCCTCTGAGATACGGCTTTGGCGATCTTTGCCCCACATCTCAATGATAAAACCATGCTGCTGCTCATCAATGACCGGCGTCACGCTATAGTCGATCAGCAGCGCTGTATGATTGTTCAATTGTGTGCTCACAAGATGATCGTGATCAATAAATGGCTGTTGATACACTTTGGCTTGCCGAAAGCGCTCGGTCAAGGAGCAAGCGACATCCTTTGTTTTTTTAGAATTGTGAGTATCGCTATGGGTTTTGAGATGATCTTTGAGGTGGTCTTTGAAAGTCGATGTTGAAGTTTTTGGGGTGAGCAGCGCCAAGATAGATTGCCCCAGTAGGCGGCCACTACTGGTCGCCAGCAGTTGCTCTGCTTGAGCATTTAGCCAAGTAATGGTCAGATTTTCATCGACCCACAAGATAGCCGTAAACAAATGCTGAGCCATAAAGTCAAAATTGGGGGCAGGTTTTGTCACTACTACATCAGCTGTCATGAAGTACGCCTAACATAAAAAAGAAATCTACCAATATTTAATCATAAATCAACACTATAGAGCGGCAAAACTGGTGATTATCATAAAAAAAACGTACAATGCGCACAGCCAATTTATCTCAAGCAAGGTCAGCCATGCCCAACACCTCTACCGAGTCGGTAAATACGACGATATCTTCACAGCCAGCTTCTACTGCTCCAAAAAACACAGCCACTATCTTTAATCCTGCTAAGTCTGCGCAAAAGCAGTCAACGAGTCAGGCAGACGGTACTCAGCCCTATCACCACAAAGCCAATCACAATCAAAACCGCAGTATCGCGCAAAGTGGCGATGCCACAGTAGCCCGTACAGCTGCGAGCGATGCGCCAGTTCAAGCCGCGCCAAAGATCGGTTTTGTGTCGCTTGGTTGCCCAAAGGCACTGGTCGATAGCGAGCGGATCATCACAGAGCTTAGCCGCGATGGTTATCAGGTCGCAAGTGACTACGATGGCGCAGATTTGGTGGTGGTTAATACCTGCGGTTTTATTGAGTCAGCGGTACAAGAGTCGCTCGACGCCATCGGAGAAGCCATCAGCAAAAACGGTAAGGTCATCGTTACTGGCTGCTTAGGAAAAGAAGCGGATAAAATCCGTGAGATGCATCCAGCGGTACTATCGGTTACAGGCGCACATGCTTATGATGAGGTCATCACTGCCGTCTCGCAGCATGTGCCCAAACCCAAGCGCGACGTAGATAGGCATTACGATCCAAAAATAGATCTGATCAATGAAGCGGGTATTAAGCTGACCCCAAGCCATTATGCTTATCTAAAGATATCAGAAGGCTGTAATCACCGTTGTACCTTTTGCATCATTCCAAGCTTGCGCGGTGACTTAGTCTCGCGTCCGATTGATAATGTCATGAACGAAGCACTGGCGCTCAAAAACGCTGGCGTGAAAGAATTGCTAATTATCTCGCAAGACACGTCAGCCTATGGGCTCGATCTGAAGTACAAAACCAGCTTTTGGAATGGCATGCCGCTCAAATCTAAGTTTTATGATTTATGCCAAGCATTAAATGACTTGGGTATCTGGGTGCGCCTGCATTATGTCTATCCGTATCCGCACGTAGATAAAGTCGTCGAGCTGATGGGCGAAAAAAAGCTACTGCCGTATCTGGATATTCCGTTTCAGCATGCCAGTCACCGCATCTTAAAGGCCATGAAGCGTCCAGCGCATAGCGAAAACACCTTGGCACGTATCAAAGCGTGGCGTGAGATTTGTCCTGATATCGTCATTCGCTCAACCTTCGTCGTCGGCTTCCCTGGGGAGACCGAAGAAGACTTTCAATGTCTGCTCGATTGGCTCGTCGAGGCACGCCTTGACCGCGTCGGTGCCTTTACCTATTCAGAGGTCGAAGGCGCGGTAGCCAATGACTTGCCAGGTCATGTGCCTGAAGAAGTGAAGCAATCTCGCTATGAGCGCTTGATGACGCTACAACAAGACATCTCAGCACAAAAGCTGCAAGAGAAAGTCGGTAAAACCTTGACGGTATTGGTCGATGAGATCGATAGTGCTGAGGGCATTGCGATTTGTCGGAGTTACGCCGATGCCCCAGAGATCGATGGTCATGTTTATGTCGATGACATCAGCGCGCAAGTCAAGGTTGGTCAGTTTTTGACCGTCACCATTGACGAGGCCAGCGAGTACGACTTATTTGCCAGCTATCAAGGCTAGGGCGTGTCCTGATTTTAAAAATGGCGATAAAAATGAGATAAATCACCGTCAAACAAGAAAAATAGCGCAGATAATATCGAGATATTAGCCAGCTATTTGACACCGTTTGGCCAGATTTGGTTATTTTTAGCCCATTTAGATGGCTATCGATTGAATTGAGGACACGCCCTAAGCCATCACAATGATAGATGAGTGAAAATTGCCCAATCACAGGCAGTTTTTGCTACAATTAGCGCAATTTGGCCTTTTTATCTACTCAGCACGGTTTTGTCTGCTCAGCACTGCATCACGAGTAGGGCGCTGCACGTAACCTAGCGATACGCAAACACTGGCTTGCGTATCAACGCTGGCTGTACGTAAATCAGAAGGCAATCTTCATTTGTATTTTATCGATGACTTTAATTATAATTTAATGCTAACAAGGTGACCTCATGTCTGACAAAAACCCGCGTTACTCTCGTATCTTGCTAAAACTCTCAGGCGAAGCCTTGGCTGGTGGCAAGGACATGGGTATCGATACCGAAGTGCTCGATAAGATGAGCCTATCTATCGCCCACTTGCGTGGCCTTGGTGTGCAAGTTGGTATCGTCGTTGGTGGTGGTAACTTATATCGCGGTGCCCAGCTGCAACAAGAGGGCCTAGTCGGCCGTGTGACCGGCGATCAAATGGGTATGCTTGCGACTGTGATGAACGGTCTGGCCATGCGTGATGCGCTTGAGCGCCGCAATATCAAAACGCGCTTGATGTCAGCCTTGCCGATTGGTGAAGTCACTGAAAGCTATAGCAGCCGCAATGCCATTCGCTACCTAAAAAACGGTGAGGTTTGTATCTTTGTCGCCGGTACTGGTAATCCTTTCTTTACCACTGACACAGCAGCATGTCTGCGCGGTATCGAGGTTGAAGCAGGCTTGATATTAAAAGCCACCAAAGTGGATGGCGTCTATGACAAAGACCCAAGCTTGCATGCCGATGCCAAAAAATACGATGGTTTGACTTTTGATGAAGTCTTAGAGCAAAAGCTTGGCGTTATGGACTTAACCGCTATCGCCTTGTGCCGTGAGCACAATGTACCGCTACAAGTGTTTGATATGACCAAGCCCAACGCCTTATTAAATGTGGTCATGGGCGAAAACGAAGGCACGCGCGTTTATCATTAGTATTAATTGGCATAATATTGCCCAATATGCGCGGTCAAGCGCCATGCTACGAGTGATTGAGTTGCCGCAAAACAACCATATATTAACAACCATGAATGATTTATCGACAGCGATAAATAAGGATGCACAATGATTAAAGAGATTAAGCAAGACGGCGAAGCCCGTATGCAAAAAACCTTAGAAGCGCTTGAAAACACCTTTAGTAAGGTACGTACAGGCCGCGCCCATCCAGGCATGCTATCTGGCGTGATGGTCAGCTACTACGGCGCCGACACACCGCTCAACCAAGTAGCCAGTGTCAATGTCGAAGACTCGCGCACATTGCTTGTACAGCCTTTTGACCGCACGATGGTACAGGCCGTGGACAAGGCCATTCGCGAAGCGGATTTGGGATTGAACCCGATGACCGCTGATGTGATTCGTGTGCCGATGCCAGCACTGACAGAAGAGACCCGCCGCGATATGCAAAAGCTGGCGCGCGGTGAAGCAGAAAACAGCCGCGTCTCGATTCGTAATATCCGCCGCGATATGATGAATGACATAAAAGATCTGGCAAAAGAAAAAGAGATCTCAGAAGATGACGAGCGCCGCGCTAGTGATGATATTCAAAAAATCACTGACAAATACATCGAGACCATCGACAGCCGTTTGAGCAAAAAAGAAAGCGAGCTGATGGAAGTATAACGATTGATGGCAGAGCGCGACTGGGGTGCTGTCTTTAAATACAGGCTGCGCCGTATCGAACGATAGCAGCACGCAAGTAACGTTTATACCAGTCGCGCAGCCCTATCTATAAAAGTTTTATTTCCAATGGACTATATGTCGTTTAGCAGCCACTGCGCAGTGCGATTGGCTGCTTATTATTGTGTCGTCAATCATAAAGCCGTAGCAGACCGCTTTATGATAAGTTTGTGAATAATCACCACATCTTATCTTTTTGGCTGTTTTGCCGCCATGACACGCGTTATTATTAAACCATCTCAACAATAAGCAAGCTAGCCTATGTCTACTTCAGCCGCCTTGGCTCCTGCTATTTTACCCCGTCATATCGCCATCATTATGGATGGCAACAACCGCTATGGCAAAGCCAATCATCTACCCAAAGGCCATGGACATGTGGCAGGCAAAGATGCGCTAGACCCTATTGTCGAATACTGTGTCGATACTGGTATTGAGGTTTTGACGGTATTTGCTTTTTCTAGCGAAAACTGGCAACGTCCGCCGAGTGAAGTGACGTTGCTTATGCAGCTTTTAACCTCGACCATTCATGAGCAAATGCCGCGGATGGACAAATACCGTATTCGCTTACGGTTTATCGGAGATCGCAGTCCGCTCAGTGCAGAGTTACAAGCATTGATGGCCGATGCAGAAGAAAAAACCGCGCATTTTGATGCCATGACATTGGTCATTGCCATCAGCTATGGTGGACAGTGGGATATTGCCCATGCTGCCAAACAGTTGGCCAAACAGGTGCAGGCAGGGGAGCTGTGTGCTGATGATATCGATAAAGACTTGCTTGGCCGCCATGTCCAGTTAGCAGACGCCCCAGCGGTCGATATGCTGATACGGACAGGCGGTGAGTACCGATTATCGAACTTTTTATTATGGCAGTCCGCTTATGCTGAGTTGTTTTTTACCAAAACCCTATGGCCTGAGTTTCGCGCAGCAGAGCTGGCATCGATGGTTGCAGAGTTTGCCCAGCGCCAACGCCGCTTTGGTAAAACCAGCGAGCAAGTCGCTTGCGCGCAGCAATTACCCTAAACGACCCTAACGTCTTATCTTATACTTGCTTGTCTGATACTTGCTCGCTGCTTGTCTTTTTTGTGCCTTAAAAGCCTGCTACGCTTTTAGTCGTGATTATTCACAGTGGTTAAGGTCGCGTGCTTATGAAATAATAAACCGCTTTTGTTGCAGTCAGTAGCAATGAGTGGGCTATTGTGGATTAGCTGCTATAATGCATTTTTTGACCATACGTTTTTCATTATTATAAGGCTCAATGAGTATGTGGCAACGGATTAAGACGGCAATTGTTCTCGTTATTATCGTTGGTATTGCAATGTTTGCGAGCCAAACACCGATTTTGTTTGCGCCGCTGTTGGCGATAGGGGTAATCATCGCCGCTCACGAATGGACCAAGCTGATGCCCAAATGGCGTCAGCCAGCGTTGTTTGTGCTTTTGGTTTTGGCGCTGACCGTGGTGTCACTGCTGTTTAAAGTGACGTGGCTGTTTTGGTGGGCCGCATCGCTCGCCATATGGCTGATGGCGCTGTCTTGGGTTCGGGTCTTTCCGACAACGACCAATTGGTATGGCAAAAAGCTGGGCTTGATGGGCGCGGTGATATTAACCGCCGCCATCACGGCTATGTTTTATCTGTGGCAGCTATCAGCTTGGTGGCTGCTGTATGTGTTTTTATTGGTGTGGTGCGCGGATAGTGGGGCATATTTTGTCGGGCGCAAGCTTGGTCGCCGCAAAATGGCACCAAACGTTTCACCCAATAAAAGTATGGAAGGATTGGCCGGCGGCATTGTCACAGGGTTGCTCGTCGTCGTGGCCATCAGCGTCTTTAAGCTACAGCTGACAGGGGTGCCACTGATCGCCTTTGCCGCGCTATCGGTACTGACGATATTGGCTTCGGTACTCGGCGATTTGTTTGAGTCAATGCTCAAACGTCGTGCTGGTGTCAAAGACTCAGGGAAAATCTTGCCAGGGCATGGTGGTATCCTTGATCGTATTGACTCCTTATTGTCTGCCACGCCGATATTTGCGCTTGGCTTTTGGGCACTGCAATACTTTGGTTTGATGGTGGTATAAAAGTGTCTTGCTTGGATTTATCCAGTTAGGCTTTATTTTTTTTGTATTATTGATAGGCAACGATGGTTATGATGCAACGTATCGCAGTATTAGGCGCAACTGGCTCGATTGGCGATAGTACGTTGGCGATTTTGGCGGCCCATCCGCAGCAGTACCAAGTCTATGCCTTGTCGGGTTACCATCGTTTGGACAAACTGTTTGCGCTTTGTCAGCAGTTTTTGCCAAAGCGCGTCAACGTACCGGCAGCCGCAGTCGATGATTTTGCTCAGCGTCTAAGCGCAGCGAAGCTTGATACCGAGGTCGTTGGCGGCGCAGCAGGGCTTGTAGATATCGCCACCGATAGCCAAACCGATACGGTCGTTGCTGCCATTGTCGGTGCAGCAGGGTTGCCTTCTACATTGGCCGCCGCGCGCGCAGGCAAGCGTATCTTGCTTGCTAATAAAGAAGCGCTGGTGATGGCAGGACAGGTGATGATCGATGCGGTCAAAACCCACCACGCCACTTTGTTGCCGCTTGACTCTGAACATAACGCGATTTTTCAGTGTTTGCCGGTAGATATCCAACAAGACAGCCGCCAGATTCACCAGCCAAAGCACGGGGTGCGTAAATTGTGGTTGACAGCCTCTGGTGGGCCATTTTTGCAGCAGTCATTTGCGCAGATGCAGCAAGCTGGCGTCGCTGAAGCCGTCAAACATCCCAATTGGTCGATGGGACAAAAGATATCGGTCGACTCGGCAACGATGATGAACAAAGGACTTGAGTTGATAGAAGCCTGTCATTTGTTTGATTTGAGTGAGGATAAAATAAATGTGGTGATTCATCCACAAAGTATCATTCACTCAATGGTAGAATATAGCGACGGCAGCTTTTTGGCGCAGCTGGGTAGTCCAGATATGAAGACACCCATTGCTCATGCACTCAGCTATCCTGCGCGTATCGATAGCGGCTCGCAGCCTTTGGACTTGTATGCGCTAAACGGCCTAGAATTTATCGAGCCTGATTTACAAAAATTTGCCTGTTTGCGTTTGGCGAGACAAGCCATGCAAGCGGGTACGCAGGCGACCATCGTACTCAATGCCGCCAATGAGATTACCGTGGCCGCGTTTTTGGCAGGACAAATTCGCTTGACAGATATTGCTGATATCAATGAGCAGGCACTCAGTGAGATACAAGTACCGCTGTTAGCGGCGTCGGCGGATATAGAAGATATATTGTCAATTGACCAGCTAGCGCGTCGGCATACTGAGGCATTGGTGGCCAAGGTGGCAAAATCCATATAAGCGGCGCAGACGCTATAAGAATAGAAGTCCTGCAAATCAGCCTTGTACGAGAGAACTTGCTAAAAAACCATATTGAGAAGATATCATGACGTTTTTATTGACGCTCCTTGCGGCCATTTTTGTCTTAGGTCCGCTCATTGCCCTGCATGAATGGGGGCACTATATCGTGGCGCGCCTGTGCGGTGTTAAGGTGCTGACATACTCTATTGGTTTTGGCCCCAAAGTCGCAGGCTGGACCAGCAAAAAAAGCGGTATTGATTATCGTATTTCGGCGCTGCCACTGGGCGGCTATGTCAAAATGCTCGATGAGCGAGAAGGCGAGGTGGCAGCCGATGAGCAGCACTTGGCATTTAACCGCCAGCATCCGCTAAAGAAAATCGCTATCGTTGCAGCAGGCCCTATCATGAACTTTGTCATTGCGATTGGTTTGTTTTGGGTGTTGTTTATGACCCCGTCTGAGCAGTTGGCGACAAAGATTGGGCAGGTGTTGCCTGATACGCCAGCGGCCACCGCTCAGCTGCCCGTTGGCGATAAGATTGTCGCCATCGATGGTCACGAGGTACAGACGTGGGAAGGGATTAATTACCGTCTCGCTGGACGTATGGGCGAGACAGACAATATAAGTGTCACGCTACAAGCTGGGGACAACGCCGCCAAGACTTACTACGCGCCTGTGGATGAGTTTATGCAAGGCGATAACCATGGAAAAGATGCGCTGAGCAGCTTTGGTATGCTGCCATGGCAACCGACGATTGCCCCTATCGTCGGTGAGTTGACACCTGATGGTGCCGCCAATCGTCAAGGCCTCAAGGTCGGTGACCGTATCACGGCGATTAATGATGTCGCCATCGCAGACTGGATCAGTGCCACGCGCATCATTCGCGATAATCCTGAGACTTTACTCAATTTTACCGTCTTAAGAGAGGGTAAGCCTGTACAATTGGCCATTATGCCGCAGGGCAAAAAAGACAATTTAGGTAACGACTTCGGGCAAATTGGTGCTATGGTGGCACAGTCTGAGATTGTCATTCCTGAAGATTATAAAACCACAGTGGTCTATGGTCCAGGCGAGTCACTGGTCAAGTCGTTTGAAAAAACCGAACAGTTGGCGGTGATGACGGTCAGCTCGATGGGCAAAATGCTCTCAGGTATGATTGGTCTCGATAATTTATCAGGCCCGATCACCATTGCCAAAGTCGCCAAACAAAGCTTCGATATTAGCTGGCAGATGGTGTTGTCTACCGCCGCGCTGATCAGTCTGAGTCTGGCAGTGCTCAACCTTTTGCCCATTCCTGTATTGGATGGAGGGCATATCGTCTATCATCTCATAGAGCTGATTCGCGGTAAGCCGCTCTCAGAAGGCGTGCAAATGGCTGGACTTAATATCGGCTTACTCTTGCTGGCAGGTTTCATGGTGTTAGCAATTGGTAATGATATCAGCCGACTGTTTTGATGGTTTGCCCAAGCGTTTGGGTGATAAGGCAAGATACACTAATGGTTTTACGCGTATCGGGCAGCGATTGCGGGTGTGAAGGCAGAGCAGCTTTGTGCCGCCGTCTCTGTACTAATCGTAATTTTTAGTTTATTTTATGATGCGTTTTATATAAAGTGTTCTGAGTCTTGTCCGCCGAAGTGTGCGACTTTATGGTAAATGGACAAGACAACATGTGCTTTTTAACTTAACTTAAGTAATTTTTTTTATTGACGGATAGTGTTTATGCGTACGCCTTTATTTATGAGCGCGGCAGGGTTGCCGTTAGTGGTAGCGATGATGAGTATGCCGGTACAGGCTGCAGAATTTGTAGTGACTGACATCGGTTTTAATGGCTTACAACGTCTAACCCCCGATAGCCTCTATCCGGTTCTACCTATCACGGTAGGAGATACGGTAAATGACAGCAGCTTGGCGGCCAGTATTAAGGCGCTATATGCGACCGAAAACTTCGCGGACATTCAAAGCCGTGTCGAAGGCGGTCAATTACGCTTTGATGTTGTTGAGCGTCCTACCATCGCCGAAGTCAACTTTGAGGGCAATAAGCTCATCCCAAAAGAAGGACTAGAGCAAGGACTGAGCAACGCAGGTTTGTCTGTCGGTGATGTGCTCAAGCAAGCGACCTTACAAGGCGTCGCCAACGAGCTGCAGCAGCAGTATATCAGCCAAGGCTACTACAACAGTAATATCGAAGTCGACCAAACGCTACTCGATGGCAATCGTGTCAAGCTCGATGTACGCTTTATCGAAGGCAAGCCTGCCAAAGTCGTCGATATCAATATCATCGGTAACAAGCACTTCAGCGATGATGAGATCAAAGATGTCTTTGCCGTAAAAGAATCTTCTTGGACACGCCTGTTATCTAAATCTGATCGCTATGCCAAAGAAAAGCTGGCGGCCAGTTTGGAAAACTTAAAAGCCTTGTACCAAAATGACGGCTACGTGCGTTTTGCCGTTGACAATGCGGTACTTAATATCAGCGAAGATAAGCGCAGTGTGTTTATCGAAGTCAGCCTAAGCGAAGGCGAGCAGTACCAGTTTGGTGAGGTCAATTTTTTAGGTAAGCCGACGTTTGAGACGACTGAGCTACAAGAGCTGGTCACCTTTGCCCCAAACGAAAAATACTCGCAAGCCAAACTTGATGAAACCACCGCCGAGCTCAAGCGCCGTTATGGCAACGAAGGCTATTATCTGGCCCAAGTCAGACCAGTACCACGTATCAATGACGATACCAAAATGGTCGATGTGGATTACTTTATCGATCCTGCCCGTCCTATCTACGTGCGCCGTATCAACTTTACGGGCAATATCAAAACCCAAGACGAAGTACTGCGCCGTGAGATGCGCCAACTAGAAGGCGCGCTTGCCTCTAGCGAAAAAATCCAATTGTCACGCACGCGTCTGATGCGCACCGGTTTCTTTAAAACGGTTAATGTCGATGTAAAACCAGTGCCCAACCAGCCAGACCAAGTAGACGTACATTACACGGTAGAAGAGCAGCCTTCAGGTAGCTCGACCATTGCCGCTGGTTACTCACAAAGTGGTGGTGTGACCTTTCAGTTGGATTTGACCCAAAACAACTTTATGGGTACAGGTAACCGAGTCAAAGCTGCGCTGTCTCGCTCAGAGACCCGCGACTCATATAGTTTGGGCTATACCGATCCGTACTTTACCGAAAACGGTGTCTCTCAAGGTTTGAGCGCGTATTATCGTGAGACCAAGTATGATGACAGAAACGTCAGTAACTATGTGACCGACTCCTATGGTGCCACGCTCAACTACAGCTATCCTGTGGATGAGACCAAACGCGTCAGCGCCGGTCTCAACGTGGATAATACCTCAGTACGGGGTGGTCGTTTCTTAGGGGTTTCAAACGTCCAGCAGTTAATCGATGATGGTGGATCTTTTGAGCAGTTCACCTTTATTGATGAAGAGGGTAAAGAGCAGCTTTCAGGCCGTACTGGTTTTAAAAACGACTATCAGACCTATAATCTACTATTCGGCTGGGACTATAGCACCCTAGATCGTCCTGTATTCCCAACCAAAGGTATGAGCCATACCGTTGATGCGACCATCGGCCTTGGTGATGCCAGCTATCAAAAACTTGTGTACCGCGGCAATATTTATTATCCGATTTATAAGGATTGGATAGCACGTGGTTATACCAAGCTTGGCTATGGTAATGATTTACCGTTTTATGAAAACTTCTACGCTGGTGGTTATGGCTCTGTTCGTGGTTATGAAGCCTCAACACTTGGACCAAAGTCACAGACGTATTATGATGCCATCAATGATGATGTGCGTTATAAAGACGAAGAAATCGGTGGTAACGCGCTGGCCAGCTTTGGGGCTGAGCTGGTATTGCCCATGCCATTTAAAGGTGACTGGGCTGACCAAGTACGTCCTGTGCTATTTGCAGAGGGTGGGCAAGTATTTGATACCACCGATAAAGAAGATCGTATGTTTATCGACCCTGCTACGGGCAAACGTCCTGTGGATGAGGAAAATAATCCTATCGACATTCCATTGCTAACACAAGACAATGACTTGCGCTTTAGTGCGGGTGCTGGTATCACTTGGTATACGCCAATTGGCCCTATCTCCTTGAGTTATGCGATGCCTATCGGTGATAAAGAAGGTGATGAGACCGAAAAAGTACAGTTCCAGATTGGTAATACGTTCTAACGTAGCGGCCATCTGAAGCGCTTTGGCTTTGATCTTATTTGTACGGCACAATAACTTGTGTGGTATAAATAGATGGTACTAGATAAATTGGTCATCAAGCTGATATAGCAGCTTGATGACTGTCTTATTTATAATACGACTTTTATTCTTACTTCATACTAATAATAACTATGATAGCGATTGAGCAACTTATCACCCAAATTGAGCAGCGCCAGCCTGTTATAAATAAAGCAGAGCTGAGCGCTGAGCAGTTATGCCAACAGCTTGGCGGTATCGGTAGTCTGACGACAGCCAATGACACGCAGCTGAGTTTTTTGGCCGATCCTCGTTACCTCTCTAGTTTGGCAGACAGTCAAGCAGGAACTGTGTTAGTCACAGCAAACCATCGCCAGCAAGTACCCGCATCAACCTTGGCATTGGTGGTCGCAAATCCATACTTGGCTTACGCCAGCGCCAGTCAGTTATTTGCTTATCAGTCAGCTTCGAGTCGTATTCATCCGAGTGCGGTGATTGCCGATAGTGCCATCATCGGCGAGCAGGTGAGCATAGGGGCGTTTTGTGTGATAGGCGAGCAGGTGCAGCTGGGAGCGCGAACAGCGCTGGCTGCCCACGTGACGATTGAGGCAGGTACGAGGGTCGGCAGCGATTGTGTCATCAAATCACAAGTGGTCATTGGTCATGATTGTACCATTGGCGATCATGTCAGAGTGCATGCTGGTACAAGTATTGGCTCAGAAGGTTTTGGCTTTGCCCCGACCAACGACCCAAGCACCACCGGGTGGGAGCGTATTGCGCAGTTAGGCCGAGTCATCATCGGTGATCATGTCCGTATTGGCAGTCAGACTTGTATCGACCGCGGTGCTATCGATGATACCGTCATCGGCAATCATGTGATTATCGACAATCTGGTGCAAGTGGCGCACAATGTGCATATCGGTGATGGGACGGCCATCGCCGCACACACCGGTATCGCTGGGAGTACGCATATCGGTAAACGCTGTATTATTGGTGGCGCGGTCGGTATCACTGGCCACATCGAGATTGCTGATGATGTTACGTTGTCGGGTATGACGATGGTGACCAAGTCCATCAAACAAGCAGGCTCTTACTCTTCAGGTACCGCGGCCATGCCAACTGCCAACTGGCGACGTGCTGCTGTTAGGTTTCGCCAGCTCGGTCGCGATGAGCGCTGATTTGACTGGCCACAAGATATCACTCTATTTCATAACCCTTAGTAGTTAACTATATAATATTCCATACTTGAATCCTTAACCTTTTAATCCTTTTATACTTAGCAATGAGCAAGGACGCGGCATATGAGCAGCAACGACATAGATGTTTTAAATGATACCGACATGAAAAGCTTGGCTGAGCAAGGCCTGACTTTGCCTCTGACTTATCATACGCTAAAGCACTACTTACCGCATCGCTATCCTTTTATGCTGGTCGATAAAGTGATCGACTGTATCCCTGGTGAATGCATCACTGGGGTCAAAAACGTCACCATTAATGAAGAGTTTTTTAATGGGCATTTCCCCAATGAGCCTATCATGCCAGGCGTGCTGATGGTCGAGTGTATGGCTCAAGTGTCAGGGGTGCTTGGGTTTATCAGCGCAGGATTGACTGGCGAAGATGGTTATCTGTATTTGTTTGCTGGGGTGGATAAGGTTCGTTTTAAGCGCCGCGTTATCCCTGGTGATCAGCTGATTATTCGGGCAAAAACTGTGATGCAAAAGCGCGGTATTTATAAGTTTGACTGTACCGTCCATGTCGAAGATGAGCTGGCGGCGAGCGCACAGGTGATGATTGCTCGTCAAGAGCAATAAAATTAATTGGCTGATAACTTTTAGGCTCATCGGTATCTAAAGAGTTATGTCAAAACAGGCAAGAAGAATTATAATGAGCATCGATATTTTGTCGCAAGACTGACTTTGGTTTGTTTGATAAGTTATGACTGACGGTCAGTGTTTTACCATTTATTCGCACCAGAAGATACAAAGGCCCACATTATGAGTCAGATCCATCCAACAGCACTCATCTCACCCTCTGCTCAGATAGATGAGACTGCCATCATTGGCCCGTACTGTATCGTCGGGGATGAGGTCAGCATCGGCGCGCATACGGTGTTGCATCGTCATGTGGTCGTGACCAAGCTGACTCGTATCGGCGCGCACAATCAATTCTATCAGTTTGCCAGTATTGGTGAAGATCCGCAGGATTTGAAGTATGCAGGCGAGCGCACTTGGCTTGAGATTGGCGATTATAATACCATTCGTGAGGCTTGCAGCTTGCACCGCGGCACCGCTCAAGACAGCGAGTTGACCAAGATTGGTAGTCATAATTTGTTGATGGTCAACACCCACGTGGCTCACGACTGCGTGATAGGCGATCACAATGTGTTGGCTAATAATGTGGGGGTAGCGGGTCATGTCACTATCGGCAACCATACCATCATCGGTGGCAACTCTGGTATTCATCAGTTTTGTACGGTAGATGACTATAGTCTGATCGGTGGGGCAAGTCTGATCTTAAAAGATGTGGCCGCCTTTACCATGGTATCTGGCAATCCTGCCAAAACCCATGGTCTCAATGTCGAAGGTATGCGCCGCAAAAATTGGTCAAAAGAGACGATTGATGTTTTGCGTCAAGCGTATCGTACGATTTTTAGATCGGGTCTGACTACTGTACAAGCGCTTGAGGTGCTGCATACCGAGCTACTACCGAGAGAGCCAAAGATTCAGCTGCTTATTGACTCCTTACAAAACAGCCGCCGCGGTGTCGTGCGCTAAGTGGTTAGTAGACAATTGATTAGGCTTAGCCACAATTTATGATAAAAAGGATTGTTGATAGTCCAAACTCTTGTTAGTTAGAGGTAAAATGATAAAAAGCCATAACCAATTGTTATGGCTTTTTATATTTATGGGCACTTGACTTTTTTGGTTGCTTAGCAGAAACTGAGCGTTTACGGTATTGTAAACAATTTTTTCTTAATGTTACTGGACGCTTCATATCGGGGCGTTTAATAATTCGTTTAAACATTATGATGGGCGGATTATGATAATCAAGGAAGGTTATCAGTGGTATTAATTGAAGCAAGAGGACGGAAAAGATGGCTATGAATAAACAAGAACATGCACAATGGAGCTCAAGCTTTGGCTTCGTGCTAGCAGCGGTAGGGTCGGCAGTTGGGTTGGGAAATATATGGAAATTTCCATATATGGTCGGTGAAAGTGGGGGTTCCGCTTTTGTTATCGCTTATTTATTCTGTATCGCGTTAGTAGGTTTTCCGATTCTAGTCGCTGAGTGGTTGATCGGTCGCCGCGGACAAAAAAACCCAGTCAATACCTTTGCTGATGTGGCCGCCAGCCAAGGCAAGTCACGCAGCTGGGGTATCGTGGGTGCGTCAGGTATTTTGGGCGGTTTCTTAATTTTATCGTTTTATAGTGTCATCGGTGGCTGGGCGCTAAACTATATCACCAAAATCGCCTCAGGTGAGTTTGTTGGCCAAGATGGCGACGCAGTTGGTGCGACATTTGATGCTATGCTGGCCTCAGCCGGCACATTGACCATTTGGCACACTGTGTTTATGGTGCTGACAGCTATCATCGTCGGTATGGGGGTGACAAGTGGTATCGAAAAAACCGCCAAGGTGTTAATGCCATTATTGGGTCTTATCTTGTTTGTCATCGTCGGTTATAACGTCATGAATGGAGGATTTGGTGAAGCGGTTGCTTACCTATTTGCTCCAGACCTTAGCAAGCTGACTGCAGACGTGATGCTTGCTGCGCTTGGTCATGCGTTCTTTACTCTATCTATCGGTATGGGCATTATGATTGCGTATGGCTCTTATTTGGGCCGTGAAGTTAACTTACTCAAGACCGCCCGTACAGTGGTTATCTTGGATACCGTGATTGCCTTGGCCGCTGGTCTGGCGATCTTCCCGATTATCTTTAGCAATGGCTTAGATCCTGCCTCAGGCCCTGGTCTTATCTTTGTCAGCTTGCCCATTGCCTTTGGTAGCATGGGCGCAGGTACGATCATCGGTACTTTGTTTTTCTTATTGATTACCTTTGCCGCTATCACTTCATCGATTTCGCTACTTGAGCCGACGGTGGAGTTTTTAGAAGAGCGTACCTCGATGAGCCGTACAGTATCGACCATCGTGGCGAGTATTGTGATTTGGCTACTTGGTATCGCAGCCTTGTTGTCGTTTAACCTATGGGCTGATTTTACGATCATGGGCAACGGTGTCTTTGATGCTTTAGATAAGCTCACCAGTAAGTTTATCCTACCACTTACGGGTCTGGCGGCGATTATCTTCCTTGGCTGGCAGATGGATCAGCGTAGTGTTCAGCAAGAGCTTGGTCTGTCTAATGGTACGTGGACGCTATGGCAGATTATCTCCAAGTTTGTAGCGCCAATCGCAGTGGTTATCGTATTTGTGACCACATTGATGGGTTAAAACGTTTGGCCATTAGCCTTTTTGAATGGCGCATACATCAGTCAAGCAGCAAAAAGGGCTTAAGAATTTTCTTAAGCCCTTTTTTGGTCTGAATGAGAGATAAGGATGCAGAGAGATAGATAGGCGTTTAAAGAGTTAGCGTAGGTTTAGCTCAGGCACCGTTTGACCACGCTTAGCATAAAACTCACTGACAAAGGCATCAAAGGTGTCTTGCTCGATGGCGTCTCTAATGCCTTGCATCAAGCGCTGATAATAACGCAGGTTATGAATGGTAGCCAGCTGCGCGCCTAGCATCTCTTTACATTTATTGAGATGGTATAAATAGGCACGGCTAAAGTTCTGGCAAGTATAGCAGTCACACTCAGGGTCTAGTGGGCCTTCATCGTTACGATACTGGCTATTGCGGATACGTACCACGCCTGCATTGTCTGTATCACCTGTGACAAAGTAATGGCCATTACGGGCGTTACGAGTGGGCATGACACAGTCAAACATATCGACCCCGCGGCGTACCGCCTCAACGATGTCCTCAGGCTTGCCAACGCCCATCAGATAGCGCGGCTTGTCTGCTGGCATCGCATCTGGGATATAGTCTAGTACATCCATCATCTCATCTTTTGGCTCGCCGACCGATAGGCCGCCGATGGCATAACCATCAAAACCAATCTCAAGCAGGCCCTCGAGCGATTGCTGGCGTAGATCTGGGTACATACTGCCTTGAATAATACCAAACAGCGCATTGGTGCTGCCTAGTCTGTTATGCTCATCGACGCAGCGCTGGCCCCAACGTAGTGACAGCTCTAAAGACTTTTTGGCCTCATCGTGAGTGGCAGGATAGGGGGTACACTCATCAAACTGCATGACGATATCTGAGTTTAAGCTGTACTGAATCTGCATCGACTTTTCTGGTGACAAAAACACCTTGGCACCGTCGATGGGCGACTTAAAATTGACGCCTTCTTCGGTGATTTTGCGCATTGCACCGAGACTAAAGACCTGAAAGCCGCCTGAGTCGGTCAAGATAGGCTTATCCCAGTGCATAAACTTGTGTAGGCCGCCGAACTTGTCGATGACCTCAGTACCAGGACGTAGCCATAAGTGAAACGTATTACCAAGGATGATATCAGCGCCAATGGCTTCGATATCACGCGGCAGCATGCCTTTGACCGTACCATAAGTACCGACAGGCATAAAGGCAGGCGTTTGTACGTCGCCATGATTGAGATGGACAGTGCCACGGCGCGCACGCGTCTCGCCGCTGGCCGTTTTGTGTAAGACAAATTGCATATGATAACCGCTATGTAAGCTATGGAAATGGCGCTAATTATAGCATTGTTAAGGGTTTATTGGGACAGGGATGCCAGTCTCAATTTTTCTGCTATTTATATTATGCGCGATTATGTACGGCTCATAGCGCGTTATGAAGAGTGAACCTAAAATCGCCATAAAAAAAGACAGCCATCTGCTGTCTTTTTTGGACTTCATAGTTGAGTTGTAAAATTAGGCGTTTTGCTCGCGGATGATGTTTAGCATACGGCGTAAGGGTTCGGCTGCACCCCACAGTAGCTGATCACCCACAGTAAATGCACCGAGATATTCAGGCCCCATGTTTAGCTTACGCAGGCGTCCTAGCGCCACAGTCAAGGTACCTGTTACGGCAACAGGTGTTAAGCGGTTCATCGTGGCTTCTTTGTCGTCTTCGACCAAGTCCAACCACTCATTACCGCTGTTTTTTAGCGCCGCTTCGATTTCCTCTAGCGGGATGTCTTTTTTGAGCTTGATGGTCAGGCCTTGAGCGTGGCAGCGCATGGCACCGATACGCACACACATACCATCGATAGGGATGGTGTTGGCTGCTGAGTTGCCAAGGATTTTGTTGGTTTCGACGCCGCCTTTCCATTCTTCGCGCGATTGCTTGTTTTCTAATTGCGCATCGATATAAGGGATCAAGCTGCCTGCGAGCGGTACACCAAAATACTGCTTAGGGAAGTCATCTGCGCGCTGGGTCTGCGCGATTTTTTTGTCGATATCCAAGATAGCACTTGCAGGATCAGCCAGCTCGTCTTTGACCGCATCACGTAGTACGCCCATGCCTTCGATGAGCTCGCGCATGTTGTTTGCGCCAGAGCCACTCGCCGCCTGATAAGTCATGGCGCTGACCCATTCTACCCAGCCTTTATTAAACAGTTCACCGATTGCCATCAGCATCAAAGATACCGTACAGTTGCCACCGATAAAGTCTTTTTTGCCACTGGCGAGCGCGCTATCGATGACATTGCGATTGACTGGATCAAGGATAATGATGCTGTCATCTGCCATACGCAAGGTGCTGGCCGCATCGATCCAGTAGCCATTCCAGCCGCTATCGCGTAGGGGCTGATGCACCTTTGAAGTGTAGTCGCCGCCCTGACAGGTAATAATCACATCACAAGCTGCGAGTGCATCGATATCATGAGCGTCCTTTAATTGGCTGGTCTGTACGCCATCGAAGCTTGGCGCATCGCCACCTGCGTTACTGGTCGAAAAAAACACGGGCGTAATACCATCAAAGTCTTTTTCTTGCTGCATGCGCTGTATTAACACTGAGCCAACCATACCGCGCCAGCCCACCAAGCCTACTGTTAAATTACTCATGAAATTTAATCCTATTTACAGTTATTTGTTGCATCGCCAACCAATAACAATGCCGTGAATGCTCCCAAAAAGCAAGGCGTTTTGGCGATTTTTAGCGGTTTTTTATACACTATTTGCTATGTTTACTATAACGTGATGTTATTAGTATGCAGATGCTGGTCATTGCGGTTTTATGGTACAAAAGCCTTATCAACAAAAGCTTGTCAACGAATCACCAAAACCACACTGCCAGATACTTGACATTGTAATGTTTTATAGTTGTTGTCATATAATTCGACTGTAGCAGTAGGCGTCACTGGATTGAAGTGCTAAAGTAAGCGCTAGCATCAGTATCGTGAGCCGTACGCCTAAAGATGCCTGAACACACAACATATCTTATGCAGCGACAAACCAGAATTTCAACCAACGGTTAATACATACTATGGATCTTTCACTACTATATTATTCTGTCCAGTGGCTAGCAGGGCTCGTCGCGTTTGTGACGATTTGGGGCTGGCTGCCGCTAGATAATTGGTGGGTGCGCGGTGTCGAGTTTCCTCGTATTCAGATCATGGTGCTGGGGGTAATCGCTTGGGTTGGTATGTTGATGTTTTGGCCAGACTGGCAACTAGGGCAGTGGTTGTTGTTTGTGGTTTTGAGCCTCACATTGGCGTTTCAGCTAAGAATGGTGTTGCCCTATACCAAACTATGGAAAAAAGAAGTACAACAAGCAAAACCCAAACCTGCAGGGCAAGCGCATCAACTAAAGCTCATGGTGTCAAATGTCCTAACGCCCAATGATCATACCCAAAAGCTGGTCGATCTGGTCAAGCAAAAGCAGCCCGATATTTTAATCACCTTAGAGAGTGATAAAAAGTGGGAAAAAGCACTGGAGCAGATTGAGCCAGACTATCCTTATACCGTCAAGGTGCCATTAGACAATTTATATGGCATGCACCTGTACTCGAAACTTGAACTGATCGACCCTGAGGTCAAGTATTTGATGATAGATGACATACCGTCGATTCACTCACAGCTGCGCCTGCAAAATGGTCAAGTGATTTGGCTATACTGCCTACACCCCATGCCGCCCAGTCCTACTGAGGCCGACAAATCGACCACTCGCGATGCCGAGTTGCTAATGGTCGGCAAACACATCAAAGAGCACGATCAAACCGCCATACTGGCAGGCGATCTTAATGACGTGGCCTGGTCGAAGACGACGCGCCGCTTTCAGCGCATCTCAGGCTTGCTGGACCCGCGTATCGGCCGCCATTTTATCAATACTTTTCATGTCAATTATCCATTTTTGCGTTGGGCGCTTGATCATATTTTTCATAGTGCTTGCTTCACAGTCGTTGATATTCAGCGTTTGCCGTCTATAGGCTCTGATCACTTTCCAGTCATGACGACGCTACAGTATGAGCCAGAGGAAGCCGAGCAACAACAAAAAAACGCCCCAACGGCTGAAGCAGACGATATCAAAGAGACAGATAACAAAATAGAAGAGGGTAAAGAAGAAGGTAAAAAAGTCTCTAAAGAGCATGCTAAGAAGCAGCAGTTATTGGGATAGAATAGGGTAGATTGGTTCTAGATAATTCACGAGCCGCCAAACAAGGCGAGTGGGGCAGTAAGCGGGTGTACAAATGTAAGCATATGCTTACGCAAAATAAGGTCTTTAGCCTCTAGGCGCATCAAAGTGATTGCCCTACAATACAACCATCAACACAAGGAGAGGCAAGGATGCAGTGTTGAGGCAGTATCGATAAAAGCACAGGTCAGCCCGCTGTCTTATAGATGACTGTTTATGACTTAGGATAAGTCGACATGGAAGAAATAATAATAACAACATGAAGCGCCGTAAGCCCTGAACCAATCGCCCTAGGTTCGGGGCTTTTCTTTGTCTGCCATCTGGTATTTGTTTGCTGATCTTAGCCGCCATACCACCGAGGCGTTACACTCCTTAAATTCCATGCTACAAGCGCCGAGCTAAAAGAAACCAAACTGCTGACGAAGGCAAACTGCATAAAAAACAGACGACCATAAAAAAACCCTCATCAAAGTGATGAGGGTTTTGGCAAATGCCATAATTGAATTAAAAATAATTCAAATTTTTACAACTAAAATGTGGCTCTCCAACCTGGGCTCGAACCAGGGACACACGGATTAACAGTCCGTTGCTCTACCAACTGAGCTATTGGAGAATAGGCTGTACGTACATGATACGTGACAGCAAGACTTAGAAAGTCTCTAACGAGTTCTTGCTAAGTGGGGCGTATTCTAGCAAAGATAAAAAATACGTCAAGCCTTTTTTTGCATAAATTGCAAAGATTGTCATTTCAATGAGAAAAGAGAGCTGTTTTATCAAAAGCCGTCATAAAAAAACGCCCACATAGTAAATATGGGGCGTTTTTTTTTATAATTTTTAACAATCAAGCTATTTAGCTTAAAAGCCTTTTTGCTTAGTGAGTTGCTTATTCAGCAACGTCCAAGTCAGCCACGGCTTTTTCGATACGTGATAGCGCATCTTTTAGCGTCGCTTCGTCAGTGGCGTAAGAGATGCGCATATAGCCGCCAAGACCAAAGGCATCACCAGGGACGACCGCTACGCCAACTTTATCCAGTAGCCATTCTGAAAACTCTGTACATGAAGACAGGCCAGCAGCTTTGATTAATGGCTTGATTTGAGGATAGACGTAAAATGCACCGTCAGGGCGCAGGCAAGTAATACCCTTAATCGCATTTAGACCATCAACGACCAAATCACAACGCTTCTCAAAGGCTTCTACCATCGGTGCCAGTACGCTTTGGTCACCACTGATGGCGGCTTCGGCAGCCACTTGGCTGATAGAGGTTGGGCAAGAGGTCGACTGCGACTGTACTTTTTTCATCGCGCCGATGAGTTTGGCAGGGCCACCAGCGTAGCCGATGCGCCAGCCTGTCATGGCGTAGGCTTTTGATACACCGTTTAGGATGATGGCGCGCTCTTTTAGCTCAGGTGCGGCGTTTAAGATATTGTAGAACTTATCTCCCGTCCAGCGAATGTGCTCATACATATCATCTGAGGCCACATAGACGTGCGGGTGTTTTTTCAATACTTCCGCAATGGCTTTTAGCTCATCCAACGTATAGATCATACCTGTTGGGTTCGATGGGCTGTTTAGCACCAGCAGTTTGGTTTTGTCTGTGATGGCGGCTTCTAATTGCTCGGCGGTGATCTTGAAATCTTGCTCAGCAGGGCATTCTACGATGACCGGCTTACCGCCTGCGATGATGACCATATCAGGATAGCTGACCCAGTAAGGCGCTGGGATGATGACTTCGTCGTCTGGATTGATAAAGGCTTGGGCAAGGTTAAAGAAAGACTGCTTACCACCGACCGATACTAGGATCTCATTTGGCTCATAACTGATGTCGTTATCACGTTTGAACTTGTCGATGATGGCTTTTTTGAGCTCTGGTGTACCATCGACAGCGGTGTACTTGGTAAAACCGTTATTGATTGCATCAATGGCTGCCTTTTTGATGTGCTCTGGTGTATCAAAGTCAGGTTCGCCAGCACCTAGGCCGATGATGTCTTTACCAGCCGCTTTTAGCTCTTTGGCTTTATTGGTAATCGCTAGAGTCGGTGATGGTTTGATGCTATTGACGCGTTCAGACAGTTGCAACTCGCTCATGAGGGATCCTTTTTATAGTGAAGGGTGGTTGGGGTAGCTGATGTTAATTATATAACGTTTTTATCGTCATCAGGGCATGATGTCGGTATATAGTCAATCCTAAATAAAACGGGCAATTACTATATAGGCGGGTGCTACAGATAGGTAGTTTGCACAGCCTTTGTCGGTGTAGTGCCTATTGTAAAGTAGCTCAACTGTAAAGAGGCTCAACTATAGACTGAATATTGTAGCACGCTGATATTTCGCTGTCGCATGGGGCTGGTAACAAAAATTATGGTGATGCTGCATAAAATTCATCCCAGTAGCGCTTTGGAACTTATGACAGTTTTGTTTTGAACTGACTATATATTAAATTATCTATATTTACCGATGGGCTATTATTTATATTTTATTTACACAATGTAGACCATCTGATGACACAGGGGCGTTTGTGATATATAGCAAGCTGCGGTATAAATGATAAGCAAGCTAAAAACATAAATACGTGTACAACCTTTTAAGGAACATTATGCCGCAGTTCAACACCAGCTCCACCGCCAAAAAAGCCCCTTTAAACCACGAACTTTATATGTCGATACTAATGACCCCAGACATGGCCAACTTCATCGGTAATGTCCACGGTGGTGACTTGCTCAAAATGCTCGATCAGGTCGCTTATGCCTGTGCCAGTCGCTACAGTGGTAGCTACGTTGTCACGCTATCGGTCGATCAGGTGATGTTCCGTGAGCCTATCTATGTCGGCGAGCTCGTCACGTTTGCCGCTAGTGTTAATTACGTCGGTACCACCTCAATGGAGGTCGGTATCAGAGTCGAAGCTGAAGATGTACGCGCGCGGACGATCCGCCATACCAATAGCTGCTACTTTACCATGGTCGCGATCGACGATAATGGCAAGCCTACGCCTGTACCGCCGCTAGAAATCAAAAACGAGAGCCAACAATGCCGCGCTGATGCAGCATTAGAGCGAAAAGAGATGCGTATGCAAAGTGCACATCGTCCTAGTTGCGATATCAATAAAGAAGTCGGAGAGTTGACCCGCACAGCTGAAAATACGCAGATCAACCCAGAATCTAAGTAACCCAGAATCTAAGTAACATCGTCAAAAGTTACCATCAGTTAACGGATGGGCTACTGTAAAAGAATAACGGTTAATTTATTTTAGTCTCTATAATATAGATAATAATTTTGTTCAGCATTTAAGCTTTTAACCCATATTATAGAGTTTTTTATGAGTCTAAAACCCTCCGTTGCCAACCCGCAATTACACTTAGGTGGTCCAGAGCTGACGCGTCATAAACCAAACGCGCAAAAGCCTGAACCAGATCCTGATAATAAAGATAAAAAGTCCAGCTCGGTGATTACGGTTTTGATTGCTATTGGCGCTAACTTTTTGATCGCTATCGCTAAGTCCGTTGCCGCTTTTATCACCGGCTCGGCGTCTATGGTAGCGGAGGCGGCGCACTCATGGGCGGATACGGGCAATGGTGTTTTTTTATTAGTCGCTGAGAAAAAAGCCGTCAAACCTGCGGATAAAAGTCATCCGTTAGGCTATGGTAAAGAAGCTTATGTGTGGTCGATGATAGCGGCTTTTGGCGTGTTTATGGCAGGCTCCATTGTCTCTATTTATACAGGTATTACCGAATGGAATGCACCAGAAGCTGAGACCAATTATACGATCGCTTTTATTATTTTGGCAGTGGCTTTTGTACTTGAAGGCTTCTCGTTAGTGCAAGCTTATTTGCAAAGTAAAAAGCAGGGTCAGGCTATCGAGGTTAGCGCTATTGGTTATGTGGTTGAGACTTCTAACCCCACTTTGCGCGGGGTGTTTTTTGAGGACTTAGCGGCGGTTACTGGTCTGGTTATCGCGGCAGCGGCAATGGGCATGCACGTCTATACCGGGCAGGCTTTTTGGGATGCGTTAGGTTCCATTATTGTCGGTATATTATTAGGGGCAGTGGCGATATTTTTGATCAGTCGTAATCGCGACTTTTTGGTGGGGTATAAAGTTTCAGATAGTATGCATGATTATGTATTAAGCGAGCTTTTGAGACATGAAGGAGTCGATAGCGTCTCTTACTTACATTTAGAATGGGTGGGACCAAAAAAGATATTTATGGTAGCGGCTGTAGATGTCAGAGGCAATCAAAGAGAAGAGAGTATAGCGCAGATCTTTGAGAGCATCGAGAGCCAGTTTCGTGCCAATAAGATATTTCAAGAGGCCATCCTGACGCTATCTGCGCCTAATGCCAAAACCATCGCGCCGCCTAAAAGCTCTCCAAATCCAGTGCGAAGCTAAATAATCCTAGGGCGTGTTGAACATTCAACCATGGCACCGACAGAGACTATTTTTTAGACGATTCGAAGGTAAAAATAGTAAGCTTAGTCGCTCTAAGCGTCTATTTTTATCAATGAAGCGGCAAAAAAGAGTCCTGTCCCTGCGGGCTGATGCTAAAATTGCTCCATACTGCGTTGCAAGTCTAGCTAAGGCATCTGCATTATCGTCGCTTTGCGCCTTGTCTGGAACAATTTTAGCGATCAGCAGTGCCTATTTGTGAATGTTCAACACGCCCTAGTAACAAACCAAAAAAAGTATCAAACCAAAAAAAATCGCCATCTAGGCGATTTTTTTTGTATTTTATGACTCAACAAATAAGAGTGATAAAAATATTACTTCTTAGGCGCATTAGCACCGATGAACCAAGCATCTTTATCGATAATACGGCTGATTTCGGTTAATAAGTCTGCAGTATCTTCATCGCCTGCCTCACCAGCCGTATCGATACCTTCACGTAGTGAAGCTGCAATAATCTTATAACGATTGGTCAGCTCACGAACATGTTGCTCAACTTCAGTAATGTCAGTTGGGTAAGTTTCTAAAATAGAATCTTCAACGACACGCTTAGAGATGCCATTTGCTTTGCCGCCTAAAATGACAATACGTTCAGCGACAGTATCAAAAGCTTCTGTCAGACGATCATAAGTTTCATCTAATAACTGATGCACACCGATAAATCCAGTACCTTGTAGGTTCCAATGGCACTGCTTGCTATCCATACTCAAATCAATCAAGTTGGCTAGATTAGAGTTCAACAGCTCAATCATTTTCTTAGCAGTATCATCATTGATACCACTTGCATAACGTTCTCTCATAGATTACTCCATTTTTGATTATATTTAATTGTTATCTAATGACCGACTAAATTTTTAGACGCTTAGTTTAAAGCTCTTAGTCAGCGTTTTCTTATCAACTTTCGATACCAATAATAACAGCTTATTAGAGGTATGGAACCCATAAGCGTTAGGCTTTATTAGGTGGTCATGTAATGGCTTTGTTAAGCATGAAAATCTTTGTAAATATAATAGCTAAAACAAGCTTAATTATAATCTTTGATTACCTAAGCGGGGCAGCAGCCTGTGATTCAACAAAGTATCTTAACGAGCTTCTTACCAATACTCACTGATAGCTGAATATCAGCTTTGATAGTCAGAGATTATGGTCTGTAATTAACAACAAATTACTAGCATCAAGGCCAGCAAGTAACCTTTAAAAACAGGCATAAAGCCCCCACATAATTGTAAACTTAAAAAAGAAGAAAGCTAATATGCGTATGCCCGAACCGCGCTCGTCGCGCCAGTTAAATCAATTAGCCGCTCAGTTGCAAGGCGAAGCTGAGATCAGTGGTGTCAATGCGTCAGGGACGCAAATATCGAGCCGCGCCTTTGAAATGGTCACCGACTTTGAGCCTGCAGGCGATCAACCGCAGGCGATTGAAAAGCTCGTTAAGGGTATCAATGCTGATATGGATGAGCAGCTGCTGCTTGGTGTGACGGGTTCGGGTAAAACCTATACGATGGCTAAGGTGATTAGCGAGTGCCAGCGCCCAACGATTATCATGGCGCATAATAAAACTTTGGCGGCGCAGTTATATGGCGAGTTTAAAGCCTTTTTTCCGAATAACGCTGTTGAGTATTTTGTCAGCTATTATGACTATTATCAGCCCGAGGCGTATGTGGCGGCCAGTGATACCTTTATCGAAAAAGACAGCGCTATTAATGATCATATTGATCAGATGCGTCTGTCGGCAACGCGGGCATTGCTTGAGCGCCGCGATGCTATTATCGTCGCATCCGTCTCTTGTATTTACGGTCTGGGCGATCCGGAGAGTTATCTGAAAATGCTCTTGCACGTTGTGGTCGGTGACAAGATCGATCGTACCGCGACCATCAAACGTTTGGTCGAAATGCAATATACCCGCAACGAGTTGGATTTTGGCCGTGGTACGTATCGCTTGCGCGGGGAGCTACTTGACATCTATCCTGCGGAGTCTGAGCAGTTGGCGATTCGTATTCATCTGTTTGATGATGAGGTAGAAAAAATCACATGGTTTGATCCTTTGACAGGCAAAACCGTGCGCAGCGTGCCGCGTATTACTATTTATCCAAAGTCGCATTATGTGACACCGCGTAATCGCCTTGAGGCCGCCATCGAGACTATTCGTGCTGAGCTTGAGCCGCGTCTTGAGTACTTTCGTGATAATAATAAACTGATTGAAGCGCAGCGCCTCAAAGAGCGCACGCAGTATGATCTAGAGATGATTCAGCAGCTCGGCTACTGTAATGGTATCGAAAACTACTCGCAGCATCTATCTGGTCGTCCTTGGGGTGAGGCGCCGCCGACGTTGTTTGATTATGTACCAGAGGATGCGCTGCTGTTTATCGATGAGTCGCATGTGACGGTCTCGCAGATTGGAGCGATGTATAAAGGCGATAGATCACGCAAAGAAAATTTGGTGAATTACGGCTTTCGCCTGCCAAGCGCGATGAATAACCGGCCGATGAAGTTTGAAGAGTGGGAGCGCATCAAGCCCAAGACCATTTATGTTAGTGCAACTCCTGCGCAATACGAGCTTGAGCACAGCGAGCAAGTCGTCGAGCAAGTGGTGCGACCAACAGGCTTGATTGATCCTGAGATTGAGATACGCCCTGTATTGACCCAGGTCGATGATGTGCTCTCAGAGATTACCAAACGCCGCGAGCTGGATGAGCGCGTATTGATTACCACCTTGACCAAACGCATGGCGGAAGATCTCACCAGCTATCTCAAAGAATACGATATCAAGGTGGCCTATTTGCACTCCGACATCGATACCGTTGAGCGTATGCAAATCATTCATGAGCTGCGTACGGGTGTGCACGATGTACTCGTCGGCATTAACCTGCTGCGTGAAGGGCTCGATATGCCAGAAGTGTCATTGGTGGCGATATTTGATGCTGATAAAGAAGGCTTTTTGCGCTCTGAGCGCTCCCTTATTCAGACCATTGGCCGCGCTGCTCGCCACCTAAACGGTAAAGCGATTCTTTACGCCGATAGTATTACGCCAAGTATGGAGAAGGCGATAGAGGAGACCGAGCGCCGCCGCGAAAAGCAAATCGCCTTTAATGTGGAGCATAACATCACGCCAAGAGGCGCGCGCCGTAGTGTCACTGATAAAATTGATACGGGTGAAGAGCTCGATGCCAATGACAATCAAGCGATTCCAGTTAAGAGCAATCTGCCGGATGTCGATATCAGTATCTTGCGGAGCCCTGATTTGCTCGCCAAAGAAATCAAACGTTTAGAGAAGCAGATGCAGCAGCTGTCTCGCGATCTCAAGTTTGAGGAAGCCGCAAAAACACGTGACAAAGTCTTAGAGCTAAAAGCACATCTGATCTAATAAATTACTTGTATTGTCATTAACCTCTCTTTGTATTTAACTGTTAAAAGGTGAGCTGCATATTTGTAGCTCACCTTTTTTATAATCTGCTAAATGTTTGAAAAAATAGGGATTTTGCCGAATATAATTAATAACTTATATTTTGTTTTTGGAAAACTTGTAATCATACTAAATGCCACTTAATATGAGATCAATGATTAAATGTGATCTTATTTTCCACTGACAGTTAGGCGTATCGTTCATCATGAAAAATAATAAAATGATAGAGTTAAATGCGAACGAAAACTCGCTAGGCATGTCGGATTCTGCCAAAAAAGCCGTTACAGAGTCTTTAAGTGAAGGCTTTCGTTATCCAGATAATGTACGTGCTGCACTCATCAGCAAAGTTGCCAGTATTCACGGCGTGGCAGAAAACCAAATCTCATTGGGCAATGGCTCGACTGAAAATATGCGAGCTACCATTCAGATGCTGCAACATAAAGCATTTATGGAGGGCCGAGAGTTTCAGATGGTAATCCCTGTACCAACGTTTGATTGTACAGAGATGTATGCAAACTCCATTGGGGCATCCGTAGTTAAGATACCATTAACTGCCGAAAACTATGATTTAGATCTTCAAAGACTACAAAAAGCGGCCGACGAGTTTAACGGTATTAGCTTGTTATATGTTTGTAATCCTAATAATCCAACCGGAACCATTACATCAACGAACCAGCTTAAAACATGGATAGGTAACGCACCAGACAACCACTACTTTTTAGTAGATCAAGCCTACTTAGAATACGTGAATGATCCAAGCTTTGAGAGTGGGGTTGAGTGGGTAAAACAAGGGTTATCAGACAACCTTATTGTGATTCATACTTTCTCAAAGTTATGTGCCTTGGCTGGTATGCGAGTGGGCTATGCGATTTCTAACCCGCAAGCTATTGAAGCTGTCGAAGCATTTATGTCTATGGATAACACCAACTTATCAGGTGCGGTCGCCGCCATTGCGACATTAAATGATGCAGAATTTTTAGAGTTAAGTTTGCGCACGACCAATCAGTCGCGCCAGATGATTGAAACAGTATTGGACGAGCTTGAACTTCGCTACTTACCATCCCAGACCAATTTTATTTTTCATGAAATCAAAGGTGATTTAAAAACCTATATCGCTAGAATGCGAGACAGTGGCATCAAGGTCGGTCGCGATTTTCCACCTATCACGGGGTTCAGCCGCGTAACGTTGGGCACGCCTGATGAGATGGCAGTATTTATCAAAGTGCTAAAGTCGTTTCGCAAAAAAGGCTGGGTGTGATAAGGAACCAAGTAAGCCATCCACTTTTACCAACATCAAACGCAGTTTTACATATCCCGCCTTAAAAAACAGCCGTGTCTCTTATAGGATAAAGAAATCAAGCACGCTCTAGCCACCCGATAAATCAAACCCAGTATTGAGCGCTCGTTATAAAGATAAGTATAACGGCAGGGGCAGGCGTGCGATTGTATGGTTGAATCCCTATAAAGTTGATGCCAATAGAATAGTATTGGCAATATCAGCATTTTTAAAATAAGGACACGCACCAGTAAAAGCTATTAAAAATAAAGGATGGATGTATGTTTGATATTAAGTCGTTTTTTAAGCGAGAAGTAGAAAAAAAGCTTATTGATGTGGATGATTATATTTTTATGCCCGAGCGCGTCGAGATGATGCTCGAAGGCGGTCAGTTAAATTGCGTGCTAAACAGTGATGGCCGCGTCGATATTTTTTATAGCAAGCAGGGCGTGACAGAGGTCAGCTCTGCGGCGCGCAAGCATCCTTTTACCGCATTTGAGACCGAGTTACATCACGGTGTTTATGATGATGTGATTCATGATTTGATCAAAGAAGTCGATAAAATCATCGATAGCTCATCCAAGTATTTTCGCCGCAGTAAAATATTGCCAACGACGGCGGCTTTGCCTAGCAGCTCTGCGGCGACTGATAAGTAGTCATCAGTGAACAGCGAATGCAGCAGATAAAGCGAATGCAGCAGATGAGTTGAAAGTCGCTATAAGTATAGAATTGCTAGATATGCTGAAAAACCACAAACAGCAAAAGGGTGCGCCAGCTAACGCACCCTTTTGCTGTTTATATCAAGGCGGCACTGGTATAAATTTTTTTGGCGTGCTGTGTCTACACCGCTCGATGTTGCATAAAACTCATCCCAGTCTCGCTGTTTCGTTTTTATACTGAAATACTGAACTCACTGTCGTTCAATAGTTCAGTGGTCGCTAAAGATTTATGCCTCGCTCATCGCTGCAGGGTTTGTTGTCGTCTTTTTGACGGATACGGCCTTGTCCGCCGCGGCTAGGGCAGCCACATTGCTGATAGGGCGAGATTGGGCTGCATCAACTAAATGATGGGCGTGTGATTGTGTGACCAATCCTTTGGCAAACTGGGTGCTACTATCACGAACGGTAAGCGTATCGGTATAGTACCATTCACATTGAAACGCCTGCTCGGTGATGTCTAGTAGCATATAGCCGTGGTCGGTTTGGTTGTTAAACTTTTGGTGCGGGTTGACGTCGGGGCCTGTATTTGGCTCAGTAAAGGCAAGTGAGGTGAGGGCGGGGCAAACAAACTCAACCGCCAGCGCACCTGCACCAGTTGATGGATTATAGCTGTCGCTATCAAAAGGGTTTTTGGCGACATCAAAGGCAAAAGAGGCGTGATAGTCCCCTGTCAACACGACGGTGTTTTTGATGTCGTTATTGTCAATATAGTCTAATAGGCGATCGCGCGCACTGGCATAGCCGTTCCAGATGTCGCCTGAACTGCTGGCAAAAGCGCCTTTAAAAGGAGACAAGATCACTTGCTGACCCAATATCTGCCATGTGGCGCCGCGGCGTTTGCTCTCAGACATATTCAGATAGAGCCAGTTTTCTTGCTCAAGCCCCAATAGCTGGCGTTCTGGCTCCTGACTGGCGGCCGCATCAAGCTTTTCACGGCCAAAGATGCGCGTGTCGAGCATGTTTAAATCAAACAATTTACCAAACTCAAAACGCCGATAAATACGTAGCTGGCTGTCAAGCGCATTGCTCTTATCGTCCCGAATGGGCATCCACTCATGATACGCACGGACAGCCGCCATTTTGCGCTCTAAATAGCTGCCTTTGCTGTCGTTATGAAACCGTGCGCCTCCTTTCCATGAGTTATCAGCGATTTCATGATCGTCCCAAACCGCGATAAAAGGATGCTGACGATGACACTCTTGTAGGTCAATGTCAGTACGATAACAAGCGTAACGCAGGCGATAATCTTTTAAGCTGATAATTTCATTCTCAGGGAAAATTGGTCGCTCGTCTTTCAAATCGTTGTCGCGATAAAAACCTTCTGGATACTCGTAAATGTAATCGCCCAAATGCAGGACTGCCGAGATATCCGCTTGCTTAGCGATATCGGCATAACCGTTAAAATAACCATAGCCATAATTAGAGCAAGACACCACTGCCAAGCGCACACGCTCTATCTCGTTCGCTGCCATATCAGACGGCGGAATGGTACGGGTACGGCCAGTAGGCGAAAGATAGCCCAAGGCTTCAAAAGCATAATAATATGTGGTATCAGGCTGAAGGGAGGTGGGATCGACTTTGATAGTAAAGTCAGAGGCGGCGGTAGCAATAGCGCGGCCTTGGGCGACGATATTGGTCAGATCAGGGTCTGTGGCGACCTTATAGCCGACAGGGATGCTGGTGGCCTCAATACTGCCATCATTGGTGATACGGGTCCACAGTATCACTCTATCTTGTAGTGGGTCGCCACTTGCGACGCCATGTACAAAGGGCTGGGCACCTTGGTAACCCAAGTCATCGACGTCGTCTAGTGCCACCACGGGGCGCTCGTCATCGTCTGATGAGCAGGCGCTCAGCTGCGTCAATAGAGTCCCCGCCACGGTCGCTTGACCGCCTATTTTTATAAAATCACGTCTTTTCATCATTCATCCTTGATCTGATACAAAAGTAAAGTCCATTGACTGATAATCTATCGTAATAGACAGCGTGACGCAATCGTTAACCTGCCTATTGGCGTTATATCTATAGTCGATACATTCTAAAAATGTCATAGCGCTACTGGGATGAATTTTGCGCAGCCTCTGGGAACGCAGCACGCAAGTAAAATTTATACCAGTAGCGCGTTTAAATCCATAACAGTTTTACATTCAGCTAACTATACTGATAAAGGATTTTGACTAATGGGAGGTATGCTTGAGTAAATCGCATTCCATGACAGTCTGATTATTTCATAAAACTTGCATAGCAGCTCTGCAGTGATTTTGCGACGACTCGGGTAACCAGCTGCGTGCGGTAGCTGGGATCGATGGCCGCGTTGCCCAGCTCAACGAGGCTGACTTGCTGCGGGGCTTGCTCACTGACGCAGCCACAGACATTGCTTTTTATGGCTTCTTGCTGCGTCTCGGTCATGGCAACGCTAGCGATACGCCACGCATTTTGTTTTTCGATTTGGCTGCGACATTGGTTGTCAATGGCTGCGCGAAACACATTCATACCGATCTCATTGGCGGTACCAATGGCAGTGCCAGCGTCATTATTGACGCTGCCTGTGGTGGTGCAGCCGCCCAAGGCAAGCGCAGTCAGTAAGGCAGTAGATGCCAGTATTTTTTTTGTAGACCCGTGTTTTTTCACACAATACTCCTTGGTATGGTTATAGAGATAAACATGGTGCCACGATAGCCCTAAAAAAGCACATAAAAAAACCAGCGAAGGCCATTTATTTTGGTATTCGCTGGCGTGTTAAGATCGCGCAGAGTATCAAAGCAAGACTGAAATAAGTCGATCCCAGTCTAACGAACTGATGCAGCGCATCTTTTTTATTTAGTTCTTTTATTTAGTAACGCCGATATTAGACGTTTTTACCGTGCTGCTTTTGCTGAATGTCTTTGGCCAACTTATAGCATTCGTTGATATGATCGGTGGCGATTTTCTTAAAAATGGTATAGCCCATCGTTGCAGCCACCAACTGCCCACCCAACGGGATAAATTTGGTCACTTGCTTGGCGGCGATACGACCACCAAAACCTTGAATGGTTTTTTTGACGAGACCGCGCGTCGCCATCAAACCTGCAAAGTCAACCGTACGGTCTCTAATCGCGCTCCAGTGCACTTCGCGTGACTCCAAGTCAATCGCTGACTCACGGTCTTCGATCAAGCCAAAGCGCTCACTGATCTCAGGGATGAGCTGGGTCAACATGCCTGCATCAACTGCCACATCAAAAAACGGCACAGGTACGATGGCGACACCAGCTGAGACTCTGGCACGTTTTTTGACCAAACCCAGACACTCTTGTTTGACTTTATCGAGATCAAGATTGGGATCGATGGTGTTAGGGAGTTTTTCAGCGACTGGTGTGGTTTTCATAAAAGGTCCTTGTACGTTTTTTTAGATAATGGAAAATAGGGTTTTTATATCACTCATGGTGAAAATATATTGATCGACATCTATTTTATGGATTTATCGGTAGCATACAATCATCGCTTTGTAGCAAAATGCAGAAAATTACAGTCACTGTACACCGTTTTTGTAAATTTAGCCTAAGCCAGAGGTGTGCGCAGACATGGAGCGCAAGCACTGTATGATCTGCTAAAGGCTGACAAAGTGTTTTAAACAAGTGTTTTAAGAAGTCAAAAGCAATCGTAAAGAATAAACCTGACCGCTATAAATTGGCATTGTGACCCTGCATGAAAGCCAGTAGAATACCGTCATGCTAAATTTAACCCCTCGTTATACCAGCACTCGCATCGACGAGTTGCCCGCCGCCTTGCAGCCTCTTGCCGCCCAGTCACCGACGCTTGCCCGACTATACGCTGGTCGCGGCATCACCAATCCTGAGCAGCTGGAGATCAGTCTCTCTGGGCTACTGCCCGCTGAGCAGCTGCATGGTGTCACCAAAGCTGTGGATCTGTTAGATGCTGCTATTGATAAAGGTCAGCGGATTTTGATCGTCGGCGACTTTGATTGTGATGGCGCGACCAGCACGGCGCTGATGATGCGTGTGCTCACTAAGATGGGCGCGGTGGTGGATTTTTTGGTGCCAGATCGCTTTAAATATGGCTATGGGCTGACGCCTGAGATTGTAGAGCTGGGGATTGAGACTTATCAGCCTGATTTGATTGTTACCGTTGATAATGGTATCTCCAGTCATGAGGGCGTTGCACGCGCGCAAGCCGACGGCATTACGGTGATTATCACCGACCATCACTTGACCACCAAAGCGACCCCGCCAGCTGAAGCGGTGGTCAATCCCAATCAGATCGACTGTCACTTTGCCAGCAAAGCATTGGTGGGGGTTGGCGTGGCGTTTTATGTGCTGGGCCGCTTGGCAAAACAACGCCGTACAGCTGGTAAGTCCACTGTACAAGTCAGCCAGTATTTAGATTTGGTGGCGCTTGGCACGATTGCTGATGTTGGCGTACTGGACAAAAACAACCGTATCTTGGTGCATCATGGGCTAACTGCCATTCGTCAAGGGCGCTGCTGTATGGGTATCTTGGCGCTCCTCGAGCAAGTAGGCCGCGATCCAAAGCAGCTGCACGCGCAGGACTTTGGCTTTGTCTTAGGTCCACGTATCAACGCTGCTGGGCGTATAAACAACATGCGTATCGGCATTGAGTGCTTGTTGACCGAAGACTGGCACACCGCGCAGCGTTTGGCGCAAGAGCTAGAACAGCTAAACCGTACGCGCCGTCAGGTAGAAGGCGAGATGCGGGCGCAGGCGGACAATATCGTACAGACGCTAGCAGGCACCGCCAGTAGCACCGATAAGCGCAGTATTATTTTGTATCAAGACGATTGGCACCAAGGCGTCATCGGTATCGTCGCTGGACGATTAAAAGAAACGCATTATCTGCCCAGCATTGTCTTTGCGCCAGCAGATAAAGCGTGTACCGGAGACGATGATGCGATCAAAGGCTCTGCGCGGTCGATTGCAGGCGTGCATATTCGTGATGCCATTGAGCTGGTCGCTGAGCGCTATCCTGACTTGATCAGCCACTTTGGTGGCCATGCGATGGCGGCTGGCTTGACGATCAAGCGTCGTCACTTTGACGGGTTTGTGGCGGCGTTCAATGAGGTCATGGCAGAGATAGATGACGAGGTGTTTGCTGAGCAAAAAATCACCGATGGGCCACTGCAGGCCAGCGACTTTAGCCTATGGTTTGCCGAACATTTGGCAGATGCCAGTATCTGGGGGCATGGCTTTGTACCGCCGATATTTGATGGGGTGTTTGAGGTATTAAGCTTTAAGGTTTTAAAAGACAAGCACTTGAAGCTATCACTGCGCTATCCCGACGTGCAGTATCCGATTGATGCCATTTATTTTAACTTTGATAGCGCGGCGTGGGATTATCGCGCCCAGCAAGTGCATGTATTGTTTGAGCTCGATATCAACGAGTGGAACGGCAAACAAAGCTTACAACTCATGATCAAAGACTTGGCAGTGGTAGCAGCGGCGTAGCGCGTAAAGCGCTTTTACCGCCAGTGCTTTGACTGCTTAGCATTGAGACCCGCGTGTCAGCGCCGTGTGATTAATATCGCCATTCTATGGTCGGAAACTGCCAATCATAACGTATCGCCAGCATGCGCAAAGTAAAAATCGTACTCATCGCTGAGACGTCAGCCACCCAAGGCGTCACGCCGAGATTCTGCAGCGCAAAGTAGAGAATACCGCCTGCCAAAGCTGCGGTGATATAAATCTCTTGCTGCAAAACCAGTGGTATCTCATTGCAGATCATATCGCGGATAATACCGCCGACCACGATGGTAATCACCCCTAGGAGTAACGCCACTGGCACGTTGGCGCCCATACTGTCTGCGACTTTGATGCCGATGAGAGTAAAGGCTGATAAGCCGATGGTGTCTGAGAGTTTGAGAAACGTATCGACGCGTCTGGAGTTTGGATGAAAAAATATCTGCATCACCAGTGAAGACAAGGTAATGACGGTCAAGTAGCTCATATCGACCATCCAAAACAGCGGATGACGGTCTAAAATGACATCACGTACCGTACCGCCACCGATGGCAGTGACAATAGACACCAGCAGACAACCAAAGACATCGAAGTTTTTGTGCTTGGCCAGTATCGTACCTGAGACGCTACAAGCGACGATACCGATCATATCAAACAGATATATCAGCGAGCGCGGATCAAACGTGGTGATCAGAGCAGCAGGGTCTAATGCGATGGTCAACATGCGCAAGTCTCATTAGGTGATGATGGGGCAGCGGGTCGAATCGGTAGAAGAGGATAAAGGCTATCTACAATCAATCTGACAATCTGATATTAATGATAGTGAGTTCAGTATAAAAACGATACAGTGGGACTGGGATGAATTTTACGCAGCATCTGTCGGCGTAGGCACAGCACGCCAGAAAAATTTATACCAGTTCCCCGTTATATTTTATTTAGAATCGACTACAGCCGTTAATCTACCGTCAATCAACTAGGCGAATAGATGGCAGATGCCAGTCAAACCTCAGTGCCAACATCCGAACAGCAAAAATCACAAACAGCATAATAAACTCATTGATGCCAGCATCGACCCCCAAATACTGCAGCAGCAGATAGGTCGTAGAGCCTATGATGCTGGCCGTGATATAAATCTCACGCTGTAGCACAAGCGGTATCTCATTACAGATAATATCACGTAATAGCCCACCGATAATCGCGGTCCAAACCCCCATCATAATCGCAATGATCGGTGACATATCTTGCGTGAGCGCCACCTTAAAACCAATGACACTAAATGCGGCCAAGCCAATAGCATCAAAGAGCTTTAGCGCATTATCAATCTTATGATAAAGGTGAAAAAATATCTGTAAAATAAGCGAGGTCAGCGTGATAACAATCACATAATTGAGATCGGTCATCCAAAACAGCGGATGACGATCAAGCGCCATATCACGTAGTGTACCACCGCCGATGGCATTGACCAGCGATACCAAAATACAGCCTGCAATATCAAAGCCTTTGTGCTGCGCCAGCAAGGTTCCCGCGATTGCGCAGGCTATCACCCCTACCATATCCAGTAAGTACAACAAGATATCAGGGAAAATCAAATCATTAACCATCGTTATAGTACCAAGTCGTGACCGTCAAAATGAGATGACTGAGCGCAATAAAGGCTATTGCATTCGTCGTGTAGCAAAAACATCAACGAGACAGCTGTATACGACTTAGCCATCCTTGGCAAAAAATATCAGCCCGATAATGATCAAACCAATACCGAGCAAACCCATCGCTGAAGGTACCGAGTTACCCAGTAATAATATCCCACCGATAAGGGCAAAAATCACCTCACTGGCTTGGGTGGCATCGACGCCAGCCACTTCGCTTGAGGTCACCGCCTGACCGCGCGCGTACAAAAATATAGTAGTAGCCGCCACCCCGGCCAACAAAGCCACCAGCAATGTATTGAACACTTGTGTGCTATCGGGCAGCTCGGGTCGCACTATCATGCCCAAAAGCAGCCAAAATGGCAAACTCCCCACAGTCATTAGCCAAACTTTGTTAAAGGCATTTTGTAGTAAGGTAGTCTCAATCGAGGGGATACGATGGATCAGAGTTTGCAGTAGTGACGGCGCAGGTGCGGCGGCAGGCAGAGTATTTAGAGCGGTGCTAGTACCAGTGTCATATAAAGTAGGCGGCAGATCATAAGCTTCAGAGATGAGTGGCTCGTCATGGGTGTCGGCAATGCCAGATATGGCGTGCGACTGATCTGCCAAGTCAGCGGGTAACGCTGGCGTGCGGGAGTTATGAGTGACTTGCCAGACCAACTGATTGCCAATCGGGTAGCTAAAGGCGGCAATAAGGGCGGGCAGTGCCCCATAGAGCAGCATCTGTGCCATAGGGACGGCATGGGCAATATCAGTGTCGGCAAGTGCAGCGGCGTGCAAGCCCTCACTGACATTGACCATCACCACGCCAACAAACACTAAAAGGGCATAAAGGATGAATTTTTTATCAAAACGCTGGCCAAAGACCATCAGCACCAATAAGCTGGTCACGACGGTAAACATAAAGGTCGCCGCGACCACCCAGCCTGCCACATGATCGGCGGCATAGCAGATACCTGCATAAAACAGCCCAAAGCCAATACTGCCTGTGAGGCACCAAAAAACCCAGTGCTGAAAAAAGACCGCTGTCAAAGCTTTGAGGCGCCCCATCCCTTGCTGAAACAAGATGATGCCGGTGATTATCAGCCACATAAAGACATAGCGCAGACTCGCCGACCAAAACCAGTGGCCGCCTGCCGCGCTCATCATCTCATTTAAAATAAATGTCGAGCTAAAAAACGCCCCTGCCAACAAGCCCAGTAGTATTAGCTTGATCATCTTTGTGCCCTTATTCTTATTTCCGTGTCGTGTGAGCGATTTATACCGTTTTTCTTGTGCCCTTGATACAGCTATTTAGCTGTTTATGATAACGCCGAGGCGATGCCTATCGTTATTTGCCTTTTTACTGTTTGCCTTTTCACTATTTACCTTTGGCATCTGCCCAAATGATTTTGTGCAATTGCAGCTGAAAGCGCACGGGCAGGGCGTCGGTCAGTATCCATTCGGCAAGCTCGCGGGCAAGCACAGGCACCTCTGGACTGACCGCGTCATCGATATCATCTGCAACAGTAAACATCGGCGAAAACCAAACCGTGCCGACGCGTTTATCCAGCTGATGCTCAATGAGTGTGGTTTTTGCCCAGTCATAGTCAGTGCGGTTCATAATGACAAACTTAATCTGATCATGCTGGGTTAAGTGGTCAAGATTTGACCAAAGGTTTTTATCAGCTTCGCCTGAGCTTGGGGTTTTGAGATCCATGACTTTGCTGACCGCCGCTGGTACGTCTTTGACACTCAGCGCCCCTGCCGTCTCAAGGGAAATCTCATAGCCATCGCTGAGCAGGCGTTGCATCAGCTCGATGGCATTGGGCTGAGCCAATGGCTCACCGCCCGTCAGACAAATCCGCTTGCACGGATAGGTTTTGATCGTCGCTATGATGGCATCTAATGACTGACGCTCGCCGCCTGTAAAAGCATATTCGGTATCGCAATATACGCAGCGCAGCGGACAACCCGTTAGGCGTACAAATATCGTCGGCAGGCCTGACGTCAGCGCCTCACCTTGTAGCGAGTAAAAAATCTCTGTCAAACGCAGACCTGCGCTCGGGTCGGTGACAGGGATGGCGGCGGTGCGTAACGGCGACTGGTTCATAATGATTTCAAATACAATATAGTTTCAACGACAAGTGAGCGTTGATAAGGCGATAGGTTGATAAAGCGCTCGGCGATAAGCTTGTGCAAAAAGTCAGGTCGTAGGTGTGGCCGCTTTATGCGAGGATAGCGCAAAAAATCACGGTGAATTATAACGTAACCAATGGTATTACGCTGCGGCTAATACATAAAAAATTAAAATATAAAAAAAGATGCTGAAGCCATGCTCCAGCATCTGTATATAAAGCTATTTTACTAGGGCGTGTCCTCATTTTAAAAACGGTTTGGTATAAAAACCAACGTATACGCGAGCAGATTAGTCTAAGCGTAGCAGCTCATTGACCGCTGTTTTTGCGCGCGTCTGTGCATCGACTTTTTTGACGATGATGGCGGCATAGAGGCTATGGCTGCCGTCTTTTGATGGCAAGCTACCTGGTACGACGACAGAGCCTGCGGGTACGCGGCCGCGATGAATTTCGCCTGTCTCGCGATCATAAATGCGCGTTGATTGACCGATATACACGCCCATGGAGATGACCGCGCCTTCTTCGACGATGACACCTTCAACGATCTCAGAGCGTGCACCGATAAAGCAGTTGTCTTCAATGATGGTCGGGTTGGCTTGTAGCGGCTCAAGCACGCCGCCGATACCCACGCCGCCTGAGAGATGCACGTTTTTGCCGATTTGGGCACATGAGCCGACCGTCGCCCATGTATCAACCATCGCGCCTTGATCGACATAAGCGCCGATATTGACGTATGAGGGCATCAGCACCGCGCCTGCCGCGACATATGAGCCTTTACGAGCGATAGCAGGTGGCACGACACGTACGCCAGCTTCTTTAAACTGCGCTTCGGTCCAGTCAGCAAATTTGGTCGGTACTTTGTCATAAAACTGCACATGGTCGCCAGCGGCTTGTACGTAGTTGTCGTTTAGACGAAATGACAGTAGTACTGCTTTTTTGGCCCACTGATTGACGACCCATTCGCCATCCTTTTTTTCTGCTACGCGCAGGCTGCCGTTATCTAGTTGCTCAAGCACTTGCTCGATGGCATCGCGCACATCTTGCGGCATGGTGCTTGGGCTATATTCGTTACGGTTTTCAAAGGCTTGTTCGATGGTTTGCTGTAATGACATAAAGGTTCCTAAAGTTAATAAAAGAGAAATCTTATAACAAAATAAGGGCGTAAATGTGGTGAAAAAATACGTTCGCTGTATTGTCGCTAATTTGACCGCTTTTAGCAAACGTCCGCAGTATTATCTTCTATCCATTCTAGGATATCTTGATAAACGGTTTGATGGTCTTTTTCATGGAGCGGCTCATGACGCATATTTGGATAAAGCTGGATATCGACGTTGTTAAAGTTTTGCTGGTTTAAGCGGGTGACGATGCGACGAATGCCGCGACCCATATTGCCGATAGGGTCGTCCTCGCCGCTGATAAAGAGCATCGGAAAGTCCTTGGGAATGGTGGCGGCCCAGTGTTTATTCAGCCCCGTTTCCATCAAACAAAACAGCGTCATAAAGCCGTTATTGGTAAAATCAAAGCCTGTCAATGGATCAGACTCATAGTCTGCGATGGCTTCAGGGTTTTGACTTAACCAAGCAAACTCAGAGTCTGATTGGCGGTTCTTTAGCTTGCTATTGAGGACTTTATTCATGACCGTGGAAAATACAGGATTTGGGGTTTTTGGGGCGACTTTTGCCAAGAGTTTATTGGCAGGTACCAGCACTTTGGTCAAGGGGTTGGCATCTGCACTGCCCATCAAGATAGCACCTGCAAAGCGATGAGCATGATGTTTGAGGACATTGCGGACGATAAAGGAGCCCATTGAGTGCCCCATGACAAAGTGTGGCACCTCCGGATGACGCGCTTGTAGCTGATCAGCCATCACGATGACGTCTTTTAGCAATGACTGCATAGGATGCTCGTCAGCGAAAAAACCTAAGTCCGCTTGGGTTTTGACGGTTTTACCATGGCCTAAATGGTCATAAGTGGCGACGGCGATACCGTGATCGGCCAAAAACTGTGCAAAATCTGCATAGCGACCACTATGCTCGGCCATACCGTGTACAACGAGTAGAGTGGCCTTGATATCGGTTTGCGTATCGCTTGGCACAAAAAACGTATGATGTAGATGGTGGATATTGTCTGAGGACAAAATATGCTCGTGACTGCTATCGGTGCTACTACTCATAAAAAACTCCTATGATTCGGTAAAATACGGGGCGCATGATTGTCATAAACCATGATTGTCATAAACATAGAGGGCAAATCGCACGATATAAGCTGCCTGATATCGTGCATGATGGGCCATATCATTTGGCTGCTATTGTATAGTCGATACACTCTAAAAATGTCATAGCGCTACTGGGATGAATTTTGCGCAGCCTCTGGGAACGCAGCACGCAAGTAAAATTTATACCAGTAGCGCGTTTAAATCCATAACAGTTTTACATTCAGCTAACTATACTGGACGCTGATAAATAGTGTTGCCTTCTTTGATGGTTTTTACTACTTTAATATTGCGGATATCGGCTGGTTTTATGGTCAGTGGGTTGTTATCTAAAATCACCAAATCCGCGAGTTTACCAGGAGTCAGTGTGCCTTTGGTGTCTTCTTCAAAATACTGATACGCCGCGTTGCTGGTGATGGCCTTGAGAGCTTGGTACGGCGTGATGCGTTCATCAGCACCGATGACTTGACCTGTACGTGAGGTGCGATTGACCGCTGTCCAAACAGAAAACAGCGGATCGACTGGCGTGACAGTGTCGTCGGAGTGATTGGTATAAGGAATGCCCATTTTATCAACTGTGGCAAGAGGGCTTAAGGAGTTGGCGCGTTTTTCGCCCAAGTTTTTGATATGGACATCGCCCCAAAAGTAAGCGTGGTTGGTAAAAAATGACGGCACCATATTGTACTTTTTAAACGCCGCTAGCTGGTCTGGCCGCGCAAACTGCGTATGAATCGGCACGATACGGCGGTCTTTATCAGCGGCTTGCCCCGTTTGTTTGACCGCATATTCGTGCGCTTTGAGGATCATATCAGTGGCCGCGTCACCATTATTATGAATAAATAACTGATTGTCATTTTTATAGGCTTTGACAAACATCTCATTCATCTTCTCTTGGCTGATACTCGGCAAGCCGCGGCAGTCGCTCTCGCAGTCTGGTACAGGCGTCAGATAAGGCTGAGTAAAGTAAGCGGTCTTGCCTTGCGGGGAGCCGTCGGCGATGATTTTGGTGCCTTGTACCTTAAAACCGTTTTGATAGGTTTGCCATTTAAAGTCTTTATCGGCCAAGTTTTCGTCCAAATCACTAACCCCTGCCAAGGAGACCAAGTCGATTTTTAGCTTACCATCATCGGCTTGTTTTTGAAAAAACTGAATAGCATCACGGGTAGTAGAGCCGTCTTGCGCTGTGGTCACGCCGTACTTGGCGTAGTAGTCTTGGGTTTGATCAAAAAACTGTGCTTGCTTGGGCTCAAGCGTCTTAAGCAATTGATACATAAGCGGATACATCGCCGTCTCTTGTAGCAGACCATTTGGCTCGTTTGAGCCTTTGACTCGGGCGATATTACCGCCTTCAGGTGACTGGCTATCAGCAGTGATGTCCATAGCAGCCAGCGCACTGGAGTTGGCAACCCCCATATGACCGCTGGTGTGCTGCAAATACACTGGGTTATTTGGCAAAACGCTATCAATCTCTTCTTTGGTCGGATGGCGATCCTCAGTGAGCTGAGTCTCATCATAACCCCAGCCAAATATCCACTCGCCATCAGCGATATTATTGTCTTTTTTATAAGCCTTTAACGCTCGCAGCATTTTATCGATATTGTCTATCTTACCAATCGGCGGCGCGCTCAGATCCACCTGTCCCATAGTGTTGGACACCAAGCCAAAATGACTGTGCGGATCGATAAATCCTGGCAGCAGCGTCTGATGTTGCAAATCGACGGTCGCGGCATTTTTATAGTTGTTTTGCGCGTGTTTTAAGCTGCCAACATAAGCAATCTTACCGTTTTGGGTGACCAATGCTTGCGCCAGTTGCGGCTGGTCGCCCTCCATGGTAATGATATTGCCGTTGTAATAGATGGTTGCTTGACTGGTCGCTGTTTGTACCGCCAGCGCATTGTCTTGATTGTCTGCTGTCAGATTTGCTGCACAGCCGATCATGCTCAATAGGCCAATGCCTAATAAGACCGGTCTTATAAATAAATGTGTGCTCAATTTCTTCCCTAGTCTTGTCTTTTCTCATGAATGATAAACGTGCTGTGCGCTTTGCCAAAATATACTGATAGAACCAATCTAACTATAATGCCAAATGCGGTCAATATCCTTGGGCGATTTGTTGCTTTTCTATCCTGTGGGAGCCAGTACGCCTAGAGCATGCATTAATGCTGATATGGAATAAGCAGCTAAATTATAGTTGATCCACTATAAAAGAAATGCAGTAAGATAGGAAAGCATTTTGCGCAGTATCTGTTTGCGTCGGTGCAGGCAGTTTATTTATCATAAGAATTGCTATAGTATTACAGGTCTGTAAAGTATCTATTTTTAAAGACTATGCGTTTAGACAAGCGTATAAAAAATTTCAAGGATGAATGCCATGCTCAACTCTTCAAAATCTCCTTTGCTTTTATCAGCGATGTTAAGTGCTGTTTTAGGCCTAACCGCGTGCTCTTCTCCAAGCTCAGAAAACACAGACAATGCAGCGGCAGAAAGTAGTGCCACTGCAGACGATAAGCTGGACACAAAGTTTGTCACCATCGCCACAGGCGGCGCATCTGGCCCTTATAATATTATTGGTACAGCGTTGTCTGAGGTTTATGCCAAAACCTTTGGGGTCAACTCAAAGACGCAGACCACAGGCGCATCAGTTGAAAACGTCAATTTATTAACCCAAGGCAAGGTAGATATGGTGTTGGCGCTGAGCGATGTCGTCACCGATGCCGTCGATGGCAAAAATAACTTTGAGCAGCCAATTGACAATATTCAGCAGATCGCTGTGTTATACCCCAATGTCGTGCAAATCGTGACGTCGCAACAGTCTGGTATCAAAAATATCGAAGATCTGCGTGGTAAGCGTATCGCGGTTGGCGATCAAGGTTCAGGCACAGAGGTGAATGCGCGCACCCTATTAGAAGGCTTTGGTATTACTTATGATGATATCACCGTCGACTATTTAGGCTTTGCTGAAGCGGCTGATGGCATGAAGGCTGGCAAAATCGAAGCGGCATTCTTTAGTAGTGGTCTACCAAACTCGTCATTGATGGAGCTAGAGCAGGGCTTAGATTTGCAGCTGGTCACTATCGATCAAGCTAAACTGAATGAGATCATCGCCACCAAACCGTACTTTAAAACCTTTGAGATACCAGCGGGTACTTACGGCAACGATGCCGCGATACCGACGGCCGCGATTATGAATGCGTTGTTGGTGCGTTCGGATTTATCTGAAGACGATGGTTATAAGCTGACTAAGGCTTTGTTTGATAATTTGGACGGCCTAAAAACCGCGCATCAAGCAGCCAATGATATCAGCTTAGAGTCTGCCAACACTGGTATGGTAGCCCCAATCCATCCTGGCGCTAAAAAGTACTATGACGAGCAAGCAGCCAAGTAAACGTCTATGGTTATTAACTAGCGCGGCACTGATGGCTGCGCTAGTTTTTTTTGTGCTATGGGCCAGCGTATCCCAGCAGCCCGTTGTCGAAGTGCAAGTCGATGGCACCACCTGTTATTTTACTGAGCCAAACTTTGAACTGCGCTGGATCCATTCTGTAGAAAAGCAGTGGTGGGAGGAGCAGTATCAGCGTACAGACGACGGTCTGCTATTGACCACCACTTATTTTGAAGCGTTTGGTGCAGGTACGCCGTCGACTGAAGCGCTAGCCCCCATACAAAAACCTGGCTATTTGGGTTATCAAATCAACGAAACGCTGCCTAGTCTTAATTGGGTAGTGTCTAGATTGACCAAGGGTGAGCTAAATTATGCCGACCATCGGCTTTTGATTCATGAGTGGGCGCCAGATTATTCTGAAGTAACGGTTACGCCCAAGACGTACCATTTAATTGACAGATTACAAAAGGACTTTTGTCATGAACTCGCAAGTGACGGATCACGATAATGTGACCACGATGTCAGCCAATCATGCTGATCTGCCCATCCATGCCAGCACCCATGCTGCTACCAATGTAGATGCCGAGCTTGACGCGCAAGCTCATAATCAGGCCATATTAGAAAAGTATGATCGAGAGTCGATCACCCGTCACATCACTCAAGGCCCAGTTAAGTATTTTATCGCTGGAATTTGTATTTTATATTCTATCTTTCACTTGTATATCACCTTCAACCCAATGCCAGCACTATTGCAGCGCTCTGTACACGTCGGTGTTGGTTTTGCTCTGATATTTCTGATATTTCCAGCCAGTAAAAAAAGTAGCCGCAAGCACGTCGCTTGGTATGACTGGATTTGGTTCTTGCTATCATTGTCTGGCATGGCTTATCTGATATACGAGTATCAAGATATCGTGACCTCGCGCGGCGGCATGGCCAATCCGGTCGATGTGATATTTTCTATTATTACCGTTATCTGTGTGTTAGAGGGCAGTCGCCGTATCACCGGTTGGATACTACCGATATTGGCATCGATATTTTTGGCTTATCCATTTGTCAGCCATCTAGATTTTATGCCTGATCGATTGCTCACGCGTCCTTATGATATGGGCGATATCTTTGGTCAGTTGTTTTTAAAAACGGAAGGTCTGTATTCTGTGGCGATTGGCGCGTCGGTGACGTTTATCTTTTTGTTCATCTTATTTGGCGCGTTTTTGGCGCGCTCTGGTATGGGTCAGCTGTTTAATGATTTGGCATTGGCTATTGCTGGGGATAAAAAAGGCGGCCCTGCCAAGGTTGCAGTCATCTCAAGCGGCTTTATGGGTAGTATCAACGGCTCAGCATTATCGAACGTTGTCAGCACCGGCGCTTTTACTATTCCGTTGATGAAAAAAGTCGGCTATCACAAAGACTTTTCGGGAGCAGTAGAAGCCAGCGCGTCAGTTGGTGGGCAGATATTGCCACCGATTATGGGAGCCAGTGCCTTTATCATGGCGGAGACCACAGGGCTACCTTATAGCACCATTGCTTTAGCGGCTTTATTGCCGGCAGTGCTCTACTATCTGGGCGTTATTGCTCAAGTGCATTTTCGTGCGGGTCGCCGCGACCTAAAAGGCATCGCCAAAGAAAACCTGCCCGCCGTCAAAGAAGTATTAAAAGCGCGCGGTCATATGCTACTACCGATTGTATTTTTGATTTATTTATTGATTGAAAATGTACCCGTCGGCTATGCCGCGGCCTATACCATTGGCTTCACGGTTGCCATTAGTATGCTACGCAAAGAGACCAGAATGGGGTTTTCGGACATTTTGGGTGCACTAGAAGATGGTGCTCGCCAGTCGCTGGCGGTTATGGCGGCCTGTGCGGTGGTCGGAGTGATCATTGGCGTTGTCAGCTTAACCAGCTTTGGGACGGTGATGACCTCATCCATCGTGACATTAGGAGCTGGGTCGTTATTCTTAACCCTAATATTGACCATGCTTGCCTCTATGGTACTCGGCATGGGGCTACCGTCTATTCCTGCGTATATCATTACCGCAACGATGGCAGCGCCTGCACTAGCAGGTTTTGATATTCCTATTTTATCAGCGCATATGTTTGTGTTTTATTTTGGCATTTTTGCCAATATTACGCCGCCTGTCTGTCTGGCAGCCTTTGCTGGTGCGGGTATATCGGGTGGTGATCCAATGAAGACAGGGTTTTTGTCGTTGAAGCTGGCATTGGCCGGATTTATCGTGCCATTTATGTTCATCTATAGTCCGACGATGCTGATGATAGATCCCACGGGTCTGGCAGTCACGGCAAAAGACTTTCCGCTGCCGCCTATCCTTGATATCGTGACAGTGGTATTGACATCGGTAACAGGCGTTATTGCTTTAGGGGCGGCGCTAGAGGGCTATTTTAGGGGCGCTATGAGTCCACTCACGCGTGGCATATTGGCCATCGGCGCGTTACTACTGATTTATCCTGAACTGACCACGGGGGTTATAGGTGGGATTATCGTGCTGATTATCGCTGTTTGGAACATAAAAACCGCTGAAAAGCCCACACCGACCTTAACGGTTTAAAGCATTAGGTATCTATAGTCGATACACTCTAAAAATGTCATAGCGCTACTGGGATGCTATTTTTAAACGTAGGTTGCGCAGCCTCTGGGAACGCAGCACGCAAGTAAAATTTATACCAGTAGCGCGTTTAAATCCATAA
>NZ_CAJHBJ010000006.1:0-117773 GCF_904846595.1 Psychrobacter sp. HII-4 | reverse complement strand
ATTAAATAGATATTGATGATAAATTCGTCTATGGGCATCTCACAACTCCATTGTATTCTTGGTCGAAAACAATAGATTAGTGAGGTGCTCTTCTTTTTTCAATCACTTTCGAAGTTGAGAGTGGGGTAAGTATAAGCTTTATTTATTCGATTGGGATGATGAGCATCTGAACCTATAACAGATGGAAGGTCTATACCTATATTTTTATATCTAGTTAAGGGAGCCTCTTCGTTTTCTCTATCAGGGTATATAATTTCAACAGCATTCGCTACCTTACATATCTGTTTTATAGTATGAGCTGAAGACTGAGTACATAGCCCTGCCTTCATATCTATATGAGCTGGTATAGCTATTCCACCAGCACTTTTAATTTCTTGAATAATTTTTTCAGCGCTCTCTTGTGCTACAGCATTGCTGTTACCTCTTTCACCGTCATATCTAGATCGTGCAATTACTGTATCTATTTCGGTTGATGAACATGAGGGATCAAATATTCCAAGAACATGAATGTTTGAGTTTGCAGTAACTTCAACACCAGGGAATACATGAATTTCATTACCTTCTTGTCTTAACTCTTCTGCAGACACTTTCAACCTATCTATCCAATCACCACTGTTGTGATCAGTTATAGCGACACACTCAATACCTTTTTCTATGAACTTTTCAAGCCATTCTCTTGGTGTTATATTTTGTAGAGTTAGATCACCTTTTCCATAATCAAACGAGGCGGGTGTATGAGTATGAATATCAAATTTCCACCAACGAGCGCCTACTAAGTTCATTTATAGCTCCTAAAAATCTTCGTACCATATATTAATAACTAATTTGATTTTTATATGCTCATTACTTTGCATTATTTATCATGCAGTTACATCACTCAAAATTGCTTTCAATTTATTGAATTACAATTTAAGAATACTGAAAACTTCTTTGTAGAGTCTACAGATTTTGCTCCATCATATATCAAAATTACTTGTTAGAGTAGACTTTAATAGGCTAATGATAGTCGCCTCAGGGCGCGTTTTAGCCGTGACTGACGCGGTATCCTGTGCGACTAAGCGGGTTGCAGGCACTTGGCTGAGGGTAGTATCGAGAATACAGGAATGCCATCAGCCATTAGTGCCCGCCACGCTTAGGGGTACAGATACAAGCAGAAGGCGCGATTAGCTCCCAATATTATCAGCCACAACCATCCCACCTTTTAACCACTTCCAATACTTCTACACTTCAAACTCGTCCAGACTACTTGACAGGATATCCCGTGATGTCTTGAATGCTTTGGTATAAGGGTTTTAGGCGCTCGTACATCTTCAGATAGACCTCGTTATAGAGACGCTTATAGAGTTGTACGTTGGCCTTGATGGGAACGAATTCATCGCCTAAATGGGTCATGGCGTCGCAGGCAGCAGCGTGGTCGGGATAGACGCCGAGACCCACCGCGCAGTTGATGGCCGCGCCGAGGCCAGTGGCTTCAAAAGTGTGCGGGCGGTAGGCGGGCATGGCAAAGATGTCGGCGGTGAGCTGCATGGCAGCACTGCTTTGGGAGCCGCCGCCTGAGACGCGCAGGTGTTTAATGGGTTTGCCGGTGCGCCTTGAAATCGTATCAAAGCCGAGTTTAAGCTCGTAAGCCAGCCCTTCCAAGATAGCGCGGTACACGTGAGCGCGGGTATGCACATCACCAAAGCCAATGAGGGCGCCTTTGCCCTCAAGCCCAGGATGACGGACGCCCGGCGACCAATAGGGCTGCATGATTAGTCCCATACAGCCTGCTGGAATGTCTTTGACGGCGGCGTCAAGGAGCTTTTCGGTGTCGATACTTTGGGTTTTGGCAAGCTGCTCTTCATAGTGGGCGAATTGCTCTTTAAACCAGCTGACCATCCAAAAGCCGCGATAAATCATGTATTCGTGATTGTAGTAGTGCGGGGCGGCGGCGGTATAGGCGGGCATGTGTTTGAGGATCTCGACATAGTCGGGGGAGATGGTGTTGATGGTGGCGGTGGTGCCAAAGCTAAGACACGCGGTATCGGCGGACAGTCCCGCTGCGCCTAGGGCTTCGCAGGCTTTGTCACTGGCGGCGGCAATCATCGGCGTGCCCTTTAGGATGCCGGTGGCTTTGGCAGCTTTGGCGCTTATCTCACCGAGAGTTTGGCCTGGTGGGATGATTTTGGGCATTTGCTCGGGGGTACAGCTAAACAGCCGCCATTTTAGGTCTTTGGGTTTTAGCCATGTTTGCACTTTGTAGTCATACGGCAGATAGCCGACCGAATGACCATTTGAGTCGATAAGTTCACCTACTAGCTGATAGGTGAGGTAGGCGGAGAGGTTGACGTAGTGCGCGGTCTGCGCCCATATCTCAGGCTCGTTTTGCGCCAGCCAATTACAGCGCGCTTTTTGTTGGGCGTCTTTGACCAGTTCGCCCATGCCGATGATTTTGGTTAGCGGGCCAAGAAAGCCGATATCACCAGTCTCAGCACGACGCAAATCCATCCAGACGATAGCGGGACGTAGCGGCTGCTTGTCTTTATCAAGGCAAATCATGGTATAGCGCTGGGTGGCGAGACTGACGCCAGCGATTTGTTCAGGTTTAATGTCGCAGCTTTGCCACAGCTTTTGACAGGCCTCACATAGCTTTTGCCAGTAGTAGTCGGCGTGCTGCTCGGCGTAATTGGGCTGCTCGGAGAAATACGGCTCGATAGGCACGCGGGCTTTGGCAATCTCGCTGCCGAATTGATCAAAGATAAGCGCGCGCACGCTTTGGGTGCCGTTGTCGATGGCTAAGAAATAGATGGGGTCGTGAGAGGTGGTCATAGTAGTCCTTTACTATGGGGGATATTTATCAAAATCAGAACGTGCTATTGGTACAAGTTTTCCTTGCTTGCGACCGTCAGAGTTCTCGAGGCTACGCAGCTTTTGTTTTAAAAAAAAGTGCCCTAGCAGCTCTAATCCTTATAATAACTCGATAAGAAGCTAAGCTGCAGGCAGATGATAATAACGCTGCCATAACTCAGTATAGCGAGCGACTTCTTGCTGCCATTTTTGCTCATTCCAGCCCAGCTCCTGCTGGCAAATTTGCTTCAGTCTGGCGCTAATCAGTGGTGTCATCGCACCGTGCGGTAGGATTAAGCCTAAGCGCGTCCGCCGCAGTAGTAAATCATCTAAATGTATGACTTGTTCAAAGCGCGCGGCAAAGCGAATCTCCGCCCAAATAGTGTTGCTATCGGTGACATAAGCTAAGTCTTCTTCATGCGCCAGCTCAAGTAAAGTATCGAGCTGCAGACCATAGAATCCTTGCAAGCGCTGTTGTAGATCAGAGGGTAGCGTCGCAAACTTAGGATGGATGGGTGCTACTTTACTAAAGACCTGATCGCCATTTATCGCTTGGTTTTGAGTAGCAGAGTCATCAAGGTCGAGCACTTCTTGACATTTTGCCAGCACATCAAGCGCAATCAGGCGAAAGGTGGTCAGTTTGCCGCCACTGACGGTCACCAGATTATTATCGAGCCAAACGCTATGATCGCGCTTTTCTTTACTGGGGCTGACGCGTTTACCATTGCCGCTATCTGCTATCAGCGGTCGTACGCCGGCCCACGTGCTGATGATATCTTTGCGATTCAAGTCAGTCTCATTAAATAGCGAATTAGTCGCGTCTAATAAATAGTCGACCTCTTCATTGGTAATGCCGACCTCTTCGTCATTAAGTGGTGGATGATCTAAGTCGGTGGTGCCAAGTACCGTACGGTTCTCCCACGGGAAGACAAACACCGCTCGTTTATCAGCAGGATGCAAAAAGGTATAGGCTTGCGAGGTGGGTAAGCGCTCTTGACTGACGACTAAGTGACTACCGCGTGAGGGACGGATTTGCTGATGAAAGCTGTGCTCGCTCTGGGCGCGCGCCTGCCTACGCAGAGTATCGGCCCAAGCGCCGGTGGCACTGACCACCACTTTGGCGTGAACCTTATAGGCTTGCTCTTTATCTTTAGAAGCGGTGTCTTTTAAAGTTGCACCGACGACTAAGCCTTGCTCATTGGTAATTAATGACTCGGCTTTAAGATAATTAATAGCGTGCGCGCCGTCATGAGTGGCTTCGTCAAGTACGCGCATCACTAAGCGCGAATCATCGGTGACCGCATCGCTAAACTGGCTGGCACCCAAAAATTTATCTTGCTTGATATTAGGATTTAGACGTAAAAAAGCGTCTTTCTTAAAGTATTTAAAATAGCGCTTACCCGCTATTCTGTCATAGACGCGTAGCAAGGTATTAAATATCCAAGGCGGCGGAAACTTGCCTTTGTAGTGTGGCATGACGTAATGCATCTCGTTAACTAGACCGTCTGCTTCGCTTAGCATACGTTCACGCTCACGCACGCTAAGTAAAGTAGTCTTATAATCGCCTGAAGCTATGTAGCGCAGGCCGCCATGCACCATTTTGCTCGAGCGGCTGGAGGTGCCCCAAGCAAAGTCTTTTTGCTCGATAAGTAATACGGCAATGCCACGCCTTGCTGCCTCGCGGGCAATGCCGGCACCCGTGATACCGCCGCCGATGATAAGCATATCCCAAGGTTTAGATCGTGCTAGGGGCGCGAGTGCTTGCTGGCGTTGTGTGCTTTGGTTCATATATTACTCTTCTTAAATGACGTCATTCATTTAACGAACATAAATAGTTAAGCCATTTTGAAATCGGTTCGATATAGTGCTGCTGATATTGATTTTGTGCAGCCTCTGGAGTGACGAAGTCGCACAGCAAGCAAGGAAAATTTATATCAGTAGTACGGGATAGACAATCTATCTCTCATATCTATCTCTCATATTTTCAATTTCTATTCCTCAAGCAACACACCTGGATTCATACGCTGCTCAGGATCTAAGCTTTTGATCATATCATGAGTCACTTGAATCCCAAGCTCCCCTTTTTCAGCGGCAAGGTAAGGGGCATGATCGCGGCCAACGCCATGCTGATGTGAAATGGTGGCTTTACCATGGGCAAGGCTCATACTGGCCGCGTGTTTGATTTTTTGCCAGCGCTGTAAGGTAGTCGCGTGGTCTTTGGCGGCGCGGAAGAAATAAGTGGTATATAGACTTGCGCCTTGCTTATAGACATGCGAGATATGGGTAAAGGCCATCACCTCATCTCCTTCGTCCGCTAAGGCCGTTTTTACCGCGTCTTGCATTTGCGCCATTTGCTCGTCAATACGGCTCCAGTTGGTAGCGGTCTCAAAGGTATCGACCATGATGCCGCGCTCCCAAAGCGTGCCGCGCAGATATGGGAATTTAAAGCGCCCATGTGCCCATACGCTACCCATGATATTGGTGATCTTACCGGTGACACTACCGTGCTGTTTTAATAACTTATTAAATTGCATCAGCGCCAGTTTATTTTGCGCTTTATCGCCTGAGACGCCGTAAGTGAGCATCACTTTATCTGAGCTGAGTCCGCGCGCTTTTAGATAGGTACTAATCGCTAAAAACTGGCTTGGCGTCGTACCTAGATGCAAATGTGCATCAGTCTCGACGGCATTGCTTAGGCGTAGCATAGAGAGGCGAACATTGTTTTGCACCGCTTGTTTGAGTACCGCTTTGCCCGCTGCCCAGTTGGGTAAAAACGCCACTTTAAATAGCTCTTCTTCAGGTTGTGATTGCACGCGCATCTTGACTTCGGTAAAGATACCGGCGCGGCCCTCAGTACCCATCATCATCTCACGCAAATCAGGCCCTGCTGAGGATGCAGGAATGTCAGCAATCTCTAGCACGCCTTGCGGGGTGACTAAAGTACCGCCTGCAAACATTTGCTCGATGCGCCCGTAGCCCAAGGACTGCTGACCACTAGAGCGCGCGGCAATCCAGCCGCCAAGCGTCGATAGCTCCCACGACTGCGGATAATGACCTAGACGATAACCGTGCTCGCCTAATTGCGCCTCGACCGCTGGCCCTTGCGTACCGGCACCAAAAGTAGCAATCTGGCTCTCGGTATCCAAATCCATCAGCCGATCCATCTGACTCATAGCGATAGTCAATACCGGGCGCGCGCCCTGTTGCGGATTGATATGTCCGACTACGGAAGTACCACCGCCAAAAGGAATAACAATCAGATCGTGCTCTTGGGCAAGTTTTAATAACTGCTCGACCTCACTAGTCGATTCGGGGAAAGCCACGCCATCAGGGAAGGTCTCAAAGTCGCCGCTATGCATCGCAATCCAATCAGGGAAGCTCTGCCCACGGGCGTGTCTGAGTCTGATCTCTTGATCGGTCGAGACTATGTTTAGCTTGGTAATAGCTGCTGGCAGGCGCGATTTGGGCACCGTTTTTAGTACTTGCTGTAAGCTAACTGATTTGAGTTTTTTGGTTTTGCCGATATGCGATTTGATCAGTTTTGCGCCATGCGGCGAGACTCTTTTATTAATATTGACGTTACCCCAGCCATTCCAACGCGTTTGCTCGATGGGGGTGTTAAGAGAGGTATTGGTTTTTGCAGTTATGTCTAGATTGGCGTTATCGTTGTTGTCGCTATCAGAGATTTGCAGAGTAGAGGAGGGTTTAGCGTGTTTACGGGTAGGGAGTTTGAGTTTGCGCATAGAGACATACCTGTCGATTGTAATCACTGTACTTGTGGTTAGAGTGTAGCGGCTAGTTGGGTTAAATAGCTCAGCATAAATAGTGTTTATTAATCACCATACTAATGTTTTTGAATGATAGCAACAAAAAAAACTATTGTTTATAAGTTATAACTAGACATGCCCTTTTTGTGTTTGGATAACCCTTTAAACTTTACCCAAATCTTCTAAATCGACAAATTCCTTTTTACCATGAATAGTATACATTTTTCGATTGATATCTGGGTAATTGCAAATATCAATCGGCGGTCTGCTGCCGCCCATCAGGTAAACTGCGTCCATATCGCTATCGTTAATCATAGAATGCGCAGCACCATGCGCGGGGAAACCTACAAAATCACCAGCAGCTAATTGATAGCGCTCCTCTCCATAACGCAGTGAAAGCTGTCCAGATAATACATAAATGAACTCGTCTGATTCTTCATGATAATGATGCTGTGTGGTCTCATCACCCGGCTCAACACGCACAAGATGCAAACCAAATTTGGTCAGACCAGCGATATCACTCAACGAAACCGTGTGCCGAATAGCACGCTCATTGAACTGATGAACATGCTTGGTCTCAGGTATATTTTCGATATCAGATTTGGTTAGGATGTAGTCTTGAGTACTTTTGAGCGTCTCTTGCGGTAGCTCTTGGGATAACCCTTTTAATGGTTTAGTCATGGTTTGTCTCCGTTGTTTTATTTTATGCTTCACTTTATAGTAGCTATAAATGCATGGTTTTATTTGCTTAATTACGTATAAAATGCGATTAGTAAGCGCCCAGCTTCCTTATTATCGATATTGCTGCTTGTTCTTTTCTCACATTCGATACCGTCAAATCCAAATAACTGCGAATAACTGGCAAAACGACTAATAATCGTCAATAACTGCGAATAATTCATCATCTAATAGCCATTAATGGGCGCAAACTTGTTAAAATAGGGCACTAATTTTTCTTGATGGACATCGATTTATGACCACTACCGCTGCTATCCCTACTATCAAAGAAGATCGCATTTTAATCCTTGATTTTGGCTCGCAATATAGCCAGCTCATCGCTCGCCGTGTGCGCGACTCTGGCGTTTTTTGTGAGATGTTCCCTTATGATATCGACACTCAGCGTATCCATGACTTTGGTGCCAAAGGTGTCATCCTATCGGGCGGCCCTGAGAGTGTGCATGCGGAAAACAGCCCGCGTATCAATGACGCGGTATTTGATTTGGGCGTACCAGTACTTGGCATTTGCTACGGCATGCAGGCGATGGCAGATCGTTTCGGCGGTAAGGTACATGCCAGTGATATCCATGAATTTGGCGCAGCGACCATCAATGTCAATGGCCACTCAAAGCTTACTGATGGCATAGAAGATAGCGTCAGTGAAGACAAATCGACCACGCTAAACGTCTGGATGAGCCATGGTGACAAGGTCATCGAAGCGCCGCAAGGCTTTGATATTATCGCTAGTACGCCTAGCTGTCCGATTGCCATTATGGCCAATGATGATAAGCACTATTATGGTCTGCAGTTTCATCCCGAAGTCACTCATACCCTACAAGGTCAGGCGCTGCTAGGCCGCTTTGTGCATCAAATCTGCGACTGTGCTGGTGAGTGGACACCAGACAACATTGTCGATATGCGCGTGGCACAATTAAAAGAGCAAATCGGTAATAAACAAGTGCTGCTTGGGCTCTCAGGCGGCGTCGATAGCTCAGTGGTTGCGGCGCTACTGCATAAAGCCATTGGCGATCAGCTCACCTGTGTGTTTGTCGATAATGGCCTCTTGCGTCTGCACGAAGGTGATCAAGTGATGCAAGTGTTCGCCGAAAACATGGGCGTCAAAGTCATCCGTGTCGATGCTGAAGACTTGTTCCTAGACGCGCTAGCGGGCGAGTCTGACCCTGAAGCCAAACGTAAAATCATCGGTAAAACCTTTATCGATGTGTTTGCCAATAGCGCTCGTGAAATCAGCGCACAAAGCGATGGCAAAACCATTGAGTTCCTAGCACAAGGGACGATTTACCCTGACGTGATTGAGTCCGCCAAATCGCACCAAGGTAAGGCGCACGTGATTAAGAGCCACCATAACGTTGGTGGTCTACCAGATGACTTGGCGTTTGAATTGGTTGAGCCATTACGCGATCTATTTAAAGATGAAGTGCGTAAACTGGGTATTACCCTTGGTCTACCAGAGAAGATGATCTATCGTCATCCGTTCCCAGGCCCAGGTCTAGGCGTGCGTATCCTTGGCGAAGTGAAAAAAGAATATGCTGATATCCTGCGTCTTGCCGATGCGATCTTTATGCAGGAGCTGGAGCGCTCTGGCTGGTATGACAAAACCGCGCAAGCCTTTGCGGTATTTCAACCGATCAAGTCTGTCGGCGTGGTCGGTGATGGCCGCCGCTATGCGTGGGTGATTGCGCTACGCGCGGTTGAAACTGTCGACTTTATGACCGCGCGCTTTGCCCATCTGCCGTATGATTTGATTGAGACAGTATCGAATCGCATCATGAATGAAATCGCTGATGTCTCACGCGTGACTTATGATGTGTCGAGTAAGCCGCCTGCGACGATTGAGTGGGAATAATTATTCATATGCTATGATTGTAATATCAACGCAAAGGAGTGATGGACTATGAAACTGGTTCATGTGGGACAAAACGAGTGGATGTTTGAAGATGACGTTAGCGATAAGTCGGCTGACAATAGATCAAATGCGCTTGGCGCTGGTAGAGCGCTTAATCTTAAAATAAAAGCCTTTGTAGATGCCGAGGTAAAAAGAGGTCGTGATATCAACGATATTATGAATGAAGTCATGACCAAATTTCAGCATGAAATTGTGCAAGACTTTGATGAGCAGCCGCCAACCTCATTCCAAGTGATACAGATGACGCTGGAGAAAGACGGTTATGAAGTGGCTCGTGATATTGCTCAGTTTTTAGTATTAGAGAATATGAATGACCCTGATGCTTACTTTAACTTAGCATTTTTGTGTGAGCAGCATGATGACAGCTTTTTAGCACTATTGAGTAGCCGCGAATGTATGCGCCTATACTTAGAGTATTTCCCCAAAAACTTTAATTGGCAAAAAAGTAAGCTGCCATGGGGCATCATGGAGAACCGTCCCTTTTTGCGAGCGCTGTTTCAGCTGGCAAATGTCTATGCTGACAATATGAGCTTTGATGAAGCCTGCGAGCAGGGAGAAAGGCTGCTACAAGTTTGCCCTAATGACAACCTAGGTATGCGTGAAGCGCTGATAGAATGGTACATGTTTACCGAAGAGTATCAGAAAATAATTCGAATTTGCGACAACTATCCAGAGGATATGCTTGCAAATATCGCTTTCGGTAAGGTGCTGGCTTACTGTTATCAAGATAAATTAGATAAGGCTGAAAAAGAGTGGGATATCGCAAAAGATAACTTGCCTGAAGTGGCGCATGAAATTCTTAAAAAGCGTCATCCTAGACCACGCGGTATGGGTATCAATAGTTATGGTATCGAAATTGGTGGTAAAGAGCAGGCTTATCTCTACTGGCAAGATATGGGCGATTGGTGGGAAGAAAATACTACCGCTCAAACCCTGATTGAGAAAAAACGTACTGAGAAAAAGAAGAAAAAATAATTTGATTTAGCGGCACTTCTCTTTAGTTAAAACACTCAACTTGGTTGGGTGTTTTTTATTTTAAACATAAAAGTTTTACTCGATAAGTTTTGCTTCGATAGCAGCAACTTTGTTTATTAACTTATTATTAAATTCTAAATGGCCTAAAGAGTAGTGAGCTTTTCGATGACAGGTAGGACATAACGCAATAACGTTTTGAGGTAAGTCCGCACCACCATCTGCCAATCTAGTTAGATGATGAACTTCCAGATAAGGTCCAGATTTAGTTTCAAATGGCGCTGTCTCATTACATCCCTCGCATAAACCATTAGCTCTTTTTTTAGCATACAGCTTAATTGCTGTACTACGGTTTTGAATAGACTAAATTTTTTCTTGAGTGCTTGCGTGGGTTGGTGTTGAACTTAAGGCAATTTCTCGTAATTGCTGTAATGATTTACCTTTACTAGGCTTGTTGCAGTGCGCATAGAAATATCCTTTTTATTATTTATCAGTTTGAGTACTTAAGGAGATTAAGTTTAATAATTTGCTTTTTATAAAAGATAACAACTCAGACTAAGCGTTCTCAACTTGATTTTAGTTACTTAACGTTGTGGCTGACTTAGAATTGTAAGGGAGTCGAGATTAAGCATAAGGCTTTATTAACGAGTGCTACTTTTGCACCAGAATTAACATTCTGCATAAAAAAACAGCGCTTCTATCATAAGAAGCACTGTTTTGAGTGAACTGTTAAAGGACTTTAGATCAGGTAATTTACGCGTAGCAAATTCCTATGGTTAGCTGAATGTAAAACTGTTATGGATTTAAACGCGCTACTGGTATAAATTTTACTTGCGTGCTGCGTTCCCAGAGGCTGCGCAAAATTCATCCCAGTAGCGCTATGACATTTTTAGAGTGTATCGACTATATGGTTTTAATAGCCCTTATGGCTTTACTAGCACCTTACCGTTTTTACCTGATTGTAGTTTGCCATCGACGGCCTTTGTGATATCTGCCAAATCAAACACAGCCTCCACAGGCAGATGGAGCTTGCCACTGGTCGCGCGTTCGATTAGTTCATCGATTAAGCGCTGTTTATTATCCACGCTCATCTCTTGGCTGATTTTACTGCCCCAAAATCCTTTTACGATGGCTTGTTTAAAGATAAGATGCGTCGGATTGAGCGTCATGGGCTGGCCTGACATGATGCCAAAGGATGCCAAGGTGCCACCATGACCGAGCAGTGATAATAAGTCGCCACTGGCGTCGCCGCCGACTGAATCGACCGCTGCGCTGATTTTATTCTCGCCAAGGATGGCTTTGACTTGCTCTTTCCAGTCCTCATTATCAGTGCTGACGTTATTTTCTGCGCCGATTGCTTCTAGCTCTTTTATGGCATCGCTGCTACGTACCACATTGATAGTGTTGACGCCGCGCGCCGCTGCTAGCATGGCAAGCGATTTACCGACTGCGCCGTTCGCCGCGTTATGGATAATCCATTGTCCGCTTTTTACTTCTAAGAACTCTAATAGCATCAAGGCACTAAGCGGCATGGCGATTAATTGCGCGGCCATCTCATCATCCAGGCTCTCAGGGATGGCAAACACCATGTCCTCGTCAGCGACAAAATACTCCGCCCATGTCGCTTGCACGCTAGCGGCAGCAACGCGTTGCCCGACTTTTAACCCTTTAACGTCACTACCAACGGCGTCAATAATGCCCAGCGCTTCACTACCGCCGATCGCCGGCAGCTCGGGTTTAAAGCCATACTGACCGCGCACGGTGAGCAAGTCATGGTTGTGGATAGAGGCGAGCACGGTTTTTACACGCACCTCGGTGGGCTTAGGTTCTGGGATAGGGCGATCGCCGAGGCTGAGGACTTCGGTGGGTTTGCCAAATTCGTTATAAGTTGCGCTACGCATAGTAAATCCTTTTTGTCATTTATAAGGGTTTATAAGTGTTATTAGAGTGGGGCATGTCTTCAATTCACTCGATAGTCATCTAAATGGGCTAAAACTGGCTAAATCTTGCCAAACATCGTCAAATAGCTGATTAATATCCCGATATTGTCTACGCTATTTTTCTTGTTTGACGACAATTTATCACATTTTTATCGCCATTTTTGCAATGAAGACACGCCCTAGTATTTATTAAGAAAACAATTTAGAACTACCTTAACAAGGGGGTTGGATCACTGACAAGGCAACTTTGGTTACCTGATGTTGTGAGTGGTTTTAGCTATGAATTTTTTGAAAAATTACAAGGATTAATTATCAATACTCGCTTCATTGTCAAGGCTATTAGTTTCAGGGTTACTCATCTTAGGATCGATTACCTTAAACTTCTCATCGACCATATTAGTCAGTAAAGGCTCACCGTCATCATTAACCCGGAATAAGCCATATTCAGCCGCCTCAAAAGCCTCGGCATGACCTTCTTGAAAGAAAAAAGCGTTGGTCGCCAGTTTGAGTACACCATTACGGAGACGATAATAAATCGCCCTCTCATTTGTGCTTAAGTTGTCAGGCTTACTCTCTGCCAAGCGCTCAAACTGTCCGACATTATTATTATCCAAAGCGACGATGACATAGCCTTCCTCATGAGTAGGATGGCTGTCCGGATCTGTATTTAAGGCGGCAAATACCTCATTCTCTAGCGCATAACGTAGCGTCATATAGTCGCCCTGCATAAAGCCGCGTGGATCAACGGGCGCAAGCTCAAGCAGTACGGTATCACCAGTGGCTAAATGGGTCTCGTATTTGGCGACATTGAGAGTCATGACTACTAAGATAACGATTAAGCCAAACAGCGCAATAGTAATTCTAACCGCTCGTTTTTCAAGCCAGCCAATCGAGCTAAGCAGGGATAGGGATGAATTTTGAGCCATAGTCTTATTATTCATGACAAGCGCTCCTTATCAGTACTCGTTGCTAATGCCACGTTACTGACAAAGTAACGTTTGATCAGTAGCCAGCGCATCAGCAATAAGCCAACTCCGATAATAAGCATAGAAGCGGCTTTGAGTAATAATGACGTATCGAGCTGATAGTAATACCAAAATATATAGCTGACTAAGGCGATAATACCAAGCGCTAATAGCACTCGCTGACTATTGGCAAACGCTATGACAATAATAAGGCTAGTGGCGAGCAACCCTGAAACGTAAATCGATACCACTCCAAGCACGGCGGTAGCGCCGACTATAGTCAGTCCCGTTGCTGAGAGCAGTTGGATACGGTAGCGCTTCAAGATTAAGTAAGCGGCACATAAGCTAGCAAGGGCCAATAATCCTTGCGCTAAATAGTAGTTATAACGAAAAGGGTTACCGTCATTATCGAAGCTGCCACCATATTCAGCAACGATAAAATAGACCGAAACGCCAAGCAACACAAGGGCGCCTGCATAGCCAAACGCGCTAATAATAGATTGTGCATAGACTTGATGTGGACGAGGAACGCGCCGTAATAGCGGATAGCGTTGCAATTGCGTCACGATAGTCAAGAGCGCTAATACGCCTAAACTTAGCTCAGGGAACTGATAATAATTGAACAAATAGACCATAAGCCCAAGCACGAGGCTAGCACCTAGCAGTCGATATACCACATTGGGCATGATAAAAGTCAAATAGCTTTGAATAATCAAAAATAGCCAGACTGATAAGGGGCGCTCTACGGCATAAAAGAACAATCCAGCGGCGACATACAACTGTCCTGTGATACTGATAGCAAAGGCTGAATATTCAACGAATAGATTGCGATGTTTGCTTGCGGTATTAAAAAGCCAAAAGGCAAGAGCGCTTAAAGATAGACCTACTATAATAAGGCCTATAGCGCTTTTTAACACATTACTTTGAGCCAAAAATAAAGTCAAAAAACCTGTAAAAAACAAACTGGCTAACAAGCCACCGAAACCAATAAAAAGTTGCAGATACCAAGGGGTATGTTTCTGTGAGTCGTCATCTAAATGGTCGTTATATACGCTAAAATCCTTAGCGATTAGACCGATATTTTGCAGCGATGCCAGCGCTTGTTGGTCGTTTTTATTCATGATCGGCTCCTTTTTTATTCAAAGGAGTATTCATCGCTTGTAAGATTTTAAGGTCTTCAGAAGGAGAGTTATCTGATTTTATAACTTCAAATAACCACTTGATAGCATAAGTAACCATGCCAATCAGTAAAAGGGTTAAGACGAGTAGGCTGCCTGTATCAAAGTCACTAGGTAGTATGTTAACTGCCCAAGACATCACTACAATAATGAGAGAAAAGCAAAGGTAGGTCAGCATCAGTAGATCACTGCGCTGTCGATAAAAACGCCAATACATAAAGGCGCACCAGCCCGCCCAAAGCGATAAAGACAGGAGCGTCGCCAAAACACTATCCACATCAAAAACAGTAATAATAGCGAGGAAAGTGATAGCGATAGTGCTGATTAAACCGACAAGATAAGTACTCCAGTGCAAACCTGCTTGAGCTTGCAAGAGTATATCGTCGTAAGTCGTTTTGGAGCTTGAAAGGTTAGGACTAGCAATAGAAGTATCTGAACCAACAATCTCGCTATTAACTTGGCTAGCCATCGCACGTTTTTGACCCAAAAAGATAAGCCAAAGATTTAGGGCAACCAGATTGATCAGTGCCAATATCGCCACTCTTATAACATCTTGATAGCTACTATCAACGAACGATAGATCTACCACCTCCAAATAAAGCAATAGAAAAGTATTAAGCAGCCCAAGCCACAATAGCCACAGTGCCGGAAAGCGGGCAATAATGACCCAAGGGGTAATCAATACTGCCCAAGCAAAAAACAGCTGCCAAGTATCCGCGCCGGTCTGATATACCTGCCCAAATAGCGCCAGCAAACTACCCGTAATGATACTAGCGACCAGCAATAATAGCTGGCGAATAAAATGAAACCTGCGCCGAAAAGAGAGAGCCACGTAGAGCGCAATAGTGATAACCAGAGCGCCCTCGACCAAAGCGAATTTGCCTAGCTTACCCAAATTTTGCCAGTTATAAGCAATAAAAAACACCAGTGATAATACCAATGCCAGCGCACCGATAATCAGCAAGGCTTTATCAAAGAAGCTAAGCCATGTGCTTTTGCTGGGATAGACTTCTAGGTGTTTGGCAGCAGCCTCTGCATGCTTGAGAGGAAGTTTGTGTTGTTCAATCAGTTGTTCGATAGCACGCCGCGTTTGACTCATAGCGCCCTCTGTTTAACAGAATATTTAGCTTATCTTAGCGGTTTTTTTTAGGCGGCATTTATAGAGTTGAGTAAACAGAGGTAGGCGGGTGCAGCTAGAGGGTTTGAGGGTTTTAAGAGTAAACTAATAAAACTCAATACGGCTCAGCACGTGCTCTTGGATAAAGTAAGCGCAGATATACGCACTTGGCCATGCAAAAACAAAGGCCAACCCCCAAGAGTGTAGTAGCTCGCCAAAAAAGCCATCGACCAAGCCAACTTTTACTAGTAATAGGGCAGTTGAGATAATAAGCGACATCAGTAATGCCATCAGGCCGGTAAATATCAGACGGTAGTATTTGCGCCGTGTGCGTATTCTGATGATAGGAAAGTTTGTCATAGTGTTGGGTGTCCTACGCGATGTCGATAACAGTCAAAAACGCGATGACGCTACGACACTGAATTTTTAGCAGATTATATCGCGTGTTCAAATGTGGGTAAAATCGTTGTTACTAATGACCAAGTTCGTTATATCGTAATGAGTGTGCGCCATAAAAAACATTATTTGTAATAAGTCCGTTCGAAATAAAATCGATGTGCTCATATGAGTGGGCAACTGGTATAAATTTTCCTCGCTTGCTGTGTCTACGCTGACAGATGCGGCGCAAAATTCATACCAGCGGCACTGTATCGTCTTTAAAGTGAATTAACTATCAGTGCGAGCGATTCACGACAAAGCCTAGCGGCACTGATTACACTTATCCTACTGCTATGAGGCGCTCTAATAATGCAATTGTGCTTTCTTGTCTGACCTGCGCCACTCCTTGCCCTGCCCATAACGACAGATGCTCGGCGTCCAAACGCTTGGCTGCATCCGCCCGCATAAACTTGGTCATGGCATTGAGTTGCGGGTAGGGCGGTAGCGCATCTACACACTCAAATTGAGCAAAATCACGCAAATAATCGTTTAATAAACCACGTGCAAGCTTGCCTGAGAACAATCTGGTCAAGCGCGTCTCAGTACTGCGTAACCCTTGACTGGCATCAATGAGCGCTTGTTTATACGTATCATTAATACCGCATTGATCTGTGGTCAAAAATGCCGTTCCCATTTGCGCAAGTTCGGCTCCTGCCGCTTGTACTGCCTTGATATCCTGTCCCGTCATAATGCCACCTGCGGCAATCAACGGAATATCTGTGCACGCGCGCGTTTGGCTAATCAGCGTCAATAATCCTAGAGGATCGGTTTCACTTTGTGGCAACCAACCACCGCGATGACCGCCAGCTTCTGCTCCTTGTACACAAACTGCGTCTGCCCCAATCTCGCTCCATGCTTTCGCTTCTAATGGATGGTTTGCCGTACCGATGACGCGCGTGCCGACACGTTGCAGACGCTGAACTTGCTCGGCACTGATAATACCAAAGGTAAAGCTAGCGACAGGCACGGGGTTGTCATAGAGCACTTGTAACTGGTCTGCAAACCTCAGCGCTGGTCGCTCAGGCAATGAGATGTCTATCTGGTTTTTTTGATAATATTCGTCTAACCAAGCAGGAATGTCGCTAGTAAAGGTATTAGACTCATGCTCAGACAACACCATTAAATTAATCATAAAAGGACGGTCGGTGCGCGATTTGATGGTATTGATTTGCTCGTTTAACACCTCAGGCGATGTGGTGCCAGCACCCAATGAGCCAAGCCCACCAAAATCACTCACTGTCAGCGCCAGCTCAGGCGTAGTCGCTCCTGCCATTGGTGCTTGGATGATTGGATGGGTCAACTGCAGAGTATCTAGTAAGGACATGACGGGTCTCCTGTTGATTTTATACTAAACCAAAAAAGCACGATAAATGGCGGCAAATCGTCCAGCTACCTAGCCAGCCACCTAATAAAGTAACTGCGCTCGTTTGCTCGGCCATTTCGGCTTTTTTGGTGGTGTGGTTATGAGATAGCATGACTTACTGTAGCAAAGCTGGGTGCTCGGTGGGTGAGATAGTGCTTATTTAGTTGCTAAATAAGGATAGCAGAGGCACCGTAAATCGTCGTCAAACAAGCTCAAGAAAAAACGATATAAAACATAAAGCTTAATGCAAAAAAAGGTCAGATTTTAAACCTCGGTTGGACTCTGCGTTATCAAATAACGTGCCCACGTAGTCCGTGCGATAGTCCGTATTATTTGCCATGTTATTCTTCTTATGGACGATGTTGAGTAGTAATCTATGATTAGATATCACTATAGCACTTACTATACTTATTTATATAATGTCGTGTTGGCAAATAGTAGTCATAAGGTTACTCTATGGTGACTTACGCTACCGCTTAGATATAGTTAAGAAGGTGTTGAATATTCACAAACAGTTATCGCGCGATTGGTATTTCTTTGTCTTGCGTGCTGTGCTGACGCCGACAGATGCTACGCAACATAAACACCAGTAGCAGGTGGCACCACGTAACACCATGTCATACAGAGTATCTTGCATGCCCGTTTTATTGAGGATTGTCTATCTGGGCGCTATGCTTGCGGTGGCCATGGACGATCGGCATCACTGATGATCCACTCTGCCACGTAGCCTGTCGGCGGTAGCTGCCAGTCTGATTGTCCCATCACCTCTAGGATGCGCGCGGTTTTTATTACCTTGCCGCCTTCGGTGACGCCAGTACGCAGTAGGGCGGAGGAGCAGGGTTTGCCCTTGACCCACATTGACTGCTCGATATAGATCCAGCGCTCATCAAACCCCACCACTGTGGTCTTGAGCGTGACTTTATCAAAGGCGCGAATACGCTTGCGGTATTGGATGGTACTGCCAGCGACCACCAAGCCCCAACGCTGCTTGAGCAGCTGACGACCCAGCCCGCTTCGTACTGCAAAGTCCGTACGACCCAAGTCATACAGAGTGAGGACGCGGCCATTATTCATCTCAAGGAAGTTGTCGATATCTGACAGACGACAGCGAAAATGGATTTCGCTGGTATCTTTAAACGTTAAGGTATGGCCTCTTTTTGCTTGTAGCGCAGCATGCGCGATGGTGCTGGCATAACGAATAAATGGATACATAGGACAGTCTCAAAGGGTCAGTAGTCTTAAAAGACCAGTAGTCTCAAAAGACAGGGAGTCAGGTAAAAGGTAACGCTGGCGGGATACGATAAAATGCCGCCCGCTCGATTATCACGCCGCAGAGGGCACGCCAATGTGTTTAAAGTACGCACAGACGGTTTCGGGTAACCAATTGATATCAAATCGGGACTGTGTATACAGAGGCGTCGATTTGTCTTTGCTCGTGCGATAACGAATAAAGCCCACGTGCCCGCCGTGCTCGGTGTCCAAGATAGTGACAGTGTCTGATACGTCATTTTCTGTGGCGGTAAAGCCCAAGAAAGGATCGTCTTTGGCGCTGATGAGCAATAGTGGGCGGGTGACATTGATAAGGTGCGGCAGAGCGGAGGCACTATAGTAATAGTGATTGTTTGAGCGGTAGCCATGACGCGGCGCGGTAAAGATATGATCAAAGTCGCTGATACGATTGACGGCTTTGATGGAGTCAATCTCTTCCTTGGTGATATCGTTGGCCAGTGCTTTTTTGATAATGGGGTTGAGTAGATATGGCGTATAAATGCGATGGCTCAAAAAACTGTGCATACTAAGCGCCGCTGAGGACATATCGACAGGAGCTGAGATAACGGCGGCACCTTTGCAGAGTGCTTTATCACCATATTCACCCAAATATTTGGCGAGCGCGTTGCCGCCAAGCGATACGCCAACCGCATAAATATGAGCATAATGCGCTTGCAAGTTCTCTAACATATGATGCAGCTCTTCGGTGTCACCTGCATTATAAAACACCCGCCCATTGGCCGGGATACCGCCGCAGCTACGGAAGTGCGCGACGACGAAATGCCAGCCTTGCGCATGTATCTGATAGGCCAAAGCCCGTGCGTAATGACTATCACTGCTGCCTTCCATGCCATGAAATAGCACGATGAGTGGTGTTTTTTCTAGCGCGTCATCAGTATTCGCGTTTATAGGATGCGCATCGTAGAAGTCATAAGCGATATCGGTTTCACCCAGTGAGTCTTGTTTGATCACACGCCGATAAGTGGGCGTTTTGGGGGCAAAAAACTTGGGTAAGATACTTTGCAGATGTGGGTTGGTCAGCCAAAACGGTGGCTTAAAAGGGGCAGGCTTGAAGTCTTTGGGTAAATTGGCAGTCAGCATAATCGGTATCTTTTGGTAGCAGAGAGTAAGTGGGGAGAAAATATGAATGAATCATACCGATAGCTGCGCTCAAAACCAATCATTTTCAGTGAACGGTTGGTTACTCAAAATAATAAGTTGCTGCAATACTCATTCGTCTAACACCCGCCCATCCATTACTAGACGCGCTTTTAACGTCTCAATATCCGCCTCGGCAAGGGTGACAGTCAGCGTCACTTGCTTGCTATAAGTCACATCATCAATCTGGCCATTCAAATCTTCTATCACGTAGCGACACTGCGCTTCGGTAGCGAAGGTGGCGAGTATCTGCACTTGGGTTAGCGGCACATAAGGTAGCAATACCATCTCATCGACTGCCGCTTGCGCTGATCCGGCATAAGCGCGAGTGAGACCGCCCGCACCGAGCTTGATACCGCCAAAATAACGCACCACTATAATGATGACATTGCCGATAGACTTGTGCTGCAAGACATTCAATATGGGTCGTCCTGCGGTACCGCTAGGCTCGCCATCGTCGTCGAACCCTGCACTAGTCGTGTTATCAGGGTCGCCGATGATATAGGCCCAGCACCAATGGCGCGCATCAGGATATTGCTCGCGCAGTTGTTCCACGTGAAACATCGCTTGCTCACGCGTAGTCACGGGATAAGCGTAAGCAATAAAGTCGGATTTTTTGATGTGCAGGCGAGCGCTGACCGCACGTTTTAGCGTTTGATAGCTCATATTGTTTTTATGATATGCCTTTTGATGAACAACCTTAGTTTGGGTGGGATATGTTAAACTTGACTCATAAATACGGCTGCCACTATTTTCTATATTTGGCGTGCCCTGTACTTTTATTTCACTATAACAAAACCTCATAATATCAAAGGTAGCAAATAGTATGCGTTTAGATAAATTTATTAGTAAGGCCACGGAGCTGTCGCGTAAAGAGTCCAAAAAGATTCTGCACGCGGGTGAAGTGACGGTCAATGACGCTGTGATTAAAGACCCCGGCTTACATGTCGATATCGTCAATGATGATGTCATGTGGGCAGGCGAGCCTTTATCGGTGGCGACGGGCAATCGTTATATTTTATTGCATAAGCCTGAGGGCTTTGAATGTACCTTAAAGGTCAAGGAGTATCCCATTGTCACCGAGTTGATTGCCGTACCTGAGCTGGGCAGCTTACGTATCGCAGGACGCCTCGATGTCGATACCACAGGTGCGCTACTGATAAGCGATGATGGTGGTTGGATGCACCGCGTTACCAGTCCTAAGCACGAACATGCCAAAGTCTATGAGCTGACGTTGGCTGATCCTATGGATGAAGACGCACAACAAAATGCGATAAAAAAGGTCGCTGAAGGTATCTTGCTAGAAGGCGATTATGAGCCGACCAAACCGGCTATCCTTGAGTTTATCGATGAGACCCATGCGCGTCTAACGCTAGAGCAAGGTAAGTATCATCAAGTGAAACGTATGATGGGTTACTTTGGCAACAGGGTCACAGAGCTGCATCGCGCTAGCATCGGTCATATCACGTTAGAGGGCTTAGAGAAGGGCGATAGTCGCTTTTTGACTCCCGAGGAAGTTGAGAAGTTTTAATGTTTTTAGGCATCAACAAATAGTATCTAAGCATTAAACAGTAACTATGTTAAAACAGTATCTATGTTAAAACAGTATCTATGTTAAATAGTTGATAAATATAAAGCAGTTACTTATAGCAGTCACTTTTATAAAGTAGGCTGCTTTTTTTGGTCTGCAGTTTGCCATAATTTTTTATGGAGCTGTCTGTGTTGCCTATCTCTTAAAGTTGAGTAGCAGTTTTGCAAAATTGACCGCTTAAAGCTTTGCAACATCATTCTTTGTGCTAAAGTCTTGTGATTACTTTAATATACATATTTATATAATATAGTTATTTTATTAAAATCAATTGACCAAAGAAACCAATAGGTTGTAATAAATAGGATGCCTTCTGTGAAACTATCTGTATTAAAATCTGCTAGCTTGATTACCGCTATGTTATGGGCCACCACCGCTTGCGCGCAGTCTGACGCTACGGACGCTGTCAAGAGTGACACCAGCCCACAAGCGACTCAAATCACGCAAGCACATGGCACGCAAGCGAAGGGCACCGTCAAAGAGTCTATAGATAGTCAGTTGCGGCAACTGCTGACCCAAGCGGGTATCAAAACGCAAATTGACTCTATTGTGCCCTCCAAACTTCCCAATATGTATCAGGTCAACTTAGTAGGACAACTGCCCCTGCATATTACCGAAGATGGCAAATATGTGATTCAGGGTGAGCTACAAAAAAACCCAAGTCAGCGAGTAGTGACTACAACTCCCGCGCGTAGTAGCAGTACGCAAGTTGGTAAGCCTGCCAGTGCTAGCGTTAAGTCCGCTATCCTCGCCAATATGGATGCATTGAAAAACATGAGTGCCAAGACACCGTTCTTTTATACAGCAGTGCCGGGCGTGATTTGGGGTGCTACATTAGAAGGCGTGCCTTTTTTGCTGTCAGATGATGCGCAGTACATCACCGATGGCGAGATTTCAGTGATTGAGAATGGTCAGTTCATGGGTTTGGATGATGACTTTGAAAAAATAAAGAACCAGTCTGTTTTTACGAGTTTAGATGACAACCAACTGATTCATTATCCTGCCACCGCTCCTGAAAGGGCAATCATCTATGTCGCCACTGATGTCAATTGTCCATATTGCAGAAGATTTCATCAGCAATTGCCGATGCTGAATGCGAAGGGTGTAACGGTAAAAACCATCGGTTATCCGATATACGAAGAATCCCCTGAGCAAATGCGTGCCGTCTGGTGCCAGGAAGATGTTGATAGCCGTCGCACAGCTTTGGATCGAGCCATGCTACAGGGTGAGATAACGTCTGCCCCAGCCAGTTGTCAGGTCGATCATGTGACTCCTAACCGCGAAAAAGCGGCAGGGCTTGCGGTGATGGCGACCCCTGCGATATATCGTGAAGACGGTGTCCTTTACCAAGCTAGCTTTGAGAACCCTGAGTTTTTAGAGTTTTTGGGCGTAGAGTAATTATTTGCTCTTAAGTGGCTGTTAAGTGGCTTTGAGTATTTAGACGGCTACAATCCAAAGCGCGCTATAAATCATCGACTTATAGCGCGCTTTTTATGCGAATTAGTTTAGAGTCAGAGAGTTTTTTATAGAGGTCTGTATATAAATTAGATAGGGCGCTACTGACGTAAATTTTGCGTAGTCTCTGTCGGCGCAGGCACAGCAAACAAGGAAAATTAATGTCAGTAGAGCTTAATAAGTCCAGTAGCTATGGACAGTACTCATGGCACGCCCTTTAAGGTAACACCACATCGACGATTTTCCAATCAATCAGACCCTGACGCTGCATCTCGATAGTGAGTGGATAGCCTTTGACTTGTCCACTAATGGTAAAGCAATCGATACCGCAGTAGCTTAAGGTTGGTTGGTCACTGTCAGAGCCTTGCGTGGCTTGTTGTTCAAGTTCAGCCGCTTGTTTGTCCATGATCTGTTGCATTTGGTTTTTGACCACTGCATTGACATCGCCGCGCTGAATGATGAGATCTTGTATGAGATATTTTAGATCGACTTGATTGCTTGCAATAGCCCAAGCCGCTGCCAGCTCTTTGGTCGCGGTATTGGCTTGACCTTGGGTGTTGATGACGGTTTCGATGTTTTGTGCGGTAATGGCACCATTGACGGCCTTTATGATAAAGGTGTTGGCCGCTTGTATTAATGGCTCGCCGCCGAGCTCGGCCACCAACGGGTAGCTGCGTATGGTGGTCGCAAATTGATTGGTGAGCTGGGTTTGTAAGCTTGGCCTGACTTGCTCGTAGTCGATGGCGGCCGCAATCGCCGCACCGTCGTTGGCATCATAGGCGTTTTTGAGCTGATAGGCACTGTAGTAAGGCGAGCCTGCATAAACTGTCACCGCAATGACGATCAATAAAACCAACAGCTTTTTCATAAAAAATACTACCTTATCGCCAATCTAAAAGCCTAAATTTAAATGCGTACGAATATGGCGATAAATACTAGCATGAAGGCCTGCCAAAAAGGTATAAAAACCTTTGTGCTATTCTTAACGAACTCTGTTTTGGGAGCCCATCATCTTCTGTCCGACAATTTCGCCTCTAATGCGCTTGATAAATCACCTTGCCATCTCCATAAATAGCGCAAACTTTTAATAATTGATTTGGCTAAGCAGCACCCCGCCGCATTCGCTTGTACGATTCAGATGATTCTCTTCTTTGCTTTTTATTGTCTCGCCATGTTTCATGTGAAACAGCATTGCGAGTCTGAATAGCAACAGACGATAATTTCTATGGGTTGATGAATCGATCGATCGGCGGCCCTGCGAAGACGATAGGAGAGCCCATGAGTAAGCGCGATTTTTATGAAGTATTAGGTATCAGTAAAACCGCTGACAGCAAAGAAATTAAGCGAGCCTACCGCAAGCTGGCTATGAAATACCATCCAGATCGCAACTCTGATGACCCTGATGCCGAAGAAAAGTTCAAAGAAGCATCGATGGCGTATGAGGTGTTGAGCGATGAAGAAAAGCGCTCAGCCTATGATCGTATGGGTCATGCGGCGTTTGAAAACGGCATGGGCGGCGGCGGTTTTGGTGGCGGCGGCAACTTCCAAGACATCTTCGGTGATATCTTTGGCAATTTTGGCGATATCTTTGGTCAGTCGCGCGGCGGCGGTGGTCGCTCACGTCGCGGCTCGGACTTGCGTTATGTGATCGAGCTCACCCTCGAAGAAGCGGTACGCGGTACTAAAAAAGAAATCAGCTTTACCGCGCCTGCGCCTTGCGACACTTGTGACGGTAAAGGCGCAAAAGACGCCTCTGACGTGGTGACGTGTGAGATGTGTCATGGTCAAGGCCAAGTACGTATGCAGCAAGGCTTTTTTGCTGTACAGCAGTCCTGCCCGCAGTGTGGCGGCTCAGGTAAGCAAATCAAAAACCCATGCCCTGACTGTCATGGTAACGGCGTCAAGGACAAGTCACGCACGCTTGAAGTCTCTATCCCAGCCGGCGTCGATGATGGCGACCGAGTTCGTCTCGCAGGTGAAGGCGAAGCGGGTGGCGCTGGCGTACAAAATGGCGACCTGTATGTCGAGGTACGCGTCAAACCTCATGACGTCTTTACTCGCCAAGGCGCGGATCTGTATATGGACGTGCCCGTCAGCATCACTGATGCCGCTTTGGGTAAAGAAGTGGAAATCCCAACCTTGGATGGTAAAGTCAAAATCAAGGTCGCTGAAGGTACGCAAAGTGGCAAGCTATTACGCGTGCGCGGTAAAGGTGTAACGCCAGTACGCACTACCATGAAAGGTGATCTGATCTGCCGTGTGGTCATTGAGACGCCCGTGAACCTAACGCGTGAGCAAAAAGACCTATTGCGTCAATTCCAAGACACACTAGATGGTGATAGCAAGCATCAGCAGTCGCCGCACAAAAAATCTTTCTTTAAAAAGATCGGCGATCTATTTGATTGATCAAAGGGTTTTCATCACGTTGATCACGCATGTGGCTTAATGAATCAATAACAGACCCCTAGTGTTTCACGTGAAACGCTAGGGGTTTTTAATGGGTGTATAAAAAACCACCCATGCAGGGATATTTGCTAAACTTAGGATAAATGATCTATAAGCAACACCGTGCTAAAAACATAAATATCTAGGACAAAACATGACTCAACAAACCAAAAAACAAACGCAAGAACAAACCATCAAAGTCGGCGTCATCGGTGCTGGTGGCCGTATGGGGCGCATGCTCATCGAAGCGGTACAAGACAACCCACAAACGACACTGAGCGCCGCGATTGAACGTCAAGGCTCAAGCCTTGTCGGTGCAGATGCGGGCGAGGTCGCGGCGATTGGGCATTTAGAGGTGCAAATCGTCGATGATTTAAAGGCAGTGATTCATGACATCGATGTGCTGATTGATTTTAGCTTGCCCGATGCCACTGAGCAAAACATGCAAGTTTGTGCGGCAAATGACGTTGCGATGGTGATCGGCACCACAGGTTTTAATGAGCAGCAAGAGCAAGTGCTAAAAACTGCCAGCGAGCAAATCGCTATCGTCTACGCAGGCAACTATTCAACGGGCGTTAATTTATCGCTAAAGCTGCTCGGTATGGCAGCCAAAGCCTTTGGTGATGACGCCGATGTTGAGGTCATCGAAGCCCATCATAAGCACAAAATCGATGCACCATCGGGCACCGCCTACATGATGGCAGAAGCAGTGGCCGACGCGCGCGGACAGAGATTAAAAGACGTCGCTGTCTATGGCCGTGAAGGGCAGACCGGCGAGCGCGAAGCGGGTAGCATTGGCATTCATGCGATACGCGGCGGTGAGATCATCGGTGATCATACGGTGATGTTTATCGCTGATGGTGAAGTGGTCGAGATTACCCACCGCGCCCGTGCACGTATGACCTTTGCCGCTGGTGCAGTACGCGCCGCAACTTGGGTAATTGAGCAGGGCGCTGGGCAATATAATATGCAAGATGTACTGGGTCTGAATGACCAGTATTAGACCATTTAACGTGAGTGAGGTTGTTATGGAAAACAATGCCAGTATTACCATCAAAAATTTTAAAAGCTATAAAGATGCAACCTTACCTTTATCACCTTTGACTCTATTGATAGGGGCGAATGCGTCAGGCAAAAGTAACGCTATCGAGGCATTTCGCTTTTTAAGTTGGGTCGCTGGTGGTGAGCGTTTATCGACACTCAAAAATAGAGTTAATGATAGTGATAAAGTCGTTCGAGGCAGTATTAAAGATTTAGCGTTTAATTCAATGGAACGATTTGCCTTAATATTTCAAAACGAAGATATAGAATATGAAGGTGTCTTTAACGTTAGCTCGAATAGTATAGAGCTCAAGAGTGAAGTTATACGTTCACAAGAAAATAAAATATTTGTATTAAAATCTCTAAAGCCACCTTACTTTGATAAGATCTCAAAATTTCTTACTACGGATTTAATAGATGAAGTAAACAAAATTGCAAAACGTAATAATGGATTGGAGAACTTTCGCAGCTCTGACATAGATAATCATATTACTATTCATAAAAATAAGAATAGCGATATATCTGAATTTCTTATGGTTGATAAAAATATAGCTATATTAGACCATCTTCATGAGAATAAAAATAAGGCATGGGTTGACTTTTACGATATCCGAAAGTTTCTACAACAATCTTTCTTCTTCGATTTTATACCGAATAACATGCGCATTGATAGTATTTCAGATAGCAGCTTAAGACCAAACGGCTCTAATATCGCAGGCGTTTTATACGGTATTTGTGAAGAGAAAAAAAAGAAAGATAAGTTATTATTATTAGTCCAAAGTCTACCGGAACAAGATATTACAGATATCAAATTTTATAAAGACCATCGTGATCGTATAGAATTCGCTCTAGTAGAAAGCTTTGGTGGTGTTGATAATGAACGTACAATGGATTTACTATCAGACGGTACTCTAAAAGTATTAGGCATAGCAGCAGCACTACTGTCTGTGCCAGAAGGGTCAACGGCAATCATCGAAGAGATTGACAACAGTATTCACCCTACACGTGCACATGAAATATTGAGCTTAATGCGTCAGTATGCAGAAGAACGCAATATAAATCTATTGTTATCAACGCACAACCCTGCATTGATGGATGCATTACCTGACGAGGCGCTGGCGGATGTTGTCTTTTGCTATAGAGATCCGAAAGAGGGTGATAGTAAGTTGGTTAGATTGGGTGACTTAGATGACTATCTGGGCCTAGTAGCTCAAGGAACGCTTGGCGACTTAGTGACTCAAGGTATCGTTGAACGTTTTATCAAGCATCCAACAACCAGTGAGCAACGTAAACAGCAAGCGCTCAGTTGGCTTAATCAGCTACAAGGAGCTGATTAAATGACAGACATTTGCATATTGGATACGACTATTTTACTGAATATTTTAGATGTACCTAATCGAAACAACGAAAAAAACAATGTCATGGCCGATTTTAAAACTTATATAGAATCGGATTGTCGATTTATCATACCATTCGTAGTAGCGGTCGAGGTTGGTAATCATATTAGCCAAAATGGTGATGGGACCATGCGTCGACAAGCTGCTACAAGATTTGTTGATATGATGCAAAAGACATTTAATGGTGATTTACCATTTGAGATAAGTAATTTTGAATTGAAGTTGGAATGGCAGAAGTGGATTACTGAGTTTGTCGATAAAGCAGGACAGAACAAAACACCTCATAAACCCAATGAAGGTATGAGTTTGACAGACTTGTCTATTATCAAAGAGTATGAAGATATTCAGGCCAAGAACAAAGCAAACAGGCGCACACACGTAGAAGTGTTTATTTGGTCACTTGACTCGGATTTAACTGCTTATGGACGCTCTTGTTAAAAAATTAACAACGCCATTACTGGTTACAGCCGCAAGTATTATACTGAGCACTTCGGCTATCGCTGCTGTTTCTCAAACCTATGTGATTGACACTTACGGCGGTGCCACGCTCCTGCCAACAGTAAGGCAACAACTCAATAGTAGCGCTGATGGCGGCACCGTCAGCATCTACCAAGGTAAGCTAGTACTAATAACAACACCCCGCAATTATCAAATGATACAGCAGCTACTCACGCAGATTGACCGTCAGCCACAAGCGCTCACAGTCGCTGTGCGTGTTGGCAATAGCAGCAGCGTTCAGGATAATACTCGGCAGGGTCAGGTTATTATTACCAGTCGCGGTATCCAAGGTGCAGGCGTAATCAATCAATATAACCGCCAGCAACAAGGTAGTAGCTTGTATCAAGTACAAACGCTGTCTGGCAGCGCCGCTAGTATCAGTACAGGCACGCTCTATTCATTGACGCAGAACTATCGTGCCACTATTCAACCGAATTATCATTATCCCATTGACCGTCAGCCAAACGCGCAGATTATTATTCAGCAGCGGGTACTACTGCCAACGACGCAAGGCATTGCTGTCACACCGCGTCTACTACCGAATGGTCAAGTCGAAGTGAGGTTGTCACAAGTTGAAGAGCGACTGGCGCGATCCAACTCATCCTACAATAGGTACGGCACGAGCAGTAATAGCATTCAAAGTCAAAGTCTGAACAGTACAATCATTGTGCCGCGCGGACAATGGGTGACGATCGGTGAGATTTCACAACGCTCAGTCAATAGCAGCAGTCGAACGGTCAAGAGCACTAACACGGTACCGATTGAGTTGTTGGTTCAATAGCTCATTACGCAAATGGCTAAATACAAAAAAGCGCGGTGCTGTTATTCATAGCACCGCGCTTCTCTATAGATAGTAGTCGTAAAGACTAGTCAATATAAACTACTTCAAGCGGCGGAAAGCCATTAAACTCGACTGAAGAATACGAGTTGGTATAAGCGCCCGTGGTCAGCCAATAGATTTTATCGCCAATCTCCAGCTCTTCTGGTAGCTGATAGCCCGCTTCTTCGTACATGATGTCGGTTGAGTCGCACGTCGGGCCTGCCAGTACTACGGTGCCTTCGCTTGTTGACGTTTCCATTTTTGGCGTATACACAGGATATTTGATGGCTTCGCCTAGCGTCTCGATCAAGCCTTGGAATAAACCAACATCCGTATATACCCAGCGCGCCAAATCAGTGTCTGACTTACGAGAGATTAGTACCACATCACTGACCAAGACACCAGAACCACCGACGAGTGAACGGCCTGGTTCTAAAATAATCTCAGGCATCTCGTCATCATTATAATCATCAGTCAAATAGCTGGTAATCTCTTCTGCATAGACCTTAATAGGATTGACTTCGCTGATATAGTTGGTTGGGAAGCCGCCACCTAGATTGATCATCTGTAGCTTGATGCCTTCTTCGTTCTTCATCCAGTCAAACATATATTTAACTTTGGCTAATGCATCATCCCAAGCGGCCACGTCTTTTTGCTGGCTGCCGACATGGAACGAGATGCCATAAGGCACCACACCCAGCTCACGTGCCTGAATGAGTAGATCAATCGCCATATTGGGATGGCAACCAAACTTGCGCGACAGCGGCCATTCAGCGGTTTCTGACCCTTGTACTAAGATGCGTACAAACACTTTAGAACCCGGTGCATGTTTGGCGATATTTTTAAGATCGGCTTCTGAATCAGTCGCATATAGCTCGATGCCTTTATCAAAAGCATACTTAACATGGTCGGCTTTTTTGATGGTGTTACCATAAGAAATGCGCGATGGTTCAACGCCGCAATTAAGCACGCGGTCCAGCTCATAGATGGAAGCACAGTCAAAGTTTGAACCCAGCTCTGCCAATAGATCGATGACTTCAACCGCTGGGCTGGCCTTCATGGCATAGTGGATTTTTGCTTTTGGAAACAGACTGACCATCTCATGATACTTGGCTTTGATACGACTAAGATCCACCACCAAAAATGGGGTTTCGCGACCTTCAGCGGCTTTGGTAAATTTCTGCCAAGCGGCAGAGTCAAAATATTGGTCAATTTTGATCATCGTCATATAAAAAACCTTTGGTAAAAGCGAATAGCAAATATGCTTGGCTTATGCGTTAGTGGTTTGCGGCTGTTGTTCAGCAGCATGTGCGCCTTGTTTTTCGCGGATTTTGATTACTTTACGTACTTTATCGCGTGCTCTTGTTTGCTTGAGACGAGACAAATAATCGACAAAAATGACCCCATTTAAGTGGTCCATTTCGTGCTGGATACATACTGCGAGCAGGCCTTCGACCTCTTCGTCTATCTTGTCGCCGTTTTCGTCTAGGGCTTCGATGCGAACCTTGGTCGGACGCTCGACTTTGTCATAGACATCTGGCACTGATAGACAGCCTTCTTCGTACGGTTGTTTTTCTTCAACCAGTGGCGTCACTTTTGGGTTGATAAACACGCGCGGCTGGCTTTTATCTTCAGATAAATCCATGACGATTAGCTGAATATGGCGATCCACTTGACTGGCTGCCAAACCGATACCTTGGGCATCATACATGGTTTCAATCATATCGGCGATCAAGGTTTTGATTTCAGCAGTCACTTCCTTGACAGGCTCAGCGATCGTACGCAAGCGCGGATCTGGATAGTTTAAAATAGGGAGTAATGCCATAATGCTTACCTCAATGCTAAGGATAAAGTAGGGTATATATTATAAGGTAAATGGGGACAAAAGTAATGCTTATCAATACTTTCCCCTTATGTTCGCGGGCATTAGAATTTATGCCGGTACATACAAAAGCCCTGCTAATCGCAAGGCTTTTGGGTAAGATACATACTTTTGCTCGATGAGTTTTGCTTGATTGATTTTGCTCAAAACTATCTTTTTTATCAATGCAGTTTTATCAAGTTATCTGTACCAAATTAGCTAAGATGCGTTTCTTATACGCGGCGCTTAGTGACAATCATCTCATACAAGAACAGTAAGATGATGGCACCAATGACAGAGAAGATAAGACCTATAAAGCCGCCGTCAGCATCGATACCGATAAGCCCTGCAATAAAGCCACCGAGCATCGCCCCGACGATACCTAATACAATCGTCATAATCCAGCCCATGGGATCGCTACCTGGCTTGATAGCACGTGCCAATAACCCTGCAACCAAACCGACGATAATCATCCAAATAAAGCTCATATTATTCTCCTAATTTTTTATCATTTATAATTGTGTGATGTGCTTTGATGAATTTATTGTAGTCATTCTAAGGATTGAATAGTAAGCACAAAATGTTATCTGTGTATGGGCTATGTGAGGAAAAACCGCTGTTTGCTATCAAGCAGATGAAATAGGTAAACGGAAGGTTACAAAGGTAGTAAAGTCGCTAACGGGTGGCGAAGATATGTGCTGAAGCAAAAAACGATAAACATCAGACGAAAAAGCGCCGTTTATCATCTATAAACGGCGCAGGTGATAGGCGGCTTATAACAGTGTTAAATACAATAAATCAGATATAGCCAATTGACAATAAAACGGTGATATACGTTTAAACGCGCTACTGGTATCAATTTGACTTGTGTGCTGAGCCTATCGCTTGCGCAGGGCGGTGAGTAGTCGCTGATGAATTCCTTCAAAGCCGCCATTAGACATAATGACGATGGCATCACCTGACTGCGCATACGCACAGAGATGCTCAATAATACCCTCAATACTACAAAGTACTTGCTGATGACCAATGGTACTATCCTCGGCCATCGCGGTATCAATAACTTCTTTAAGCCCCCACTCCAGCCCAGACGGCTCATACCAGAGCGTATCGTCGGCTAGCGCCGCTGACTGTGCAAGGCTTTCTTGATGAATGCCCATCTTCATGGTGTTGCTACGCGGCTCGATGATGGCCCAAATGCGTCGGTCCGCCAGCTTCTTTTTGGCACCGTCTAAGGTAGTGGTGATCGCAGTTGGATGATGGGCAAAGTCATCGAAAACCAAGATATCATCGACATTACCAATCAGTTCCATACGGCGCTTGATACCTGCAAAGTCTGATAGAGCAGCACATGCGGTCTCTACACTCACGCCCACATCGTAGGCGGCGGCGACTGCGACGAGGGCATTGTTGACATTATGCATACCGCTCATCGACCACTCTACAATCGCTGCTGCGTTATCGGCAGGATAGCTGAGCTGAAAACGACTACCGTCAGCGGTTAATAGCTTAGCATGCCAGTCACTACCATCCGTGACGCTGTCTGAGGCAGTGATAGTTGTATCATCAATCGCGGTGCGCCAGACGGGCGTCCAGACACCTTTTGCCAAGGTGTCCTCTAGGCTGGCTGTGGCGGCAGGCATGATGATTTTACCCGTACTAGGAATCATGCGCACCATATGATGGAACTGCGTTTGAATCGCATTGAGATCGGCAAAGATATCGGCATGATCAAACTCAAGGTTGTTTAAGATAGCCGTACGCGGACGATAATGGACAAACTTAGAGCGCTTATCAAAGAATGCAGAGTCATACTCATCGGCTTCGATGACAAAATAGCCGCCGTTTTTATCCTCACTGTCTTTATTCGCTGTAAGTTTGTCTGCACCAAGATAGCTGCTGTGGGCAAACACTTGCTGCAAGTGCGTATCAGGCGTATCGACCAGTGGCACGCCGCCGATCAAAAACCCTGCATCGATACCAGCATAGTGCAGTATCCAAGCGAGCATCGTCGTGGTCGTGGTCTTGCCGTGCGTACCGGCTACCGCGATGACGTGACGAGACTGCAATACTTGCTCAGACAAAAACTGCGGACCTGAGGTGTAGCGCAGTCCTTCGTTTAGCAGGTACTCGATGACATCCATACCGCGTTTCATGGCATTGCCTACCACCACTAAGTCTGGCGCCGGCTGTAAATGCTCGATCAGGTATCCTTCTTCGATGACGACGCCGGCATTTTGTAGTTGGGTCGACATCGGCGGATAGACATTGGCGTCGGAGCCGGTAACCTTGTGCCCAAGCGCCCGCGCCAGCAATGCCAGCGATCCCATAAAAGTACCACAAATGCCAAGGATATGAATATGCATAGACGTTCCGTACGTGCTGAAGTAAAAAGTGGACTCTCAAGCCGGTAGACCCAAAGACATAAGGTCTATCGGGGCAAACTGACTGGCTGAACCTTGCTGTCTAGACTTGCTGATTAGAGTTCGTCTGCAAGGGTGAATGTGCAAACGTTTGGTGCCCAAGAGTGGGATTCATTGTAAAGTAAACGTCGTTCGATGACCAATAAAAAACACCTAATGGGTAGGCGCAGTATTGAGGCTTTATCATAACAGGCATGAGTCAGCAACAAACGGATACGCTATTTACGCGATAAAACATAATCATCATCGAGCTGTTCGTCATTGTCCATCAATATCAGATGATTGTCTTGAATACGGTAGGTCTCTATGTTTTCTTGCTCATAAACGATGGTAATGAGGTCGTTATCTTGACGATAAATGCCAGACTCAATCGTCGGGACTTTGGGCTGGGAAGGGTTTTTATACAGACTGGTTTTTAGGACGGAGCCATCGGCAAATAGGTTTAGGGTGATATCGATACTGTCACAAAAAGAGCAGGGCACCATACCGCCGTAGTCGCCTATTAACGTGGCTTGTAGCGAGCCATAATTGGCGGTGCCTCCATCCCTATCTACAGTGTCAATGCTGCTATCGGCAGTTGATTGCGCTGCCATGATCAGTGAGCGACCTTCTACGGCGTCGAGCTCGTCGGCATCAGCCTTAGATTTAGATAGGCTGTCTGCCAGATCGACGGTAGATGGGCTGCTGTCTGCAGCGTTATTGACCGGCGCAACCTTAGTACTCACTTCTTTATTGGTATTAGAAGAGGCGCTATCGCAGCCAATCACCAACACGCAAAGCGGTATACCTAAGAGCAGACGATGAAAGCGTCTGATCGTCGATACATTAAAAGAGCAACTAGGCGCACGGTATATCATGGTCACACCAAAAACAGTTTTTTAAACAACATCTGAAAAGACTGCCTATCATATCGGCAAGTTCAGGGTATTGTCAAAATCGAGAAGTAATGAAAAAACCAGACAAACCATCAAAAACCATGATTTTTATGAGGCGATTATCATGTGACTCATCGTTGGTTTTGAGGTAGATAAACAGCGTTCAATCGCTTGGCAATTCTTTAAAGCGGCGTATGTCACGCAGGTCTGCTTATCAGCAAATAGAATAAGCTGTGACAAGATATCAAAGGTTTAGAATATCTTTGTAGCGTTTTTGTTATTGGTTATTTTTATAGAATTATGCCATACCGATAGGCGTATCGGTATGGCATGGGGATAATATGGGGATAAAGAGGACTATTTAGAGGCGATAGGACGTACGATACGCCACAACACCAAACCGTGGACGACCAGCAATAGGCTAAACAAAATCAAAGACTGCTCAGGGATGCTCAGTCCCATAAACGTCCAGTCGATAGCGGCGCACTCACCAGAGCCTGCAAAAACTTCTTTAAACACCTGCAAAATAGGTAAGGTATCTAGCCAGTAGTCTAGCCCCGGACCACAAGAAGGCACTTGATCAGCAGGTAGGTGCTGTAGCCAGACGTGACGGCCTGCCACCACAGTCGACCAGCCAATACCCACCAAGCTACCTAGCCATAATACCAGACGCACCGCCATAGATTTGGGGTGAAATAAAGCCGCCATCAGGGCAAACACGCCCATCACAATCAGCCCGATACGCTGAAAAATACAAAGCGGGCAAGGGGTAAACCCCATATAGCGCTGCAAAAAGAACAGCGCAAAGCTCATGCCTATCACGGCCATAACGACCAAAAATACTTGTAGATTGCGGTAGGTGGTCAGCGGTAGCATGGGACAGTCACTCTTATTAGGTCGTTGTCTAAGGTATCAAACCAGTGGTTAAGTTGGTTGCTAGCGGTATTGTTGTAAAAAGTCCATAAAGTCTTCTGTCTCGGCAGACTCAATCTCTGCTTGTTGCAAAATAGACTTTTCTGCCAATACCTCATATTTGGCTTGGGCGTTGGGGCTCAAGGTCTGCTGCAACAACGCGTCACGATGCTGCTCTGCCAAGGTAAAGCCAAGTTGCCATAAGCTGCCCAAGCGTTTGCTATCGGCATTGACTTGCGCCGAAATCGTCGATTCTGGATGACTGGCTTTGCCTTGCATCAAGGCCACGGCTGCTCGGTAGTCATTGCCACCGTAGTGCGCGTCAAATAGCTCGGCAAGTGGTTGCATACGATCTAAATGCATAAGCATCCAGCTCTCAAGCGATTGCTCTTCGCCATTATTGATGATGTGCAAGCCCTCGCGGCGACCTTCGTTTACCACGCGCTCAAGGTTGATTGCCAGCGCTTCTTCTTCCTCAGGGAGCAAGTCAGGCGAGTCATTTAGCAGACAGTACAGCGCCATGACTTCTAAAAAACAAGCGCTAGAGAGACGGATACCGACATCGCTATACGGGTCGAGATCGATGGCGCGAAACTCGACATAGGCGATACCGCGGCGCTCTAGTGCCTCGGTTGGCGTCTCACCGCTCATGGCGATTTGTTTGGGGCGAATAGGACTATAGTACTCGTTTTCTATTTGTAAAATATGATTGTTAATCTGAATAGGATTGCCGTCTGCATCATCCAAACCCAGTTTTTTAAAGCTCTCATGCGGCGTCTGAATCGCGCGGCGCAATCCTTTGATATACTCAGGCAAGTTGTTGTAGCGGATGTCGAGCTGCTCTTGTACGCTGTTGGTATAGCCAAGTTTGCCCATCCGTAGGCTGGTGGCGGTAGGTCTGTAGTAGGTCGAGTCATTGAGGCGCTCTAGGTCATGCTCGCGCCCCGCCAAAAAACACGGACAAACGCTGGGGCTGGCTCCCAATAGATACAGCACCAAGCTGGTTAGGCGCTTAAAATTACGGATCAGTCCAAGATACTTATCGTTTTTAAACTCCGTCAGCGTCAGATTTTGCGCCGCTGGCGTCTTTGCTTGCCAAGCCGCAAACAAATCATCACCAAACGACAAATTATAATGCAAGCCTGCGATGGTCTGCATACGGCGACCATAGCGGATACCAAGCCCGCTGCGATACAGTGTTTTTAACTTGCCCGTATTAGAGCTGCCATAGTCGGCCAGCGGAATATCTTCATCGTTTGATGACAGCATGCACGGCATGGATAACGGCCACATCAGCTCACCCTCAGGCATACCTTGATAAACCAGCAAATGCAGCTGGCGCAGCATGTTTAAGGTTTCTTTGGGAGAGGTTTTTGGGTCAGTGATCAGCTCAAGCAGACTTTCTGAGTAATCTGTGGTAATAAACGGATGAGTAAGTTTGGAGCCCAGTTTGGCTGGATGCGGGGTTTGTGCCAAAAAACCATCAGGTTTAACACGCAAGCCTTCTTTTTCGATACCGCGGAGCATCCCAGTCAGATGCTGATGGTCAAACCAATTGGGGATTTCAAAGTTCACAAAGCTACTCGCAAAATTACTCATAATAGGCATCTATTGTTATTGATTATGGCAGACCAAAACACGACGGGCGTTTGACCATAAAAGAGGTAAATATAAGGATAAAGAATTTGGTCAGTTTAGCTCAAAGCAGTCCTGAAAACCACGGACAATTACAAATACGATAAGCTTTATCCAAGGCGGTTTTGGCTGGTTTTACTAAAAAAATTGACACACAAATCACAGAAAAAAGCAGTCTGGTTTACTGCCCATTTAGCGAATGGGCAGGCACGAGACGAAAAAGCACCTATAGATAAGATAGAAGCCTTATCCATAGGTGCTTGGACCGTCGTTTTCAAACCGCAAAAAAGCGTCATTTAGATAGAGAATGACGAGCCGCAGCCACACGTCGTGGTGGCGTTGGGGTTGGTCACGATAAAACGCGCCCCCTCTAAGCCCTCGGTGTAGTCAACGGTAGAGCCTTGCAGGTATTGATAGCTCATCGAGTCGACGACCAAGGTCACATCGCCATTATCAAAATTGGCGTCGTCTTCGTTTAGGTCATTGGCAAAATTAAAGCCATAAGAAAATCCTGAGCAGCCGCCACCGGTGACATAGACGCGCAGCATCAAGGTGTCATCGCCTTCTTCTTCGCGCAGGCGGCGCACTTTTTGAGCGGCGCTGTCCGTTAGGTTTAAAACCGTTGGGTCTACAGGCTGGGCGGCGCTTGGGTTAAATTGATTGGCTGATTCGTTCATATCTACCTCAGTTACTAGGATCAAAGGCTGTCGTCCTGTTTGGGTTTGCAAGCACAGTCATGCAAAAAAAGATACGCACGGCGTTTGATTCAATGGAATGCTGTCATTATGGCAAAGCGATGCGCGCGTTATCAATCCTCGTTATCATTATAATACGAGTGTCATCACTCACGCGCTAAATACATGCTCGGCCACGGGCACTTATGGTATCGCAGTATATCATAATGGGGGTGTTGATTCGTTTGTCAAGAGCGACGCTTGGTTATGCGCTATTAATAAACAAAACTGCCTTTGCGATGCTGCCGTACGACTTCACCGAGGCGACTATGTTTACCGACCCCGTTTAGAGATTCTGTTTAGCGATGATAGCCCTCATAGCAATCAAGATTTGCTTTTAAAATAGTGATTTAATCGTTTGCCTATCGGTGAGGCGTTTGAAATAATAGCCGCCAGTAAACATGCCAGACGTGTGTTTTTTATTGCCTTGAGTTTTATATTATTGTTGAGATGAAGAGATTATATGATCGAATTTAAAGACGTAAGCGTACGCCGTGATGGTCGAGAGTTGTTTGCAGGGGCAAGCTTTCAGCTCCATCCCGGTCATAAAGTCGGCCTAACGGGCAATAATGGCACCGGCAAATCTACCTTGTTTGCGCTACTGCTTACGCAAATGGGTACGGGGGACACCGAGGTCACGCTGGACAAAGGCGAGGTGAGTATCCCTGATAGTTGGCAGGTGGCGCACATGGCGCAGGAGGTCGGAGCCAGTGATCAGACGGCGATTGATTACGTGTTGAGCGGTGATGAGCAGTGGTACGAGATTAATGCCGCGCTCAGTGATTTAAGCGCTGTCAGTGATGAGCAAATTGGGGTGTTGCATCAGCAGTTCGATGAAATCGATGGCTACCGTACACCGACCAAAGCGGCACAAATCATGGCAGGCCTTGGGTTTAATACCAGTCAGCACGAGCTGCCTGTCTCAGGGTTTTCGGGTGGCTGGCGCATGCGCTTAAACCTCGCCAAAACCTTGATGAGCCGCGCTGATTTGATGCTGCTCGATGAGCCGACCAACCATTTGGACTTAGATGCCATTCTATGGCTTGAGACTTGGATCAATGCTTATACTGGACTGGTCATCGTCATCTCGCATGACCAAGCGTTTTTGGATGCTACCGTCGGTCATATCTTGCATGTCGAGCAGCAAAAAATCACCCTTTATACCGGTAATTATCAACAGTTCATTCGCACCCGTCACGAGCGCATGGCGCAGCAGCAGCAAGCGTTTGAAAAACAGCAAGCGACTCGCGCCCACTTGGATGACTTTATTCGTCGTTTCCGTGCCAAAGCCAGTAAAGCGAAACAGGCACAAAGCCGTATCAAGCAGCTTGAGCGTATGGCAGAGCTGTCGCCGATGATAGCGGACAACCCATTCTCTTTTCGCTTTTATGAGCCAGCCAATATGAGCTCGCCGCTGATTGAGATGACACACGCCGATATTGGCTATAGCGATACGCCTTTGCTTCGTAACGCCAATGTGCAGGTCACGCCTGATACGCGTCTTGGGCTACTGGGTATGAATGGCGCCGGTAAGTCGACCTTGATTAAAGCCTTGGTCGGCGAGCTGAAGATTTTGTCAGGCACTTACCGCGTGTCCGATACCTTAAAACTTGGCTACTTTAACCAGCATCAAATGGACGCTTTAGATGCGGCGGCCACCCCGCTACAGATGATGCGCCGCCTAGCTGGTAAGACATCAGACGCCGATTTGCGTTCGTTTCTCGGTAGCTTTGATTTTCGTGGTGATCGTATCGATACGCCAAGTGAGCTGTTCTCTGGTGGCGAGCGCGCTCGTCTGACGCTGGCTTTGATTGTCTGGCAGCGTCCAAACGTGCTGGTCCTCGATGAGCCGACCAACCATTTGGACTTGCAAATGCGTCAGGCGCTGACCCTGGCCTTACAAGGCTTTAAGGGAGCGGTGGTGCTGGTCTCGCATGATCGTGAGCTGATTGCCAATGTCTGTGATGAGCTATATTTGGTGCATGACGGGAAAATCGATGCGTTCGATGGTGATATCAGCGACTACGGAAAATGGCTGAGCGAGAAGCGCAAACAAGAAAATAGCTCAGACAAAGCAGCAGGCAAGAAAAAAAGCAAAAAAGAGAGTAAAAAGTTTGTTTCACGTGAAACATACGATAGCCTAGCAAATACAGCAGCGCCTACTGCAGCAGCCAAAGATAACCCTACATCGCCTGCTTTGAGCAAAGAAGATCAGCGCAAAATGGCCGCGGAACAGCGTAAACTGACTGCACCGGTTCGCCGCGAGATTGAAGATACCGAAAAAGTATTGGCTAAGACTGAAACGGCGCTGACAGCCATAGAAGAAAAGCTTGCCGATACCAGTCTGTATGAAGAAAGCCGAAAAGCGGACTTGCTAAAACTGCTGGATGAGCAAAGCACCCTACAGCAGCAGCAAAGCGCTAATGAAGAAAAATTACTGCTGGCCATGACAACGCTGGAAGAGATGGAAGCGGGTTTTGAATAGAGCCGTACCTATAGTCAGCTGAATGTAAAACTGTTATGGATTGAAACGCGCGACTGGTATAAATTTTACTTGCGTGCTGCGTTCCCAGAGGCTGCGCAACCTACGTTTAAAAATAGCATCCCAGTGGCGCTATGACATTTTTAGAGTGTATCGACTATAGATAAAGCGCCACACATAAAAAAAGGGAGAGCATAGGCTCTCCCTTTTGTTTCACATTATTCTTTACGGTATTTACCATCACCATAAGACAGTATCTCCATGGTAGTGGTGCACAATTGGCAGTTGATTTGACCAGCAGCGGCTTTCGACAAATCTAAAATACGGCCTCGTATAAAAGGCCCTCTATCCGTGATTTTGACGATCACGCTTTGCTTTGTCTTTTGATTGGTCACTTGTACCTTAGTACCGAAGGGCAGCGTACGATGCGCAGCGGTCAAGGCATTCATATCAAAAATACTGCCACTGGCAGTACGCTTTCCGTGAAACTTGCTACCATAATAACTGGTGTTACCTGCAAAAACGCTGGTGCTTAGTAGCAGTGACAAGGTGATAACCAAAGACTTGATTAAATACGACATTCAATACCTTTATACAGTTTATAAAATAGACAGATAACCTTGCCTATATCATCGATACTCCCTGTGAGTATCAAAGTTATATTCATTTTATAGCACATAAATTGTCGTATCCTTACGGCTCTGTTAAAAAACGCCCCAGTTCAAATAAGGGGTAGAATACGAGAAAATCATTTTGATAGTTCAGGCAGTTTTGTATATTCAGTTTTCTAAACGTTGATTTATATGGCATCACACTGTGGAAAACTATCATGAAGTTAAGTGAATAAATGTGTTTGCTCATAAACATAACAGCGTTATCGCATCAAAAATGAATAATGATAATGATTGAATTTATATAGAATTTGGGCCTTTATCTTCAGGGAAGTCATAGGGAACCCTTGAGCTACAAGGGGTGGTGCCATATGTTTAATAGCTGGAATATCAGTAAAAGCAGCCTAAAATAGCTTTTAATTTAATGTAAAAAATCTTGCTATATTCTTACAATTTTGTAAAATACATAGGATTGAACATTATTTCATAATATTGAATAGTCACTAAAAATATTTTGAGTAAAGGTTTGATAATTCGTTTTTTATCACTCTTTAAGGAAGTTGTATGTTGAAAAAAATTGCAATTGCTTCAGTTGTTGCTGCCATGATTCCATTTAGCGCAGCTCATGCCGATCTTGGTTCTAAATTTAAAACTGCAGAAACTGGTCGCACTATCGAGCAGATTTATAAGCAGTGTGGTATTGGTGGTGCTTTGTTTGGTAATTCTAGCCCTATCTTAGCTATTATCTCTAACGTGACTTGGGATTTAGGTACTACGGCTGCTACTTCTGACTCTATGTCTCCTGAAACTTGCCAAGGTGGTAACGTTAGAGCTGCGGTTTTGATTAAAGAAGCCTTCCCAAGTGTTGAAAAAGATCTAGCTTCAGGCCAAGGTGCTCATTTATCAGCATTACAAAACGTTGCTAACTGTGATTCGGCCGCTAGTGTACGTGCACAGTATGGTCAATATGCACAGACTTCTGCATATCGCACTGCTACCCAAGATCAAAATGCAGAAGCGCTATTCAGCATCGTTAAAACAAGCTGTGCTATCTAAAGCTTGTCAGTTTTAACGTATTAAGTCATTGGTTTAATGATTAAGCTTTTGACTGTTTAATGATAAAAACACGTAAACCTAGTGCTTACGTGTTTTTTATTGCTTATGTGTTTATGGTGCTAATAAAAAATGCAAAAAATATTTTTGTGCGTAGCTTGTCTTGCTGTACCTACTGTCTATGCCGCTGAACCCTACCTAATGAATTCGGTAATGGATTCGATAGTAGTTGAAGAAAAAGACAATAGTCTTTTTACTCACGATGGGAATGCTGATAATAATGAGACTTCTGAACCACGCATGCTTGCTAACGGACAGGATATTTCATTAGCGAAAGAGCAGCGCATGCAGATGCCTAGTGATAAAACCATTATTGAAGAAAAACGACAACTCAGTAAAAACACAGCTACCACTTCTGCCAAGCTAAAAACATTATCTAAGCACTCTCAATGGCAACATTTACTATTTTACAAAAATGGCAAAGCTGAAGTTATTTCACCAGATTTTTATTTAACCAATCCAAAATCACGCTCAAAACGCAATTTTGATCCTTATGCAGAGCTGATGGCAACGATAGAGCAGGCAAGTAATGAGAGCGTTGTTTGTAAGTATCCAGCCAGATATTTATGGCTTAATCACCATTTACCCGAACTAAATAGTAATCTAAAAGATTGCCCGCTGCTGCCAGATCCTAATCAAGAGATAAGCCTAATCTTAGTCAGTAATTACTTAAAAAACCCAGCCTCTTCGTTCGGTCATGTATTGGTAAAGTCCAGTATGGCTGCAGAGGCTGAAGACATTATGAACAAAGAAGTCAAAGTGCTTTCAAGCGAGGATTTGCTTAATAATTCATACAACTTTGGCGCGCGCATTCCAGCCAATGAGAACGGAGCAATGTACGCTATTAAGGGGCTCTTTGGACTCTACGATGCGGGTTTTTCGGAGACGGAATTTTTTAAGCAAGATGCCGTGTACTCCAAAAACGAGCAACGAGATATGTGGGAATATGTGCTAAATCTTGAAGCATTTGAAACGCAATTACTCAACTACCATTTATACGAAGCAAAATCCGCTCGATTTGATTATTACTTCATCAAACAAAACTGTGGTTATCGTTCAGGAGAAATATTAGAGCTGATAAGCGATGTAAAAACGACTGAGCGCATAGGCCCTTGGTACGCGCCAGATTATATATTTGATCAGTTGTTAGAGCATGATAGTGGCACAGGATCGTTAGTTTCCTCGGTACGTTACCTGCCTTCTGAGCAAACACAGTTGCGAGAGAAGTTTGTACAACTATCAAAGCCAATACAAAATATTGTTAATGAAGTCATTCGTACAGAAAATACCGCACCGCTTGCCACGCTGAATACCGATGACAGAGCACTTGCGCTTGATTTTCTAATCTTACATCGCACTTATAAAATATCACAAGACAATACTCCAGAGCAGCTAGCGTTTAAAAATGAATTATTGAGCCAACGTTTTGCGCTACCAGCCAGTGATGGTTTAGCTAAGCTGGCTGTACCTAATAAAGCGTCACCCGCACTCAGTAACAAAACAACGCAAACCAAAGTAATTTTATCTGATGAGCGTGCGCAGGTGGGATTATCACTATTTGTGAAAGATCCTCTAAACGCTTACACTGATATTGATAAACGGTTTGAAGCAGTACAAGCCTCTTTGGGTTATGATTTTGATGATAGCAAATGGACGCTGACAGACTTTGTCTTTTTAGACATGCAGCAGATCGAAAACTTGAGACAACCGTTATCAGGCGAACCCAAATTGTCTTGGCAATTAAAAACAGGCGCGCGCACAGACTTGTTTACTGGTAGCAACCACAGTCCTTATGCGCAAGCTGGCATGGGAGCCGGTGCAAAATTTGGTAAGCACATGCTTGGTTATGGTATGGTAAATGCGACAGTCCACGATCAAGATCGGCATGCAGACATAGGGGTTGAGTTTGGTTTGCGCGCTAAACATGATACTCAAAGTGCTGAGTTGTCTTATAGTGCCTCTAAACGAGAGGGACGTGCCTCCATTGCCCTCACCAAATTGACATTACGGCAACAGTTATCAAAGAACAATGATGCCAGAATTATAGTGACACACGCTAAGATAGAGACACACGCTGATTATGATGCTTTAAGCGGTTTAGATAATACAAATGCTAGTATCGCTTGGCATCATTATTGGTAATATCTTAAAGATCAAAGTTATATTTATAGGCAAAGAAATGAAATATTGCTGCATCATCCCTATATTATGTATTAAGTAAATCGTTAATAATAAATGCGATAAGGAAAAAATAATATGGCAGAAAAAAACTACTACGACATTTTGGGGGTCAAAAAAGACGCCTCAGACGCTGATATCAAAAAAAAATACCGTAAACTGGTTCGTCAGTATCACCCCGATGTGAGCGACGACCCAAACGCGGATAATAAAATTGCTGAAATCAACAACGCTTATGAAACGCTTAGAGATAAAGACAAGCGTGCGCAATATGATGCTATGCTAGACAACCCCTTTGCCGGTCAAGGCGGCGCTGGTGGCTTTGGCGGGTTTGATGGTCAGTCGGCAGGCGGACAAGGTGGTTTTCGCTGGGAGGATATCAAAGATCAGTTTGGTGATGGACAAGCCTTTGGCGATGGCGGCTTTCGCTTTGATGATATATTTTCGGCCTTTGGTCGCGGCGCGCGTGGCTCAGCTGGTGGACAGGCAGGAGGCCGCACGCAAGGTAGCGGCTTCGAGCAATTTGGGGGTGGCTTTGGCGCGCAGGATAATAAAGGCCAAGATCAGCACGCCGAGATTGCGGTGGACTTGGCCTCAGTCTATAGCGGTGACGACTATAGCATCAAACTAAACGTGCCGGTACGCCAGCCCGATGGCAGCGTGGATTATGAAAATAAAACCCTTAAGATTAAAATCCCAAAAGGCATCACTGATGGCAAGCAAATCCGCCTAGCAGGTCAAGGCTCAGCTGGCATGGGTGGCGGAAAAAACGGTGATTTGTTTTTAAAGGTGAAAATTCGCCACGACCCCAATATCCGTATCGAGGGTGCTGATGTCTATCAGACAGTAAATATCACGCCATGGGAAGCGGCATTGGGTGGCAAAATCAATGTCAGTACGCCCGCTGGCACCCTTGGCGTGACCATTCCCAAAAACAGTAAATCTGGCAGCAATTTACGTCTAAAAGGTAAGGGCATCCCTGCCAAACAAGCGGGCGACTTATACTTAACTCTCAATATCGTCAACCCTGATATCACTGATAGCAATAGAGAGGCTGTGACAAAAGCCTATGAGCAGCTAAAGCAAGCCTTTGCTGATACCAGTATTAATCGCTGATAGCTGCCGCGCTGCTATCGACAGAGATCAGCGAAAAGCGATAACGGGGAGAGATGAAAACGATCACGATGACATAAAGCACAAATAAGGATAGCAACCAAAAGAGGATAATAATAATGAAACACTCGCCTGAATTTACCGATATTATCATGAGCTTGGATGAGCTGGTATCTGCCTGTGGTCAAGAGCGTCAATGGGTCATCGAGCTGATGGAAGAAAACATCATCGAGTACGACGTGCCAGAGCGTGAGCAGTTTACCGGCTATCAGCTCACCACGGTGCGCCGCGCCTCTCGTCTGAGCCGTGACTTTGATGCCAGTGTGCCAGCGATCGGCCTGATACTGGAGCTATTAGAAGAAGTCGAGCAGCTGCGTCAGCTCAAACGTCAGCTAGAAGGACAGACGCCAATCATTGAAGTGGATACCGAGCATCTAAAGTAACCAAACCATTGATAAAGCACCGCTCATAAAAAAGGCCTCATTGCGATCATTGAGGCCTTTTATTTTACAGTGTGTGATGTACAGATACGGATTGCGCCGGCTTAACGCGCGTATTTAGGGTCGGCTGCCGCAGTAAACAAGACGTCAGTTGACGAGTTGAGCGCGGTCTCGGCCGAGTCTTGAATCACGCCGATGATAAAGCCGATAGCAACCACTTGCATGGCAATGTCATTGGGGATACTAAAGAGGCTTGCAGCCAGAGGAATCAGCAATAACGACCCACCAGCGACCCCAGAGGCACCGCAAGCACTAATGGTCGCGACCAAACTCAATAAGAGCGCAGAGGCAAAGCTCACCTCGATACCGAGCGTATGCGCTGCCGCCAGCGTCAAGACGTTGATGGTAATCGCCGCCCCTGCCATATTGATAGTTGCACCAAGTGGAATGGTGACAGAGTAAGTGTCTTCGTGTAGGCCCAGTTTGCGTGCAAGGTTCATGTTTACAGGGATGTTGGCCGCCGAACTACGCGTAAAGAATGCTGTAATCCCTGACTCACGCAGGCAAGTAAATACCAGTGGATAAGGGTTTTTGCCAGTTTTAACAAGGACGATAATAGGGTTGGCGACTAAAGCGATAAATAACATACAACCGACTAGCACCATTAGGATACGCGCATAACCTGCCAATGATGCAAATCCCGTCGCAGCGACCGTGTTGGCAACCAAACCTAAGATACCAAAAGGAGCGAGAGCGATGACCCATTTCACCACTTGTGAGATGGCATCAGCAAAATCGCCCACAACGGTACGCGCGGTGTCGCTGGCTTGACGCAGGGCAAAACCGATGATAATCGCCCAAGCCAAGATACCGATATAGTTGGCCTCAGCGATGGCATTGACAGGGTTTGCCACCAGATTCATCAGCAAGTTGGTCAATACTTCTTTGAGGTTGGCCGGTGGTACTTGCTCGACAGTTGTGTTGACGAGTACCAGCTCAGTTGGGAATAAAAAGCTGGCACCGACAGCAGTCAATGCTGCCAAAAATGTGCCAAACATATACATGATGAGCACTGGTTTGACATACACTTCGTTGCCACTACGATGCTGACTAATCGCCGCCATCACCAGTACAAAGACCAATATCGGCGCGACTGCTTTTAGTGCACCGACAAATAGCGTCCCCAACAATCCTAAGGCGATACCAACGCTTGGTGCTAGCCAGCCTATTAGCACCCCTAATATTAAACCGATAATAATGAGCGGTACCAGCCCTATACGCTGGTACATCGCAATCAATGAACGCATTTGTACACCCTCGAGTTAGTCAGTCAGAAGTAAATAAATCATAAAAATAGAAAAACAATCGGAGGATAGTAGCATTTTTTCGGATACTCGCCTACCAGTCAGACTGGACGCGGCAAATCAGACGGCAACCAACCACGCTGTAAAAACCATAAAAAGGGTAGGTAAAATAAAGAAAAGGCAGGCAGGCGCGCGGGGAAAACTGAGCGAGGCGACTGATAAAATAAAGCTAATGAGATAAAGTTAAGATAGCAAAGTTAAGATGAAAAAGCTGGAAAACAAACCAGCAGACAGCCCGCAAGTAACATGTATAGCAGTAGCGTTGTGTCGTCTTTAGAACAAATCAACTGTATAAGCTACACCGTATAGTGCGTCAGCTCATAGCCGAGCTGTTTATAATGCTTATATTTATGACGGCCTTCTTGCATACTTTTGGCATCAGGTTTTATCAGCTCAAGTATTCGAGTGGGTTCGGCAGGACTGGTCGCGGCTATAAAATCGCTGACAGGCTGCAATGTGGTATTGAGAACGATACCTGAGAAGTCCGCTGGCATATAACTGCCGAGCATGACGGGCGCTGATACTGCCACTTCGATATCGGAGGTATCAGGCTTTGCGGCATCAGACTCCATCGTATCAGGTTCTATGGAGTGAGGATCGCGGCCCAAAAGGCGCTGGTGCGGGATAAAGCTGGTCGCGTCGTGCGTCCATAGCGCTTCATCAAGCGAGCTGAGGAATGCCTCATCTTGAGACAAAATCAGTAGCGATTGGCTGCTTTTATTGAGCGCCGTTTGGGTCAGCTGACAAATAAAGCCCAAGATTTCTTGGGCTTTACGCTCGCTTAATACATAAAAACTTACGTTCATAAATTGGTCGTCATCACTGCATTAAGCGTTGTTTGCGCTGTTTTTTAAGTACTGCATAAATAAAGGCACAGGGCGACCGGTTGCCGCTTTATCTTTGCCTGAGTTCCATGCGGTGCCTGCGATGTCTAGGTGCGCCCATGGCTGACCTTCTTCGACGAAGCGTGATAAGAAGCAAGCTGCAGTCACAGCACCTGCGCCTTTACCACCGATGTTTTGCATATCAGCGATGGGTGAGTCAAGCTGCGCCTGATAGTCGTCATCTAATGGCATGTGCCAGATGAGGTCACCTGATGAGTAGCTGGCGTTTTCTAATTCAAACAACACATCTTCATCATTACTAAAGACCGCTGAGCGTACATGCCCTAAGGCCACCACGCAAGCGCCCGTCAACGTCGCCACATCGATGATGGCTTTTGGCTGGTAGCGCTGGACATAGCATAAGGTATCGGCCAACACCAAACGACCTTCAGCATCGGTGTTTAAGATTTCAACCGATTTGCCGTTCATGGCTTTAACGATATCACCAGGACGCGTGGCCTCACCTGATGGCATGTTTTCTGCACAAGCGAGTGCCCCCACGACATTAATTGGTAGACGCGCCTCGCACAGCGCTTTGATGGTACCCAATACAGACGCTGAGCCGCCCATATCGAACTTCATCTCATCCATGGCCGCGCCTGGCTTGATAGAGATACCGCCTGAGTCAAAGGTCACGCCTTTACCGACCAACACGATAGGCGCATCGTCATGGCTGCTATCAGTGTTTTTGTCTGATTTTTTGCTAGGCAGTTTGGTGGGGAGCTTATCAGCCAACGCTTTTAGACCACCGGTGACTTTTGCACTGCTATTGCCGGCTGTATAAGTATCAGTCGCGCCTGCTTTGGCACTAAAGTTAGACTTGCCGCGATACTCGAGTAGTACCAATTTGCCTTCTTTGCTAGAGCCTCTAGCCACCGCTAAAAAGCAGTTCATGCCAAGCGCCGACATCTCATCTTCGCCCAGCACCGTCACTTTTAGGAGGTCAGGATAGGTCTTTGCAAGCGCTTGGGCTTGTTCTGCCATATACGCTGGAAAGCAGATATTGCCTGGCTCATTGGCGACGTCACGAGTCAAGCTTTGACCGGCGAACACCGCTTGCGCGAAGTCTAGCGCTGGCTGCAATGCTGCATCGGCCAACAAATACACATCTGTAAGTACCGGTGTGGTTTGCTCAGACTTGTATTTATCAAAACGATAGCTGGCCGCTAGTAGATTTAGCGCAAATTGGCCAAAGTGGTTTTCTTCTAGATCATCGCCGAGCGCGACCGTGATAGAGGCGACGCGTTTTTGCGTATTGCTATAGATGGTTTTGGCGATTTTTTGTAGGGCAGTGTGGTTGAGCTTGTCGGTATTACCGACACCGACCAACAATAACTGAACTGGGTTTTGCTTGGTGGTTTTTTTGTCACCGGCCAATGCCAAATCAGCAACGGTTTCGCAGGCTTTACCACTAAAGTGTGACACTTCCATCAATTGCTCAATACGAGCGCTATAGTCAGCTAGCGCAGACTCAGCGAAGAGGTTTTTTTTGTCATCCACCAACACCACCAAACAAGCCGCGTCTTTACTCTTCGCTTCTTTTTTGAGGATTTTTTGGGTATGGGTTTTGGGGAGTTGCTGAGTTAATTTGATATTCATATAGTTATCCTTATTTGAATGGTCAATAGATACCGCCTTTTAATCGGGGTACGAAACAATCAGATTGTTAAACAACTGGATTGCTAAATAGCTAAGCTGTTCAATCAGTTAAATCAATTATCACCGAGCCAAGCGGCCGTTTATCACCAGCTTAATTTTTCGTAAGCTTAATGTCTCACAGACTCAGTGCAATAGCCGCACGACAAATGACTGCCAGACGCTGCCTGAGATTATGTGTATGGTTCGAGGTGATAAGGTGATAAAAACATAGAGTCATCTTGCCCAGCCGATATCTGATCGCTATGCTCAAACCAACGATAAAATCCAAGGTTAAGCCATTGGTTCAGTCAAAACTTCAGTCAAAGCATTGGAAGGTTGGGCGCTTGTTGTAGTGTAGCATATCAGGTAATCAGCGTGCTGTCGGCATCGGTTAAGTAATGTTTTCGTATATATTTGCTGCGCGATCTTAAGAGCAAATGCTGCATAAACCACCGCCTCAATCTTAGCAAGGGTTAGGTAATGTTTTAGCACATTTTTCACAGCCATTTTTTGCCAAAACATGCTAGCATTAACGGTTATATCCAAGGCTTATATTTGTGTAGTATCGCTAACGATACTACTGTTAGTTGTTATTATCCGTTAACTATCGGCGAGCGGTACAAATCTGCCGCCCAAAAAAAGCCATTATAATAGCCAAATAAGCGCCACGCCTGAGCCAGCGCTCTATCATACAGCACGCGCATACCAACTGTTTAAGAGTCCCTATTGTGATATTACGCCGCTACATGACCCAACAAGTTGCCTCGACCACCGCTTTGGTGTTGGGGTTTTTAGTGGTGATGATGCTCGGTGGGCGCTTGATTCGTTACTTTGGGATAGCCGCTGAAGGTCGTTTAGACATCAGTTTGTTATTTACCATTATCGGCTACAATCTGCCGTACTTTTTAGAGCTTATCTTGCCATTGGCGTTTTTTATTGCGCTGATGCTGGTATTTGGCCGTCTATATGTCGATCAAGAAATGGCAGTCATCAATGCCAGCGGTGTGTCGCGTGGTAAGCTGGCACGCTTGATGACGCCATTTATCCTCGCGCTGTTTGTCGGCGAGGCGGCGTTGTCTATCGTTGGTAAGCCGTGGGGGGTGCGCTCATCTGAGGCGGTGTGGCAACAGCAAGCCTTGACCAGTGCCTTTGATTTGATTCGCCCAAAAGAGTTTATCAGTAGTGGTAATTATCATCTGTATGTCGGCAGTCTGAGCGAGGACAAAAAGCAGCTGCAAGATGTGATATTGATCCAATCAGAAAAACCAAAAAAAGGCAGTCAGCCCAAAAACGCGGCGGCCAATACAGCAAAAAATGAGCGTGATCAAAGCGCCGCGGTCTCTGTCGATAATCGCATCGACCCCAAAACCGCTGAGCAGTTGGATATTCCAGAGCTGCCAGAGACACTCGTCAATCATGATATCAGCAAAGACACCATTACCTTAGCCAAACGTGCCGAGCAGGTCGATACAGGGAGCCGCGGCGTGACGCAATTGGATTTGTTTCAAGGACGACGATACGAAGTCGGCGCAGGGAGTCTAAAGTACAATCAAGTAGGCTTTGATCGCTACCGTATCAGCTTGACTGAGTCTGCCAAAGACGTCATCACCGAGGACAATATCGAAACCCAAGCCATCGGGCCGTTGTGGCAAGCGGCAACCGGTAGCGGCAGTACACAAGTGAGCACGGTCGAGGCCAAGCGCGCTGCGCAAGGTGAGCTCGGTTATCGTTTTGCGCTGCCTTGGCTGATGATTATCGCGCCGATGCTGGCGGTACCCCTGGCACAAGTGCGTCCCCGTCAAGGTCGCTGGTTGCGTTTGTTTCCCGCTATTTTATTGTTTGTCAGCTGCGCACTGGGTATCATTTCGCTCAAAAATGCGGTGAGTAAAGGCAGCGTCAGCGTGTGGGCGTATGCGTGGCTAATCTTAGGGTTTATGGCGTTGGCGCTGTATATGAACTGGGGCAGCCGTGTGCAGCATCGCCTGCGCTTTCGCCAACCTCAGCAGCCGCAAACAGTGGCCGACAGTCGCGCCAATCCAAATGACAACACGTCAGGAGGGCAATCGTAATGCGCTCCTTATTTGCCAAAACCCCAAGCGCCGAGCCACTGGCCCAAAAACCCGGTCAACTAACAGTGCTCGGTCGCTATGTCAGACGCAATGCGCTGCTTGCTATCATCGGGGCCGTTGTCGGTCTATGGGCCTTGCAGCTTATTTTTTCTTACTTATCCGAGCTTGATTCGCTCGATGATAGCTATACGATGAGTGAGGCGATTAAGTATATCTTTTATCGCTCGCCTTACTTTTTAGAGCAATTTATTCCGACAGGGGCGCTACTTGGGGCTGTCGTAGGTTTGGGGCTGCTGGCCAACAAAAGCGAGCTGGTCGTCATGCGTGCCGCTGGCGTCAGTATCTATCGCATCGTCGGTTGGGTGCTACAACCCGCTCTGATTTTTGTGCTACTTGCCTTAGCGATCAATCAGTTTGTCTTGCCACACTCCAATCAGTTGGCAAAGGAAATCAATGATGAGGACAGCCGCTCGCTTGTAACCTCGGTACGCGGCTACTGGACGGTGCAGCCACGCTTTGAAAATGCACAAGATGGCAGTACAAAGCCTGCTGGCAGCGATATTTTATATATCGATTATGCCGACGTACAAGGCAACATCGGTGAGGTGAAGCGCTGGCATTTGGACAATGATGGCAATTTGCAAACCGCTATTCATGCCAAAGATGGGCAATATGTCGGCCGGCAAGCTCTAGATAGCAGCAGCGGCACGCCGAGCGGACAGTATCGTTACGAGTGGCAGCTCAATGACATGACCACGCTTAGTATCAACCAAGGCTTTGAGAGTAGTCAAGCCGTCTTCGCCTCCGATACGCTCAGTTTGCCATTTGCCCCAGAGTCGGTGTATCTACTGACGCGTAAGGCAGAGGATTTGTCTCTGACGCAACTATATGAGCATCGTCAGTTTATGCGAGGGCAGGGCAATCGCTCTTTAGAGCATGAGCTGGCATTTTGGCAAAAGCTGCTGTCGCCGCTATCGATTTTATCGCTGGTGATCGTTGCTTGCTCATTTGTCTTTGGCTCGCTGCGTACGCACAGCCTGGGTCTGCGTATCGTCGTGGCGCTACTGTTTGGTTTGCTATTTAGCTATGTGCAAGATTTGGTCGGCTTTGTCTCATTAGCGACAGGATTTTCGCCATTATTGATGGTGCTATTACCGATAATTGGTAGCGCCGCCTTGGGATTTTATCTGATAAAACGGCAGATGTAAGACAATGTGGTAAGTGGTATGCCATCTTTAATGCCCTAAGCAAGAGAATAAAAAAACAAAAACCCCGCTAACATGCTGATGTGTTGGCGGGATTTTTGTTTGTGCAGCTTTTAAGTTACTGAAGCTTATTCTTTGGTCGCCATAGTAATGGTATAGGTTTTGCCCTGTTTGACCTTTTCGCTATTACCAAACACTTCGGTAAACGAGCGCTTCATAAACTGGCGCAAACCATTGATGGTCACCACATAAAACCGCCCACCTTGACGCATACGCGCATAGGCATCGAGGAAGTATAGATAGTGCTGCTCTTTGCCGACTTTGGCTGGCAAGTTTGACATTACAAGGCTAAAATCTTTGTCCGCTGCCACATGATTGAAGCCGTTTGATAAATGCACATCGACATTTTTTAGACCATTCTTTTCGCAGTTACGGCGCGCATATTCTACCGCCATAAAGTCTTTATCAATAAGTGTATGCTGACCGTTCGGGCACTCACGCGCTGCCGTCATGCCGAGCACGCCATAGCCACAGCCCAAGTCGATCGAATCATCATCCGCCCGAAAATCCACATAATCGAGCAGCATTAGGCTACCGTCATCGAGCTTTTGCGGTGAAAAAATACCCCAAGTGGTCGCAAAATCAAACGGCTTACCCAGTACCTCTTGCTGAAAATGAATGTCTTCGCGCCAGTGTTCAGCATTTTTTAGCAGGTCGGCAGGGGGACGATGGTTTGTAGAGTGGCTCATGGGATTCTCGGATAGTAGATAGGTAAAAGGTTAACAAGCTATGGCAGGTATTGTAGCGAGAAAAGGGTCAGTTTGCAGCTAGGGATTGATAAAGCAGATTCTATACTTTGCCGCCTCTATCTCAGATTGTGCTCTGCATATCAAATCTACAATCTCGCTTTCACCACATAAGTATAGGTTTGAGTCACAAAGTTTTTTAATTTTACTTTCGCAAACGCTTTTTTAAAAAGTAATCAAACACAAACGGGCCAAATGGCAAAAATGAGCCGAGCACGCCAGCCGGCATGGCCCATAGCGGCAGCTTTATTTTGCTGGCTGTGAGCAGCAGCATCAGGATATAAGCGATAAATAGTGCCCCATGCGCCATACCGATATATGTCACCGCCTCAGAAATGCCGAGCATATATTTTAGTGGCATAGCGATACCAAGCAATAATAAAAAAGACGTGCCTTCTAAATAACCCGTTATGGTCAAGTTTTTGAGGGCAGCATGCTGTCCTTTGGTGAGCGTAGGCTGCAAAGATGGCTGAGCTTGCGACACGTTATATTCCTCTTACAATCTTCAATAAATAGTCAGTTTTTATGTTGACCGTTCAATATTAGCCGCGTGGATGATGTTCGGCATGCAATTTTTGCAGTCTCGCTGTCGCCACATGGGTATAGATTTGCGTCGTGGACAAGTCACTGTGTCCAAGCAATAGCTGTACGCTGCGCAAGTCGGCACCGTGGTTGAGCAAATGGGTGGCAAAGGCATGGCGCAGCGTATGCGGTGAGAGTTCTTTATCGATACTGGCTACTTTGGCATAACGCTTGATAAGATACCAAAAGTTTTGCCGCGTCATATAGCCGCCTTGCGCCGTCAAAAACACTGCTTGGCAATTGCCTGACTTGAGATGTGCAATCAGCTCGCCACGCCCGTGAGACAGATAGTCCTCTAGCGCATCGCTTGCATATTCACCAAGGGGCACCAGCCGTGTTTTATTGCCTTTACCAGTGATTTGCAACCAACCTGAGTTCAGGTTGACTTGCTCAAGCGATAAATTGATCAGCTCACTGACGCGCAGGCCGCAGGCATAGAGCACCTCTAACATGGCCTTGTCCCGTAGGCCAAGCGCGGTGCTGGTATCGGGCGCGGCAAGGAGGTTTTCGATATCGGCTTCGCTCAAATCCTTTGGTAATGGTCGTCCAAGCTTTGGGCTTTTGATACGCTCGCACGGATTGTCCTCGCGCAGGTTGCTCGCTATCATCCATAGATAGAACTGGCGCAGGCTTGAGAGCATGCGCGCTTGGGTGCGCGGGGTTTTGTCCTCTATAGCGAGGGTAGATAGGCAGTGCAGCACGTCATCCGCTTGCCATTTGGTCAATGGCGCGGTGTTGGTCAGCTCACAGGTACGTAGGTCGCGCACATAAGCATTACGGGTACGTGTTGCCAGACCACGTGCCAGCATGGCTTGGCGAAACTCGGTGATATAGGCGGGCTCGTCATCGACTGCCAGCGCTTTGGGTTGCCTTTGCTGTACGGCGCGGTCACGGCTCATAGGGTGCTCGGATATAGGTCAGATATAAGTTAACCACTTTTTTTCTTCACCACATAACGATACAGCGTCGCGCTTGCTGGCGTGGTGTCATCGCCATCAATAGTGATTTCATCGGGATCAGCGTCTAGGTTGATGTTTTCTGCCAGTGTTTCTTGAGTCATCAGCTCATGACCCAGATGACGACAGAAATTTGGAATGTCGCGGGTGGTAGCAGGGTCAGTGGCCAGTATCTCAATCACCTCACCGCTATCTGCTTTTCGGATGACTCGGTGCAGCATCATCACAGGCTCAGGACAGATCAGCCCTTGCGTATCTAGGTGATGGTCAATGTCAGTATTTGGTATTGAAGTGGTCATAGTCATTATCGTAAAGCTAAGTAGGTAGGTTAAAGAATGGATCGTTTGTTTAATCGCTTACTGAGGTGTACTGTCTAGATCGTCTACGGCTGCTGTCTCTTTGTCAGTGTTTGCCACGTCTAAGAAGTTAAAAAAGCGCTTGAAACTGACTTTAAACAAAAACGCCACACCCACCCAGCAAGACAGTCCTAGCCAAGCCGTATCAGCAAATAACAAACCGCCGAGTAGCACGATGCTTGAGACGCCGATGGTCATGATTACCATTGATGCTTGGTTTAGGCGATAACGATAAATAATAAAGGCATCATAAAGGCTGACAGGAATGGTCAGCGCCACCAAGGCATAAGGCAGGTTATAAAATAACTGATAAAGCAGCTGACTGTCATGAAAGGCCTTGATGCTAGCGATGGTGCCAAAGACCACAAAAGCAAAAATGGCCGCATAAATCAGATAAATCGCCAGCTGGTTGGCTCGCTGTGCGCCCTTGATACGAGCGATAGCAAGCGGCGCAAAACCATGTCGCGACTTATTGGATACAGGTTGGTTTAAAGCGGTGGTCATAATCATCAGTCGTATATATTGGTTTAGAGGATGGGCGTGGCAATACCTAAGCGTTAAATACTAGCCGTCCGTTTGTGCGCGACTACCTGCGCGTCACTGCTTGAGGACACGCACTAGTCAGGCTTGATCGCATCAATAGCCAAGCTGCTATTTGGATCGGCAAAATACGTCGACATCAAAATACAAGCAGAGATATCATCAATCGGGTCGCGCTCGTTTTGGATCCAGCCATTCTCCCACGCGATTTCGCGCGCTGCTACCGACGTCAGACGCTCATCACACAGCGTCACAGTCACTGGTAGGCGCTGCTCCATGACTCTATGCGCCAGCCGCCGCGCAAATTTGTGCGCCCGTTTAGAGAGCATGGAGCTGCTACCGTCCATATTGAGTGGTAAGCCGACCACCACCTTTGCCACGCCCCATACTTTTATGATACCCAGTAAGTTGTCCCAGTCAGGTTGACCATTGTTCATCGCCAAGATATCAAAGGCGCGAGCCGTCTCAGTAATGGTATTGCCTAAAGCCATGCCCATTTTTTTGACACCATAATCTAGCGCTAAGATCAGATGCGGCTTGACACTCGGTTCGGTAGCGCACGGCTCGGTTGTATTATTATCGATATCGGTGGCGACATGGGGTGCTTGCGCGCCCTCATCGTCTCTCATCTCTGCGTTATCATTCATAAAAGAACGGTCTACCATAATCAAAAAATTTTCCTGTGTTGCAGCTTAGTAGCGAGCTTTGGTGTCTGGGTTTGGCTGAGTCACTGCAATCAAGCATGGCCGATATCGCTGCTTAAGTAGTCGAAATTTACGCCAAGTTTGTCAGCAGCGATCTGCCAGCGCTCCGCAAACGGGGTATCAAACAACAAGTTAAGATCCGCTGGGCACACCAGCCAGTCACCACTTGCAAGCTCACGCTCTAACTGGTCTTTGCCCCAGCTGGCATGCCCCAAGCACAGATGATAGTGACCAACGCCTTGGCCTGCGGCGATACGCTTGAGGATATCTTGGCTGGTGGTGATACAGACATTCTCTGAAATAGCAAACGACGATGCCCACTCCGGCTGGCCAGTATGCAGCACAAAACCGACCTCAGGATACATCGGCCCGCCTTCTAAGGCCACGTCTTCCATCACTTGCGGGTCGGTCACTTCGATGCTCAGATTCTCTAATAGCTTGCCCACGCGCGACTGCTCTAAGGGGCGATTGACCATCAGACCAAGCGCGCCATGCGCATCGTGACGACAGATATAAATCAGCGCCTGCTCAAACCGTGGGTCTGGCAGCTCTGGTGCCGCGATTAAGAAATGATGGGTCAAATTGGCTTTAGACATAGAAGCAACTGCAACCTAATAATAAAATCAACAATAAAAAGATAAAGACATTACTACATTAAAAACACAACCACACTGGCAAGAGAAGGTTATATGGCGATGATGACCAAAAAAATCAACCAAAGCAAATATTTAGCAGCGGTTTGGTTTTAGTGGTCTCGCTCTCAATGGTTTTTTAGCCCTGCGCTCGCTGTTTTAAAATAGGCTAACGATATCCCCCTATGCAGAGCAGAGAGGGTACTGTGCAGGATAGCAAACGCCTTATTTGACATCCGTTAGTAAGCTACGAGCGTGATCACGAGTGACCTCCGTGATGGTCACGCCGCCCGACATGCGTGCCAGCTCATCGACTTGCGCGCTATCTGTCAAGATGACCAGCTCACTTTCGGTTTGCTCGTCATGATGTTTTTGTACCAAGATATGTTGGTGCGCTTGCGCGGCGACCTGTGCTTGGTGCGTGATGGCCAGTAGCTGCTGAGTCTGCCCCAGTTTACGCAGGAGCTCACCGACCACCTGCGCGGTGCCGCCACTGATACCGACATCGACCTCGTCAAAGACCAACATAGGCTTGGCAGCATCATTGTCCGCATTGATGGCTTGTAGCACTTGCATCACCAGTGCCATCCGCGACAGCTCCCCACCTGAAGCGATTTTATGCAGCGGCTGCATGGGCATACCGACATTGGCGCTAAACAACAAATCGATATCATGACAACCTTGCGCATTATATTGGCTTGGGTCGGGTTTTTTGGTAAAGACAAACTCACAGCGCGCATTGGGTAGCGCTAGTGGCTGCAGCTGCTGGACCAGTTGTTTGCTGATATGTGGCGCGGCTTTTTCGCGTGCTTTTTGGAGTTTGGTGGCCAGCAGCAGATATTGCTGCCACGCTTGCTCGATTTGCGCGGCCATGGCATCACTACTTGGTTCGTTTTCTAATTGTTCTAATTGCGCTTGCCAGTGGTTGGCTTCCTCAATCAAATCAACAGCGGGTAAGGCGTGCTTGCGCGAGAGGCGATGACCGAGGCTGATGAGATTGTCTAAGGTTTGCAAGCGCTCAGAGTCGGGAAGTTGTTGTTCGGCATAGTCTGATAGTAATCCTATGACTTCGGTTATTTGCTGCTGAGCCAGATGTAGCTGCTCTGAGGCTTGCTCAAACGTCTGACTGACTCCCAGTTGATTATCACACAGCTTGATCGCTTGTCCAAGCAGGGTCATGACGTCTGGCTCATCGGTGTCGTTGTCGAGCAGATGCAGGCCATGACTGGCTTCCATCATCAAAGCTTCAATATTAGACAGCTCTTCGTGCTCCGCTTCGATGTCGGTATAATCAACAGCGAGGAGCGGCTCGATGTCTGCCAGCTGGCTTTGTAACAGCTGGATACGGTCATGGCGCAGCGCTTCGCGGCTGGCAATCTCATCAGCGCGGCGTTTTAGCTGCTGATAGTGTTGATAGCTGCTCGCGGTTTGCGCAGCCAGTGTGGTGGTTTGTGCCATGGCATCCAACCACTGCACCACAAACTGCGGCTTTAGCAGTGCTTGCTGGGCGTGCTGGCTATGAATATTGACCAACAGTGTACCGAGGCTCTTTAGCTCAGCTAAGCTGACGGGCGTACCATTTAACCAAGCCTTTGAGCGCCCTGTTTGGCTAAGCTGGCGACGAATCAACACATCTGGCTCATCTAAGGCGCGATCATGCTCGGCAAACCACTCTGCGACAAGTGCATTGTTTGCCACATCAAACTGAGCATAGATATCGGCATGTGCCGCCCCATGTCTGATCATGGCGCTGTCGGCTCGCTCACCTGCACACAACGACAGCGCATCAAGCAGTAGCGACTTACCGGCACCTGTCTCACCGGTGATGACGTTAAAGCCTTCCGCCATACTCAGCTCATGCTGAGCGATCAATGCAAACTGATGTAAAGTGAGTGATACTAGCATCAACGCCTCTCATGACAGACAATGAGTTTCACCGATTCTTTAGATGAAGTCATCGCTAAAATAGAATAAATACAACGATAAAATGGCTCGTTTATGGTACTCAATAGACTATAGTGATTGGCAAATATTATGGTGGCAAACGCCGCTAAATACAAATTATAAAGCCGCGCAATAACATAAATCTCTGCAGCCCGCTTTGGATAAAGTCAGTGGCCCACCGGTGGCACCTCTTGCGCCTGCCGCAATATTTTCCTTGCCCCTGTAACAAACTTTATAGATATAATGTGGTAGCATAATCTCACATAATGACAAACGCTTGCTAGCTTGTTTTATGCTTGTCGTCTGATAATGATAAGTCATCTTATCGTAATATCTCATCGATACCATAGTCGGCATACGCGGGTAGGTATCTTAAGTTGTCAACCAGATGTCAATCAGATATTAAGGCTGACGTCAGTATGTGCGAGAGTCTATGGCCTCGATTGGGCAAAGACTGTCACTCGATCGAATACAGCACATTTATATAGTAGGCTAGGCCGCTTGCAATGCTGATTCATAAAGTCATTTCATCTGTACTTATTTTTTAGTTTTACCATAATTATTTGATAAGGAAGCCACTATGACAGCGGCGCAATTTACCAATGTAACAGTCAATGCTCATGCGACGGTCTCTTATGATGGTCGTTGCTCAAGCCATACCATTATGTTTGAGGATGGACGTCATAAGACGCTAGGCATCATCTTACCTTGTGATAATTTGGTGGAGCATTATCATTTTAGTACCAATACTTCTGAGCGTATCGAGATCACCAGCGGGGAGTGCGAGGTCAAAATAAATGGTGAGGAAGCGTTTAGCTACTACCGTGCAGGCCAGTCATTTGTGGTCGAAGGCAACAGCGGCTTTAACCTCAGAACCGAAGAGATCGTACAGTATATCTGTCATTTAGAAGGCTAAAGACGCATACACTAAGCCAGTGGCGCAAGTCCGCGCCTACCTGCATTTTGCTAGATAATCTACATATAGTCTCCTTAGCAAAATCAACCAAATTACGTACTCATCAAGCGTCACCCCAAGTAAAAACCTCAATCGATCGCGGATAAACCATATCAGTCGGTATGGTTTATTTGTTTTTGATGAGGCTACACTGTTTTTTTATTGTTGTTTTTTATCGTTACTTCTTATCGCTTTAGCGATATCCATTTGATACTTAAGTAGGCCGATTATGGCAAAACCCATTTATTTTTATGGCATTCATGCAATTGATGCCTTACTCAAACATCGTCCGCTCGATGGTCTTAGCTTGTTTGTCCAACAAGGCCGTGACAGCGACCCTCACGTGCAAGCAATCATGGCCGAAGCCGAGGCCAATGGCATCAGTATTCAGCCCACACAAAAAGACAAGCTGACCCAGATGTGTGGCAGCCCGCAGCACCAAGGCGTGGTGCTTAATGCCCGCCCTCTAGGTTTTGCTGACGAAGCGCTGCTAGACACCATTGCGGGGCGCGAGCAGTGTTTGTTGCTGATACTCGATCAAATCACTGATGCGCATAACTTCGGTGCGTGTTTGCGTACGGCCGTTGCGATGGGCGTGGATGCGGTGATTTGTCCAAAACATCACGCCGCCAGCCTCACCCCAACAGTGGCAAAAGTCTCTGTAGGCGCCGCTGAGCTGATGCCGATTGTCAGTGTGACCAATTTGGCGCGTACGCTTGACCACATCAAAAACGCTGGTGTATTTGTGTTTGGTACGGCGCTTAGTGATGCGGCCAAGCCCATACATGCAGCGGACTTGACCGGCAAAACGGCCATTATCATGGGTTCAGAAGGAGAGGGCATGCGCCGGTTGACCACAGAGCGCTGTGATGAGCTGGTTTATATCCCGATGTCGGGCAATGAGCATGGCAACTTACAAAGCCTAAACGTCAGCGTGGCTACCGGTATGGCGCTGTATGAGGTCAATCGGCAGCGTACTTTAGCTGCTGGGCAAGCGTAAGATAGTTTTGGTGTAGCGGCTCCAGCTGTGCATACAGAGCCGCTAGGTCGCGATCGTTTAAGATGACATCATCAGCGTGACGGTTGCGCGCTTCGCGGCTTAATTGATTGACCATAATGGCTTTGATCTTTTGAACACTTTGCTCATCACGCTGGCTGGCGCGCTCAAGCTGGGTGTCTTCGCTGGCATCAATCACCAGTACTCGTTGGCACAAGTTTGCCAGCCCCGCTTCTGCCGCCTCTATGAGTAGCGGCGCGGACAGTACCACATAAGGCGAAGTGCTGGCGGTTAGCTGTGCTTTTGCCGCTTCTCTTATCGCTGGGTGAGTAATGGCTTCAAGCTCGATGAGCGCCTCAGGATGAGTAAAAACGTGCGTACGCACCGCCGCTCTGTCCATCGAGCCGTCGCTATTTAACACCCAATCGCCAAATTTTCTTTGAATTTTGCGCAATGTCGCGCTGCCTTTTGCCACCACCTCATGGGCGATCACATCAGCATCGATAATATCGATGCCTTGCTGCGCAAACCAGTCACTAGCAGCAGATTTGCCACTACCGATACCGCCTGTCAATCCGACCACCAGTGTCTTGCTTTGCTTTTGGTGAGTTTGCGGCTTGTGAGAATAAGGTGAAGCGTTAGCGTTTGACATAATAATGACTTATCTGACCGATATGATAAAGATGAAAACGTGCGCAGCTGTTTTGCCCCATCTATGTTGATGATTTGAGGCTGGCACAAAGATGAGAGAGATAAGCGCCATTGCCACTTACCCTGCTACTTTTACAGTATGTTTTTTAAAACGTATGGTAAAACTCACGCCTGTTTTAGTAAGTATACATGCCTAAGTACCAACTGACGATATCTGTGCCATATAATAAGGCGACAATACCGGCAATAGCAATGTAAGGGCCGAAGGCAAAGGGTCTGCTCTCGCCTTGTTTTTTCATTAAGATCAGCCCGACGATAGAGCCGAGCAGGGAGGAGAGTAAGATGATAAGCGGGAGCATCATAGGCCCCAGCCAAGCGCCCAATACGGCCAACAACTTAAAGTCGCCCTGACCCATGCCGTGTTTTTTGGTGATCAAATAAAACAGCTTTACCACCACCCATAATGACAAAAACCCCAACAGCAATCCCCAAATAGACTGGCTGGGTGAGACAAACCAGCCTTGGCTGTTGACTGCTAGACCTAGCCCCGCCAAAGGGAAGGTTAACCGATCAGGGAGGAGCTGAGTATCAAAATCGATACCGGTTAAGGCGATTAGCGTCCATACTAAGACCAATGCCGATAAGCCTGTTGCACTCACCCCAAATTGATAAATGATCAGCACAGAGAGTAGGGCGGTGATCAGCTCCACCAGCGGATAGCGGATACCGATGGCGGCGTTACAAGCAGCGCAGCGCCCGCGCAGCATCAGCCAACTGAACAAAGGGATGTTTTGATACCAGGTGATTTTATGAGCGCAGTGCGGGCAGCGCGACGCCGGGCGACTCAAGGTAATGGTGTTGTCGCCTGCGACGATACGGGTCAGTGGCTGCGTATGCTCGCGCGGCATGTCTGCTTGCTCAGCCAGAAACTGACTACATTCTTGCCGCCAGCTTGCAAACATCATCAGCGGGAGCCGATGGATGACCACATTTAAAAAACTACCGACACAAAGCCCTAATAACCCAAATACGACCAAAGCCACGGTCGTATTGTCTTGTAATAACTGTATAAATTGCATGAAATCGCAGTCCTTGAGTGAGGTATTAGCCGACCACTGAGCCCATTTGGAAGATCGGCAGATACATCGCAATCACGAGGCCACCGACCAATACCCCAAGCACTGCCATAATCATAGGCTCCATCAAACTGGTCAGACCATCAACCGCGTTATCGACTTCGCTTTCATAATAGACCGCCACCTTGTCTAGCATCTCCTCTAAGCTACCAGACTCCTCACCGATACCGACCATCTGTATGGCCATACTAGGAAATAAATTGGTAGAACGTATCGAAAACTGTAACTGCTGACCGGTAGAGACGTCGTTTTTGATCTGCTGAGTGGCATTATAAAACACCACGTTGTTGGTCGCGCCTGCTGTGGAGTCCAGCGCATCGATGAGCGGTACCCCAGCGGCAAAAGTCGTTGAGAGGGTGCGGGCAAAGCGGGCGATAATCGCTTGATAAGCGATATTACCAAACACAGGTACCTTCAAAACAGCGCGGTCCAAAAAGTCACGGAATTTTTTGGAGCGTTTTTTCGCTTCTGAAAACCCGATAATGGCGCCGCCGATGAGCACAATCAAAACAAACCACCATGACTGCATCCACTCAGACATGCCCACCACCATTTGGGTAAAGGCGGGCAGCTCAGCACCAAAAGACTCAAAAAGATCAGAGAACACAGGTACCACTTTGATGAGCAAAATCATGGTCACGATGACGGCGACGATAATAACGGCAATCGGGTATTTGACCGCTTTTTTGATTTTGGCTTTGAGCATCTCACTTTTTTCTTTATAAGTGGCCACCCGCTCGAGCATGGTCTCAAGTGAGCCGGATTGCTCACCAGAATCCACCAACGAGCAAAATAGGTCATCAAAGTAGCGTGGATGCTTGCGTAGGGCAGAGGCAAAGGTACCACCAGATTCGATATCAGATTTTATTTGCAACACCAAATCTTTCATACTGGGATTGTCTAATGAGTCAGCGACAATCTCAAAAGACTGCGTCAAAGGCACCCCAGCTTTCATCATGGTGGCCAATTGACGAGAAAAAATCGCGATATCGATGGGTTTAATGGCTTTTTTAAACGTATAAAGCGGCTTGGGTTTTTTCTTGATGCCCTTAACCGTAATACCCTGTTTGCGCAAGGTGGCTTTGGCCAGCTCTAAGCTGCGACTGGTGGTCTCGCCTTTTATCTTTTGTCCGCGCCGGTTTACGCCATCGTAGACAAAGTCTGACAGCATGTCGGTCTTCACTTTTGCCATGTTTCTACCCTCAAAAATTGTCTTATTAGATATTGCAAATATATAAACGATGGTTCGCCAATAACGTTGACTTTAGCCACTTTTATAACAGTGATTTTATGGCACTGCTCTCGTAAATACAGCTGGGCACAGCGTAGTAGCGATAACACAACCTTTTGCATTTCCTACTTTATTTTAGCCTAAAAAACCAGTGCTCATCTGTTTTATTTTGAAATATATCTGGTAGATATTATTGCTAGTTTATAAAAGAAAAGCCATACCTACTTATGACTGGCAAATGATGACCAAGATTACTGCTGCTGTCTTTGATAAAAACACCATTTAGCAATGACGCAGTATGCTCCTCTTTGACGCGATGAGAGTTGGTGCTATTCAGAGGTTACTCGCATCATCTCTTGAATACTGGTTACCCCTTGTAATACCTTTAAAATGCCAGAGCGGCGCAGATCGCGAAAGCCGTTTTTGAGCGCAGCGTCTTTGATATCCATGGCATTGCCATCTTCCATAATGATGCGAGAAATGTCTGGGCTGACCTTCATGACTTCATAAACACCCACTCGGCCTTTATAGCCTTCACGGCATTCATTACAGCCGACAGGCTCATAAATGACGTTGTCTGGATCGTCTAGATCGGCATCCGTAAAGCCAAGCTCAAGCAAGCTTTGCCGCGGTACATTGATGGCTTTTTTGCAGTTTTTACACAAGCGCCGTGCCAAACGCTGAGCAATGACCAAGTTGACAGAGGTGGCAATATTAAAAGAAGCCACCCCCATATTGCGTAGACGCGTCAACGTCTCAGGGGCAGAGTTCGTGTGCAGGGTTGAGAGTACCATGTGGCCTGTTTGCGCCGCTTTTATTGCAATCTCCGCAGTCTCTAAATCTCGAATCTCACCGACCATGACGATATCAGGATCCTGACGCAAAAACGACTTCAAAGCATTGGCAAAGGTTAGGCCAACTTTTTGGTTGACGTTGACCTGATTGATGCCTTCAAGGTTGATCTCCACTGGATCCTCGGCAGTGGAGATATTGGTTGCTCCCGTGTTGAGGATGTTGATACCAGTATATAGCGATACGGTTTTACCAGACCCTGTCGGACCTGTGATCAACAGCATGCCCTGCGGCTTATGAAGAGCCTCTAAAAACATCTCTTGTTGATCTGGCTCATAACCTAAGGCATCAATCCCGAGCATGGCCGATGAGGGGTCCAAAATACGTAGTACGATTTTTTCGCCAAACAGCGTCGGCAAGGAGTTTACCCGAAAGTCGATGGCTTTGTTTTTTGACAGTTTTAGTTTGATACGGCCATCTTGCGGGATACGGCGCTCAGAGATGTCCATTTGTGACATGACCTTTAGGCGCGCTGCGATCTTACCGGCAAGCTGGACAGGCGGGCTGGCCATTTTTTGCATGACCCCATCGACACGAAAGCGTACGCGGTAGATCTTTTCATAGGGTTCAAAATGCAGATCTGAAGCTCCCATACGAATGGCATCCACCAGCATCTTATTGACAAACTTAACGACAGGGGCCTCATCGACGCTATCACTGAGCTTGGTCTCGCCCTCATCAGCCGCGTCATCCCCTTCTTCAAAACCGACGTTTAAATCGCTATCAGAAAAGCTGTCAAAGCTTTGCATACTGTCTGCATAGACCGCTTCGATGCGTTTTTTGAGCTTATCTTCTTCGACCACCACCGTTTCGATAGACAACCGCGAGTTAAACGCAATGGCATCAATGGCATCAATACGTGTTGGATCACTTAAGGCGACAAACAAACGCTGACCGCGCTTAAACAAAGGCAAAGCATTAAACTTACGGACGATTTTTTCATCGACCAAGTCTTTAGGAATGACATCGAGGCTCAGGGCGTCTAAATCAAACAAAGGATCGCCAAAAGCTTGTGAGAGCATTTGTGCCAAGTGATAGGCGTCGGCCAGCTTGTTGTCTACCAAGTATGACACCAGTCCTATTTGCTGCTGCTGCGACTCGGTTTGTGCGGTTTTCATATTTGCTTCGCTAACGATACCTTCGCTAATCAGCTGCTGTGCTAAACCACCATATTTGCTGGTTGTGATAGACATGACGACCTCTCCTCAATAACAAACGTTTGTATCGTTATCTGCTGTTGCACGAATAAATAGGTAGTAAACGAATGCTACTATGTAGTTTTTTTGGGTATTAGGGTAATAATATAGAACATTACTTTAGTTTAAAGAACTTATGGCAACTATTAAACTGTTTATTGACGACGCCAAAAAGATAATAAGAGGTCAATAAATAGCGGCAGATGGTTTAGTGCGGTCAGCCGCTGCAGCCATATCAAGCCATGACAGCCGCTGCAACACCATACTATAGCAGTTGTGAATTATTTGTTATACTGGCGCGCACATTCACCGAATTGGCATAAATACTTAAGACAGGGTAACTACAGATGCAAGCTTGGGTAATTGGTAATTGGAAACAAAATCCTGCAACGAGCGATGATGTCCAGACATTATTAAGCGATTTATTGGCGACTGCTGATAAAGATGACGGTGCCAATAGCGCTGGTTGCCAGTTAATGGTGGCCCCTAGCTGTATCCACTTGGCCAGTGTCAGCACCCATCTACAAGACAGCCCAGTACTGTGTGCTGCGCAAGATATCAGCGCGCATAGTGGCACTACAGGTGCCTATACGGGGGATTGCTCCGCGCAGCAGGTGGCAGACGCTGGCGCAACTTGGACATTACTTGGTCACTCTGAGCGCCGCCAATATCATCAAGAGACGCATGCTTGTTTACTCAGTAAAATGACCCATGCGTTTGACCAAGGCCTAGGCGTGGTGTTTTGTATTGGGGAGACACAAGCACAGTATGACGCTGGACAAACACTTGCGGTTATCGATGAGCAGCTCACCGTCATAAAAGACATACTAACGCAGCAGCCTGCGCTTGCTGACACCTTATCTGATCGCCTTATCATCGCTTATGAGCCAGTATGGGCCATCGGCACAGGTAAAGTGCCTACCGTGGCCGAGGTCAGCGCGACGCATCAGCATATCAAGCAGACGGTCGCAGACTATGGGGAAGCATTGGACAATATCACAGTCTTATATGGAGGTAGCGTCAATGCTGATAATGCCGATAGTTTTGCGGCAGATGCTATGATTGATGGCGCACTGGTCGGCGGCGCTTCATTAAAGGCTGCCAGCTTTTTGGCAATTGCGCAAGCTTTTGGCAATGGGCAAGCCTAAGGCGTCTGACATTACGCCTAACATCGCAGCTGGGTCACTGTTATGTGCTGGGTCGCTGATATGTATAGTACTGCTGGTACTGACGCGGGCACTATAAGCATACGGTTATGGTAAGGTCATCATTTGTATGCAAAATCTCTTTATCAATTGATAAAAGTGGGTTTAACAGTGCCCTTGTAATCGTGTACAATGCGCCTTATTTATATAATCTCATATATAAGCGGATCGGGCAGTGACTTTTGCGCAAAGTCATCTCTGTGCTTGCATAGTAGGTAAAGTAGAGTTAGTAGGTAACGTAAAAGGTTGGCACTAAAAAGTTAACATTGTTATTTGCTAATATTCCAGACTTTTAAGTTGCCTTGTTAGATTGTCGCTTTGTTAGACTCAAGTCAGCTTATATATTGATTCTTAGATTTATTTTCCGTTATCAGTCGTCATTACGCGGCAAAAGAGGCCAGCATGTTTACGTTTATATTAGCCCTGCATATTATTGTGGCGATTGCCATGATTGGCTTGATTTTGATACAGCATGGTAAAGGGGCAGACGCTGGGGCTTCTTTTGGTGCAGGCTCGTCTGGTACCGTCTTTGGGGCGGCAGGCTCCGCAAACTTTTTGACGCGCGCGACCGCTGTTTTGACAGTGATATTTTTTATTACCAGTATGACACTCGCGGTCCATGCGCGTAAACAAGCAGAAGATCAGTTTCGCTTAGATGCACCTGTGTCAGCACCGCAAACGCCGCGCCCCTTGACCCAAGACCCTCAATAACAGCTGGCTTACTATCGGCCTATAGGGGCAGCCTTGTAGGCGATAGCGTAGTAAGTGGTTGGTTTTTTATGGATTGGGGTTTGAATGACGGTTTACTGCTTTCTTTTTTTCAGCAGTACTTGCTATTTTTAGACGTTAGATTTACAATGCCTTTTCTGTTTTTCGCAGTCCAGCTTTAGAGTGGCTTATATAGACACTCAACAAGCTCATTGGCAAGTAAAAGCAGTAAAAAACGCGATTGTGGTGGAATTGGTAGACACGCCATCTTGAGGGGGTGGTAGCGCAAGCTGTGGGGGTTCAAGTCCCCCCAATCGCACCAAGTTTTATGACGTAGCATGACGTCAGGGTAGATTGATTGATGATAAATGGCTTGTTTAAATTTTATTTAAAATAAGCATTGACAATCATACAAACCTTCCCTATAATATGCGTTCTAGATTGATGCGGGGTGGAGCAGTCTGGTAGCTCGTCGGGCTCATAACCCGAAGGTCGTTGGTTCAAATCCAGCCCCCGCTACCACTTTTTATACTGATGTTTTGTACACTAAATTTGTCAGTAACGATTAACCCACCATAATGTTTGTGGGTTTTTTTGTATCTGAAGGTCAGTGTTATCGCGGTATCTATCCTACTTATGCTAAGCTCTATGTCTATAGAGCACGATACGGGTCGTCACTTGCCGCCATTGGCATGATTGTTTCGTAAGCACACTATCTTTTATTCCTCACTCCTTTATCGATAGTACTGCTTTATGAATAATAAAAGCAATGTTTGGCTGAGCTTGATGTTTTTTTGCTCAGCCTTATATAAACGCGCATACATACAACGATCTGTCTTGGTTTACAATATATGAGTATGACTCATCACGGTGAGCGATTATCATCGGTAAACGATCAGCATAACTTTAATAGAGTTTGTGAGTACGATAGATAAGTGAACAGGAAAATATAAATAAATTATGAAGCTTTCGACCAAAGTTGCAGAACTGACCAATATCATCGCGCCTGCGGTTGCTGCTTGTGATGTGGCGCTATGGGGCATAGAGTTTGCGCCGCAAGGCCGTCGCTCGTTGCTGCGCATTTATATTGAGGCGCTGCCAGAAGAGCAGGCTCAGGGCAAACACGTCACTATCGAAGACTGTGCGGCGGTGAACCATCAAGTCAGCGGTATTCTTGAAGTGCATGATCCCATCGCAGGTGAGTACGTCTTAGAGGTGTCATCGCCTGGTTTTGATCGCGCGTTTTTCTCAGATGAGCAAATGCATGCGTATGTTGGTCAAACCATCAGCCTACGTTTGATCCAAGCGATCGGGACAGGTGAGCAAAAACGCCGCAAAGTGACAGGTACGCTAGACAGTATCGATGCCACTTCATTGAAGCTGACGGCCGCTGATGGTGAGCAGTTTGATATTGCATTAAGTAATATTGATAAAGCCAATCTGGTATACGAAGATGCTTAGGTGGCCTACCTGAGCGACTGCACAAATGACCTAGATGGTTTATGATGAAAAACAACGTTAATACATTAATGATAAAATTTAAGTCAATTAAAAAATGATAGGACAGGTATAGCATGAGTCGTGAAATCTTAACGGTAGTAGAAACTGTCAGTAATGAAAAGGGCTTAAATCCTGAAGATATCTTTGAAGCTATAGAAGATGCTTTGGTGGTATCAACCAAGAAAAAAGTATATACCGACCAGCCAGAAGTGGCGGTACGCGTATCAATCGACCGTGCAACTGGCGATTATGATACTTATCGTTATTGGACAGTGGTTGCCGATGAAGATCACGAAATGCCTGCTTGTCAGTTGGCCATCAGTGACTTAGATCAAGACGAGTGGTCCATTGGTGACATCAAAGAAGAGCAGATCGAGTCGATTGAGTTTGGCCGTATCGCTGCCACACAAGCCAAACAAGTCATTATTCAAAAGATCCGTGAAGCGGAGCGTGCGCTAGTTGCAGACGCTTTTGAGCCACGTATCGGTGAGATGATGTATGGCGAAGTAAAAAAACAAACTCGTGATGGCTATATCATCGATTTAGGTGATAATGCCGAAGGCTATTTGTCACGCGATCAGATGTTGCCTCGTGAGCAGTTACGTCCAAAATCACGTATCAACGCTATTTTATATCATGTTAACCGTGAAAACCGCGGTGCTCAGCTGCTTTTATCACGCACGCACCCTGAGATGCTCTCAGCCTTGATGCAAAAAGAAGTGCCTGAAATTGCAGAGCAAATCATCGAAATCCGTAACGTCGCTCGCTTGCCCGGGACCCGTGCTAAAATAGCAGTCAAGACCAACGACCATCGTATTGATCCAGTTGGCGCTTGTATTGGTATGCGTGGCACGCGTATCCAAGCGGTACAGCAAGAGCTCGATGGTGAGCGTATCGATGTGGTGGTGTGGTCAGATGACCCAGCCCAATTTATCATTAGTGCGCTAGAGCCAGCCGATGTTAGCAGTATCATCCTCGATGAAGACACCCAGACCGCTGACATTATCTTTAGCACCAACGACCAGCTCGCGCGTGCGATTGGCTCACAAGGTCAAAACGTCCGTCTGGCCTCAGAGCTGACTGGTTATAAGCTCAATATGATGCTAGAAGAAGAGTATCAGCAGCGTCAAGAAAACGAATCCAAAGCCTTTATTGAGCTGTTTTATGAGCGTTTGGAGGTCGATCATGATCTGGCACAAGCGCTGGTGGATATTGGCTTTACCAGTATCGAAGAAGTCGCCTACGTACCTGTAGAGACTTTTTATGATATCGAAGGTTTGGACGACGAAGCGATTGACATCATTCAAGAGCGGGCAAAAGAAGTGGTCATCGCAGATGAGCTGGTCAAACAACAAAACATGAAAGAGCCAAGTCAAGAGCTGCAAGAGCTTGAAGGGATGACAGTCAGCTGGGCCTATAAAATGGCACAAAAAGACATCATCACCGTAGATGACTTGGCAGAACAAGCCGTCTTCGATTTAGAAGATATCGAAGGATTAGATTCTGAAACTGCAGGACAACTCATCATGAAAGCTCGGGAATCTTGGTTCGATGAATAAGCGGTAACTGCATATCGCTGTCTTTTGGTGATATGCTATTGATAATAAAGCGCTGATAACAGGTACTCATACCGTCACAGGCATTATTGCCGTATCAATACGGACAGATGAGCGCATGAAATCAGCCTTACCCCAATCATTTGTAGCCAACAACTGAATTGAACATATAGCAAATAATAGACAGTAGGTGATAATAAATGGCAGATAAGACCGTCAAAGAACTGGCAGATATGGTAGGCAAAACCGCAAGTGCTGTAAGACAGCAACTGGTGGATGCTGGGCTGCCTGCTCGCGCAGAGGATGACCCAGTCACCGAGCTTGAGCAAGAGAAGTTGGTGACGTATTTAAAGCAAAGTCATGGTCAGCAAGAAAAGCGCCGTATTAGTCTGAAGTCTAAGACGACTAGCACTGCGCGTGTGACCGGCTCTTCAGGTAAGTCTAAGAGCGTCAATGTGGAAGTGCGTAAAAAGAAAGTCTTTGAAAAACCCAATCCAGAAAAAATGGCTGAAGAGTTGGCTGCGCGTGAGCAAGCCTTAATCGAAGCCCAAGCTCGTGCTGCTAAAGAAGCAGAAGAACGTGCTGCTGCTAAGAAAAAAGCAGAAGAGCGTCAAGCGGCAACGCTGGCCGCTATGCGTGCAAGCCTAGGTTCAAGCAAAAAGTCTGACGATAAAAACGACGATATTTCAGCCTCTGTGGTGGTAAAAAAAGGTGGCAAAGCAGCCACTGAAGTGAAGCCAAAAGAGCAACCGAAGAAAAAAGCCGCTGCGACCAAACCTAAGGTAGAAACCGCTGCTGAGCGTAAAGCTCGTGAAGCGCGCGAAGCCGAGGAAGCGCGTCTGCGTGAAATTGAGGCAGAAACACGCCGCAAGCAAGCAGAAGAAGCGCAAAAGCGTACGCTGGAGCAAATGCGTAAAATGGCAGGCAAATATACCGATCGTGAGCCTGTGGCAGAAGTGCGTAAAGATGAGCCGTTGGCCGAAGGTCTGGTCGGTGATGCTCTAGAAGAGTCGTTTGAAAAAGAGCGCCGTGAGATCAAGCGTGGTGCTAATAGCACGGGTGCTCGTGGCCGCCGCCGTAAAAATCAAGATGAGCGTGAATTCAAAAACCGCAAAAACGGTTTACGTTCAACGCAAGCTTCACAGCACAAGTTTGAAAAACCTGTCGAAAAAATTATCTATGACGTCGAAATCAGTGAGCACATCACTGTTGCAGATCTTGCACAGCGTATGGCAGTCAAGGCTCGTGAAGTCATTAAATTACTGATGAAAATGGGTGAAATCGCTCGCGAATCAGACACCATCGACCAAGCGACAGCAAGTCTTATCGTTGAAGAGATGGGCCACAACCCTGTCCCTGTCAGTGATACCAAGGTCGAAGACGATCTACAAGATGCTGTCGATGAGCGCAGCAGTAACGTGCAAACCCGTCCACCTGTCGTCACTATCATGGGTCACGTTGACCATGGTAAGACCTCATTGCTCGACAAGATTCGCGAGACCAAAGTAGCGACTGGCGAAGCAGGCGGTATCACTCAGCATATCGGTGCTTATCATGTTAAGACTGACCGCGGTGTGATTACTTTCCTTGACACCCCAGGTCACGCAGCATTTAGTGCCATGCGTTCGCGCGGCGCGCAAGCGACAGATATCGTCGTCTTGGTCGTGGCCGCTGACGACGGTATGATGCCGCAAACAGCAGAAGCCATCGACCATGCGCGCGCTGCTGGTACGCCGATTATCGTTGCTATCAACAAAATGGATAAGCCAACTGCTGACCCAGATCGCGTCCTCAATGAGCTGACCACCAAAGAAGTGGTATCAGAAGATTGGGGCGGTGATACCCCGATGGCACGTATCTCTGCTAAGACAGGCGACGGTATCGACGAGTTGTTAGAGCTTATCGGATTGCAAGCTGAGCTGATGGAGCTAGAAGCACCGCTTGATGGTTCAGCGCAAGGTGTGGTCATCGAGTCAAGACTAGAAAAAGGTCGTGGTCCTGTGGTGAGCGTGTTGGTCAAAAAAGGCACACTCAAGCAAGGCGACTTGGTATTGGCAGGTGAATACTACGGTAAAGTGCGCGCCATGACAGATGAGCGCGGTCAGCGTATCAAGTCAGCTGGCCCTTCTATTCCTGTCGAGATTTTAGGTTTACCTGAAACGCCAGCCGCTGGTAGCGAGTTCTTAGTCGTCACTGATGAGAAAAAAGCACGTGAAGTTGCGGACTTTAGAACCAATCGTGAGCGCGAGCGTCAACTCGAGCGTCAGAACAAAATGCGTTTAGAGAACATGTTTGATCAGATGGAACAAGGCGATGTATCGACCTTAAACATCGTGCTAAAAACGGATGTTCGTGGCTCATTAGAAGCCTTACTGGCCGCCTTAAACGAATTATCAACGGACGAAGTCAAAGTCAGAGTGATCAGCTCAGGTGTGGGTCCTATCTCTGAATCTGATGTTACGCTTGCTGAATCTAGCGAAGCGGTATTGCTCGGCTTTAACGTCCGCGCAGATAGCGCCGCACGCCGCAAAGCCGATGTCGCCAATATCGATATCCGCTACTATAGCGTCATCTATGGTCTAATCGATGATGTCAAAGCGGCAATGAGCGGTATGCTAGCGCCTGAGCATCGTGAACAAATCCTTGGTATCGCTGAGGTTCGCGAAGTCTTCCGCTCTAGTAAGTTTGGTGCTGCTGCTGGTTGTATGGTGGTCGAAGGTACAATCTACCGTAACAAGCCTATTCGCGTCTTGCGTGATGACAAGGTTATCTTTACCGGTCAGTTGCAGTCATTACGTCGCTATAAAGAAGACGTCAATGAAGTACGTACTGGTATGGAGTGTGGCCTTGCGGTTCGTGGCTATGATGTCGAAGTGGGTGATAAAATCGAAGTCTTTGAAATCCAAGAGTTCGCTCGTACTATCTAAAAACAAAGCTAGATACAAACACCCCTCAGACCATAGGCTCTATCAGCCAAGTCTGAAAGGTGTGGTGGATAGACCGTAGTACAGAGGCCTAACAGGTACATCCTGCTAGGCCTTTTTTACCATAGATAAGTCCTCATAACCAAGTCACTTAACCAATAAAAATAAGCCATATTAACTAAGTCATACTAATATTAAGGTAATAACATGAATCAACGTTTACAACGCTTAGCCGATCAAATCCAGCGTGAGCTTGCCGTCCTTATTCGCGACGAAGTCAATGATCCGCGTCTGACCGGTTTTGTCACCATCTCTAGTGTTAAAGTCAGTCCTGATTTGGGTTACGCTGACATTTATGTCACTATCATGGAGCCAGGGCTCGATGATGCGATGACCAAGACCAATCATGAAGAAAGCGTCAATGTGCTCAATAAAGCAGCAGGATTTTTGCGTACCGAGCTTAGCCACAGCCTAAAAACGCGTACAACCCCGCGTTTGCGTTTTCACTATGATGAAGTGACAGCGCATGGTAATTATATGATGGACTTGATCAATCAGGCTGTCAGCAAAACCGAAAAAAACGAGCATGACGAGTAAGCCCATATTATGCCTATCCCAGCGAAGCAAAATGACAAGATAAAAGTCTCAGGGGTTCTTTTAGTGGATAAGCCCTATGGTCTGACCTCGCAGCAAGTGGTGTCCAAGGTTAAGTATTTGTTTAAATCCCCAAACCATGACAGTAAAAAAGCAGGCCACACGGGGACGCTTGACCCCATGGCCACAGGTCTGCTGCCGATTTGTCTGGGAGAGGCCACCAAGTTTAGCCACTATCAGCTAGATGCCGACAAATCTTATCAAGCCACCATTTTGCTTGGCGGCCAGACAGATACAGGGGATGCTCAAGGTCAAGTAATTGCAACGGCCTCTGTGCCGACATTTGATGCTGCTGCTTTAGAGGAGCTTACCCAGCAGTTTTTAGGCGCGCAGCAGCAGATACCACCGATGTACTCTGCCCTAAAAAAAGACGGTAAAAAGCTTTACGAATATGCCCGCGCTGGCATCGACGTCGTGCGTGAGCCGCGAGATATTATCATCCGCTCTATTCGCCTAACAGCACTCGATCATGAGCAGATTCAGCTAACCGTCACTTGTAGCAAAGGCACTTATGTGCGCGTGCTGGGTGAAGACATCGCTAAAGCGCTCGGTACACTCGGCCATCTCACCGCCCTGCGCCGCTTACAAGTTGGTAGCTTTAAGGTTGATAATGCCATCACTTTATCTGCTCTAGAAAATCTGCCATTGGTCGAGCGTTTCACGCAGCTGATGCCGATAGATGCCTGTATCGAAATACCTGCACAAATGACGCTGACGGCCGAGCAATGTCAGCGTATCCATATGGGACAGCGTCTAAATGTGTCTGCACAATTGACAGATGAGCTACATGTTTATATATCCCAACAGATTCTCCAGTCTACCAGCAGCCAAGTAGTAGCAGCGGCTACTGCGGCTCACGAAACGACTGTCAGCAACACAGCTCTCGCCTCTGACGTACCAGTAGATATTCGTCTGCTAGATGAACAAGGTCAGTTTTTGGGTTTGGGTGCTGTCAGTCTAAACGGTAGGCTACAACCGAAAAAGCTTATTCAACGTTAATGTTACCATTTTGGTTGATCAGCGGCTTATTGCCCGGTTGGCTTACTAACAGTTTACACTAATCACATATCGTCACATTTTATTGCAGGTTTCGCCTATGGTGAGACCTGTTTTTTTTGTACATTAATTAAGTCAGCAAGGGAAACGTGACATCATAATAATAAAAATACTTATGATAAAAATAACAATTAAGCGTTTTATTAAGATAAGAAAAAACAGGACGTTTAAATGAATTATAAAAATAATATTCAAGTATAAGAATAACTAGAAACGCATTATAGTTTTACTATAGAGGGTTGAGAGGGAAGATAATAATAATTATCAATAAAAATATAAGTAAGTAAAAATAATGGATTATGGTTTTGCTATCTAAAAATAGAATAGTAAATACGTGGCTATAACTCGATAAAAAGTAGTTTCTAACAAAGTAGTTTTTAACAAAGACAACGATAAGGATACAGATAACGATGAAGACCATTGCATTTTTATTACATAATCACTTTGAACAAGCCGAGTATGAAGATGTCAATAACCAGCTAAAAGATAAGGGTTATCAGACAGTATTGATTACTACCAACAAAGACAAGCAAGTCCAAGCGATGCAGCAAGATGTCGATAAAGCAGATACGTTTACTGCTGATATTTTCGCTAGCGAAGCAGACGCGAACGACTACGACGCGCTGGTCTTGCCGGGCGGTACTGTCAATGCTGACACCATACGCGGCAAGCAAGACGCCCATCAGCTGATTCATGCTATTAATGATGCTGGTAAGCCTTTAGCGGTGATTTGCCATGCGCCTTGGGTGCTTATTAATACCGGTATCGCAAAAGGTAAGACGCTTACGGCTTATCATTCGCTAAAGACGGATTTGCAAAATGCTGGGGCGGACTTTGTAGACCAGACCGTACAAGTCGATGGTAATTTAATTACCTCACGTAATCCAGACGATATTGACAACTTCGTTGCTGCTATTGACAAAGCATTATCGTAACTGTGTATGTGCAATATTTTGTTTATTACTTGTTCTGTCTAATAACCTTTAAACGCTAAGACTTATTTTACAATCAAGTTTTATCATCAAGAGGAAACTATCATGGCCAATTCAAATCCAAACGATACAAAGCTAGAACAACAACGCTCAGAATCAGCAAAGGCGGCATTAAAAAGCCAAACTGAAGACAATCACACAGAAGATTCTGAGGCGGCGGCTGATAGAATTGCTGATAATTTAGAAAATGTAAAAAAAGATCAGTAATCAATACAGCTAATTTATAATTGAGTTTAGCTGTAGCTAAACAGAAATAATAAAAATAGGAGGGATTATGAGTCAGTCCACAGATAATATGGATCAACAAGAACAAGAAATTGAAAAACTGGCTGAGGATATCAATCCACGTGAAGATGCGACGCCAGATAGCTTAGCAGAAGCGACCACGGTGCCTTTAGAGGACAATGAGCTGGGCACGCATGCAACACAAAAAGATGCAAAAAAATAGAAGCCTTTTAAAATAGGAGCCTTTTATAGTCAGTTGAAAACAAAACTGTCATAAGTTCCAAAACGCTACTGGGGTGAATTTTTCGCAGCCTCTGTGTATACAGCACGCAAGGAAAATTTATACCAGTAGCGCTATAATATTTTTAAACTGAATCTACTATCATCTTTTGACGCGTTTGAGTCGGTTTGTATCTTACGCTTTTTATCACAAACTAATATGAAAAACTGCTGCGAGTTCAGCAGTTTTTTGTTATAATTGCCGCCACATTTAAATTTGGTTTGAAGATAGCATTAGGCTTAAATCATTGCGCTCATAAGGAGCGAGATAGAGCCGTGACTTATCTGCCTTTTTTAGATGATGATCTTATGTGATTGAGCTCAGCGACACTAGGTCAACTCTAGTAATGCAGGGTTGTCCTGAATGCCGTATAAGCTGTTTTACTTTTTATTTTACTGCTTTATATATCGCTCAAATTCGAGCGTATTTAAAGCTTTTAGCATTGCCGGAGATATTTATGCTAACCAATACTGATCGCGAACAAATCATTGCCCAATACCAGCGCAGCGAAAACGACACGGGTTCTCCAGAAGTACAAGTAGCGTTGTTAAGTGCACGTATCAATGATTTGCAAAACCATTTTAAAGAGCACAAAGCTGACCATCATAGCCGCCGCGGCCTTATCCGTATGGTAAATACGCGTCGCAAATTGCTTGATTACCTAAAAGGTAAAGATCTTGGTCGCTATACCACTCTTATTAGTCAGTTAGGTCTACGTCGTTAATACAGCGACGATAGTATGAGCGCTCATTCAGATAAGTGACGCACCTTTAGGCGCTAACTATCAAGCTTCTAGCAGAGCGCGTCACACTTACTTGCTGATATCGATACAATAGATTTTTCTAAAAACGGTGTGGAATAGTTTCACGCCGTTTTTTTATGCTTATTTATAAGAAGTTAAGAAATTAAGAAGTAATACTGTCTGCTCGGTGATGCGTGTGGCACGTGTGCTGTGTGTTATTCTTACTGTCTGTTATATTGATAATGGCCGATCATCAGCGGTGGACGTACCGTTTTGTAATTGATTGGTCAATAGCCACAAATCACTGTAAAATAATGCATTGTTAACTTGATGGCTTAGCGATTGTTAGATAGAGGACTTGCCAGTGAGTAGGGTGTTTATGCAGGGAGTGCCAATAAGGCAGTCATCATAAATATATTGCACAAGGTAACATAAGATGTAGGTAGCTAAGCGCGCTGCATCGGTTTTAGATAATAGATCGATCAAACGATAGTAAGACCACATTTGCACAGCCACATATACATACCAGCAAAATATCTGTGGCAGGCATGGATACAAAGATCGTAATGAGATATGCCGCCGCGGCTATAACATAGCAAACGATGTCAGTCAGCGGGCGGCTATATTCAAAGAATTTTAATGACAGATATCAGCTTTATACGATGCTGATATTCGTTTTTGTCAGTCAACATTAGGAAGATTATATGACAATGTTTAATACCATTAAGCGCGAATTTCAGTATGGCGACCAGCAGGTTGTCATCGAAACAGGACGCGTGGCTCGTCAAGCCAACTCTATTTTGATTCATATGGGCGGGGTGACTGTCCTTGTAGCAGCGGTAGTAAAGTCAGAAGCCAAAGAAGGTCAAAACTTCTTTCCGCTCACCGTAAACTATCAAGAAAAAATGTATGCCGCGGGTAAAATCCCAGGCGCTTATGGCAAACGTGAAGGCCGCGCCAGCGAGTTTGAAACTCTTACCTCGCGTCTTATCGACCGTCCGATCCGCCCGTTGTTTCCTGAAGGTTATGTAAACGAAATCCAAATTACCGCCACCGTGGTGTCATCAGACAAGACTCAGTCTGCTGATATCGCAGCGCTTATCGGTGCGTCAGCGGCACTTGCTATCTCTGATGCGCCATTTAATGGCCCTGTCGCGGCAGCGCGTGTTGGTTTTATCAATGGTGAATATGTACTCAACCCAACGCTTGAGCAGCTAGAGAGTAGTGATCTGGATTTGGTGGTTGCCGGTACCAAGTCAGCAGTGTTGATGGTAGAGTCTGAGGCTGCAGAGCTGTCAGAAGATCAGATGTTGGGCGCTGTGTTATACGGTCATCAGCAGCAGCAAATCGTCATCGACAATATTGCCTCTTTGGCAGAAGAAGTCGGCACTGCCAAGCAAGAATTTGCGGCACCTGAGCGAGATCAGACGCTTGAGAGCAGCATGAAAGCGCAGTTTGGTGAGCAAGTGGCTGATGCCTATACCATCACCAACAAACAAGATCGCTATAGCAAACTTGATGATATCAAAAATGCTGCCATCGAAGCGCTGGCAGGGGATAGCGAATCAGAAGACTATGACAGCAAAGTTTCTGAGATAAAAGACATCTACGAAGATCTGAAATACCGCACCGTTCGTGACAATATCTTATCAGGTAAGCCGCGTATCGATGGCCGTGACCTTGAGACCGTGCGTGCGCTAGACGTGCAAGTTGGCGTATTACCTTATACTCACGGTTCTGCGCTATTTACGCGTGGTGAGACGCAGGCGCTAGTAACCACGACGTTGGGTAACAGCCGTGATGTCAATATGATTGATTCACTAAGCGGTACGATTCGTGATCATTTCATGCTGCATTACAACTTCCCGCATTTTTCTGTCGGCGAGACAGGCCGTGAAGGTATCCCTAAGCGCCGTGAGATCGGTCATGGTCGCCTAGCGCGCCGCGGTGTTCAAGCCATGCTACCAGATAGCGAGCGCTTTCCGTACGTCATTCGTGTGGTATCGGAGATTACCGAGTCAAATGGTTCGTCTTCTATGGCGTCTGTGTGCGGTGCTAGCTTGGCATTGATGGATGCTGGCGTGCCTCTAAAAGCCCCTGTGGCAGGTATTGCTATGGGTCTGGTAAAAGAAGGCGATCGCTTTGCTGTTTTATCAGATATCTTAGGTGACGAAGATCATTTGGGCGACATGGACTTTAAAGTGGCGGGCTCAAAAGACGGTATCACTGCGCTGCAGATGGATATCAAAATCGAAGGCATCACCCCTGACATCATGGAGCAAGCGCTAAAGCAAGCGCATGCTGGTCGTATTCATATCCTTGAAGCGATGAATAAAGTCTTGCCGCAAAGCCGTACTGAAATCAACGCACATGCACCAAACTATGCGGTCATCGAGATCAATCCAGACAAGATCCGTGATGTCATCGGTAAAGGCGGCGCCATGATTCGTCAGTTGACTGAAGAGACTGGTGCAGTCATTGATATCGATGACGGTGGTACGATTCGTATCTTTGGTGAAAACAAAGCAGCGACCAAAGCGGCAATTGGCAAAATCGAAGCGTTGACGGCTGAAGTGGAAGTAGGCAAAACGTATGCCGGTACGGTTGCTCGTATCGTAGACTTTGGTGCCTTTGTCAATGTACTGCCAAACACCGATGGCCTTGTGCATATCTCACAAATCGCAGAAGAGCGCGTCGAGAGCGTATCAGACTATCTGAGCGAAGGTCAGGCAGTCAATGTCTTGGTTCAAGACGTCGACAACCGTGGTCGCATCAAGCTAACCATGAAGGGTGTTGAGCAAAATTAAGCTGTCGTTATAAGCGTGTGATACTTTTTATAAACACTCAAAACCGCTTTAAGTTGTTCTTTATGAACGCTTAAGGCGGTTTTTTTTGGCCGTTATAAAGCCGATAGCTCATACAACACAATCAATATAGTTAGCTGAATGTAAAACTGTTATGGATTTAAACGCGCTACTGGTATAAATTTTACTTGCGTGCTACGTTCCTAGAGGCTGCGCAAAATTTATCCCAGTAGCGCTATGACATTTTTAGAGTGTGTCGACTATATACATGTTGCTGGTGCCGGCTGGTGTGTCGGTTAGACTTAAGCAAGCACGGATACTATTTGGTAGATTGTCTTAATGGATGCTTAAATGTCAAAATGCTTGGGGACGTGTATATCGATACGCAGTTTGGGCAGATCTTGTAAATGCTGCATCAAAAGCGGTAATGTCTCTGTAGCCCAATCTGGCGGTACGGCGTTTGCTAAATGCGCGGTAGCAGGTGAGTGCTGCCGCGTAGTATCATAAATTAAGGGACGGGCCATAAGAGCTGCCCTACGCATTCCTTGATAGCGTATCAGCGGTATCAGCTGCTCACGTAACTGTATCAACGCGGCAGTCAGCCAGCGCATACGAGCCGAATGGTAGGGATGGTCTGATATCACAAGATTGGTAATGTGGCTTGGCTGATTGCCATTACTACTGGCTGCAAGTCCCGCTTGCTCGCGCACGCGCTTATGCAAAAGACAGCTGCCCACGTGTAAGCTACCGTCGCGGCAGGCACGATGATAGCGCTGGTAGTTGTCAGGAAACAGCGTTTTGGCGCGCTTGAGAATAGGGTCTAACAAAATGCCAGCAGTATTGACAGGCAGGATAAGCAGCTGCGCGCTACTATTTAAGATAGGGGCGTGAGTGAGTTGGATGCTTGCCATGATCAGCCCCTTAAAAAAATCCTTATTGCTCAGTGGTTTTGCTGGCGTTATCCGCTTCTAGCTGGGCGATTTGCTGTTCGAGTAGAGCGATTTGCTCTGCTTTCATATCTGCAAGTTTTTTATTCATTGCTAATTGCTCAGCGGCCAGTTTTTCTTGCTCGGCGAGACGTTGGCGCTCATCTTCTAACCGATCAATCTCTTCTTTGGCTAAGCTATTATTCTGTGGTAGCGGTGCTTGTAGGATGGCTTTTGGATCTGGTATTTGGTTGCTGGCCATCGCAGCGCTATTGTTTTCGGTATTTATCGTATCATCTGTTGAGACATCGGGAGACGCTACTGTATTTGTTGTTTTAGTCTGTTCAGCTAAGGCCGACGAGGATTGGTCGATAGGCTCGCTTACTTTAGGCTGAGACTGCGTCCAAATAAAGTAACCAAAAGCTGCAACAAGCAAAACCAATATCACAGCGACTGCGGCTTTTGAGTGCGATTTAGAGGGTTTGTTGTTTAGATGCTTATTTAATAAAGGGTGCGGTTTTTTGTTTTTCATACTTTGGTCGATTTATGTCAAAGATATCAGTGGACATACTATAGCAAACTCAAAATAAAAAGCCTATCTATTAAAAGATAGGCTTAAAACACCGTTAAAGAATAAAACACGTCGCTATCATCAAATAGCGACATGTGCCGTTTAGGGCTTAAACTTCACTGTTCCGCTGGTGCCTGTCGCCATGGCATCGCGAGCGATCTGGTCTTCGGCATGGTTTTTGGCACTGATGGCATCAGGATCTGGACGGCGCTCTGTGTGCCCGCACTGGGTACACTCGATATATTCATCAGCTACTGGCGTGACAATATTTATCTGCACCACCGCATCCATCGCCTGACATTTAGGGCAACGAACGCCTGCTAAAAACCGGCGCTTGGGGGTTGATGATTGATAACGCATTTAGATGCCCTCGCGCGTACTGTGACGCGTGCTATGAGTAGTATCGGTATTTTGCATGCCTTGAGTCGCGACAAAACCGCTATGGCGCAATAAAGCATCAATACTGGCACTACGGCCACGGAAGTTTTCAAAGTTGGTCTTGGCAGGGAAGCTACCACCGACCGACAAAATCGTCTCACGAAACGCCTTACCAGTGATAGGGTTAAAGATACCCTCTTCTTCAAACTTACTAAAGGCATCGGCAGAGAGTAGCTCTGCCCATTTGTACGAGTAGTAGCCAGCCGCATAGCCGCCTGCAAAGATATGACTAAAGCCATTGGCAAAACGGTTGTAGTCGGGGGTTTGCATGAGAGCGACGTCACGACGTACCGCATCTAGTGTCGCCAAAATACCCTCATAATCAAGTGCTGGCGTGTGTGCATGAATCAGCAAATCAAACAAGGCAAACTCGATTTGACGTAAGGTCTGCATGCCGCTTTGGAAGTTTTTTACCGCTAGTAGTGCATCAAGCTTATCGGCTGGTAGTGGCTCGTCAGTATCGACGTGACTACTAATCAGCGCGATGCCCTCGCTGTCCCATGCCCAGTTTTCCATAAACTGACTGGGTAGCTCGACGGCGTCCCATTCAACCCCATTGACCCCAGCCACATCGCCGACCGTCACTTGGGTCAATAAATGATGGAGACCGTGACCAAATTCATGAAATAAGGTCAATACCTCATCATGGGTTAATAAGCTTGGCTTGCCATCTAGGGCAGGGGTGAAGTTGCCAACCATAAAGCAAACTGGTAGCTGCTGATGCTCTGTGGGCTCATGACGATAGCGCGACTGAAAGCCACTCATCCATGCGCCGCCGCGCTTGCCACTACGAGCAAACAAGTCGAAGTAAAACCCTCCAAGCAATGTATCATCGGCGTCAAACAACTGATAAAAACGCACGTCATCGTGCCAGCGCGATACCGACTCGCTGTGCTCTTGTACCTTGATACCGTATAAGCGCTCAACGATTGCAAACAAGCCGCTGATGACCTTTGGTAAGGGGAAATATGGACGTATCTCTTCTTGCGACAAGCTAAACTTGCTTTGTTTAACTTTTTCGGCGATATAAGCGCTGTCCCAGGGCTGTAGCTCATCAATGCCGTAGTCTTGGGCGCATGTCTGTAGCTGCGCTAAGTCCTGCTGCGCGGCTGGCGTGGCCTGTGCGGCCAAGTTGCGTAAAAAGTCTTCGACCTCTGTCACACTGTCCGCCATCTTGGTCGATAAAGAAACCTCTGCATAATTATCAAAACCCAACAGCTTGGCTTTTTGTTCACGCAGCTGCAAAATCTGACTCATGATATCCGCGTTATTTAGCGACTCGCCTTTGGCATTGGTATGCGTGTCAAACTCTGAGGCACGGGTCACATACGCACGGTATAGCGTCTCGCGCAAATCACGGTCATCGGCATGGGTCATGATGGCCAAATATACAGGGATGTTTAAGCTGGCTACATAGTAAGGCGTTGGTAGTGCATCGACATCGGCCTGTGAGAGCGTACCACGAGCCAGCTCACGCGCTTTATATTGTTCACCGGCATCTGCTAGCAGTGCTAAGCCACTGTCGGTTAACCCTGCCAACTGCGCTTGGCTAAGCGGCAGAGCATAGGCTTGAGTGGCGTCCAAAATATGGTCTGAAAACGTCGCAGATAAAGTTGAGAGTTTGCTTTGAATATCAGCAAAAGTGGCTTGCTCCTCTTTTGGCAATGCCACGCCTGATAGCTCAAAGCTACGCAGTGCTAGCTCAATCGCCCGTGCGCGCGCAGGCTCAAGCGCTGCAAAAAACGCTGTGTCATTTTTGATGGTTTGATAACGGCCAAAGAGCGGTTGGTGTTGGCCGACACGTGTGCCATAGGCAGAAAGCTTGGGGAGCAGCTCGTGATGTACCTGACGAATATCATCATTACTCATCACGCTATTTAGATGCGACAAAATCCCCCAACTGCGGTCCAACGCCAAATTGATATGGTCAAAGCTCATCACATCTGCCAGTGCTTGCTCAGCACTGATTTGGCGGTCAGCTGGCAAGGAGTCTAAAGCTGGCATTGTATCTAAAAAAGCATTGGCCGCATCAATGGCGCTGCGAACTTGGTCTTGTAGGGTGGCGGGTGAGACGTTGTCAAAATCGACAAGGTGTAATGCTGGAGAAATGGCTGTCATAGCGGCGTCCGATATCTGATATGAATGAATAATTGACAATCATGCGTTTGGCATGAGGTGGTGTAGGTGGCCTTATCGTTTTATTTATAAGCTGTATAAAAGATGGGTTCGTTTGCCAAAAATACAACCTACGCGCCAGTCATACCGCAAACAGCGCAGAATCGCAAACGGTGTCAACAGTGCAACAAAACAATGAGCGCACAAAATCATGCAAACAATCCGTCATTTTTTGAGTCAGGCAAGTTTATATACAATGATTTATACAATAAAGAGTGCTTCGCTTACAAAGCGCTATCATTTGCTTGCAAATTCACCCTATAGAGCGTGAGGTTTAGCTGTTAGCATCAAGTTAATGGACTATCAGCACAGACATGACAGACAGTACAACATAAAAACAAGCAGCTCTGTCTTTTAAATGGATGTTTTTCTAAGCGGTTTTTTTAATAAAAGACGTCGTTTAATAAACAATAAGTGTCATAAATATTAGGTTTAATAAACACTAAAAAGCCATGAAACCATAATAAAACAAGGAGCAATATATGAAAGCAACTTTAAAGAGCTTACGTGAAACCAAAGCCAACCCTGCGGTCAGTATCTTTGTAAAAACGCATCGTGAGCACCCTGCTAACGATCAAGACCCTATTGCCCTAAAAAACCAACTAAAAATCGTCGAAGAGCGCTTAAACAGTGAATATGATAAGCGTACGGCTACTACTATTTTGGACAATATCTACGCAAAAACCAAAGAGCTCAACCATAACTATAACCTTGACACCTTAGCGATATTTGCCAGCACCGATGATGTAAAAGTCATCCGTATGCCGATCGATACCCAAGAGCGCGTCGTTATCTCAGATCGTTTTGCCACTCGTGATCTAGTACGTGATATGGCAAGTGCTGTCCACTACTATACCGTGGTGCTAACCCGCGAACATGCGCGCCTCATCGAAGCCTCGAACGATCGCGTCATCAGAGAGTTTGACAAAGATGACGATGCACAAAACAACATGGAAAACATCCCATTTCCTGTAGAAAATAATGGCCCCTATACCACAGGCGATGGTGGCTCAGATCGCTCATCAAACAACGAAAGCAGCTATCTCAAAGAGTTCTTTAATCAAGTTGATAAAAGCGTGCAAGAGCTGTGGGGCGAGAATAAAATGCCGCTGGTCATCGTGGGTGATGCCAAAAACATCGGCTACTATAAAGAAGTCTGTGACCGTCCTGACAACATCATTGCTACCGTCACCAATGCGACCAACCTAGAAGATGGCAGCGCTCAGCATATCATCGATAGCGTACAAGAAGCGGTCGAGGGCTATCGCTCGTCGCTACATCAAGAAGCACTCGGTGAGATAGATAAAGCACGTGGCGCCAGTATGCTCCAGACTGACTTGCAAGAAGTCTATCGCAGTGCCTATCAAGGCGTAGGCGAGACCCTCTATGTCCGCCGCGGTTATATCCAGCCTGCAAAGATAGATGAACAAGCGCAGACCCTGAGCCTCGCAGACGACCCAGCTGCTGATGGCGTGACGGATGATGCCATCGGTGAAATCATTGAGCATGTCATTCATAATGGTGGTAAAGCGGTGTTTATGCCACAAGATATCATGGGTGCAGACCAACCGATTGCTCTGGTGACTCGCTACTAAATCGGGACTGCCAGATACTGGCGTGATACGATGACGCATTAGCCATCGGCGGCAGTTAGGTATAACATAAGAGCATTGGTTCACAACGAATCAATGCTCTTTTTACGTCGGTTTTGGCTCACCGCAGACCATGCCGCCCTTATCCTACCATACTGAGTTTATGACCAAACCTATGACTACCACGACTTCTTTTGTTTTAACCAGCTATAACATTCATAAAGGCATGTCGCCGATGAACCGCCAAGTCAAAATACAAGGCATCGCGCAAGCGCTCGATATCATAGGTTCTGATGTGCTGTGTTTGCAAGAAGTGCAGGGTCAAAACCTAAAGCGCAATATGCAATACAATGAGTACCCTGACCAGTCTCAGCATGAGTGGTTTGGCGAATACCTAAAACTGCAAAACAGCTACGGCAAAAACTCAGAGTACGAAAATGGCCATCATGGCAACGCGGTGCTCAGCCGCTTCCCCTTAGACCCAAAGCATAACGTCAATATCACCGTCAATAAGCTAGAGCAGCGCGGCGTTCTCCACTGTGAAGTACAACCCATCGGCTGGGAGCGGCCAGTGGTGGTATTGTGCGCGCATCTAAACTTGTTTGAGCGCGACCGTATCAAACAGTATGAGGCCATCGCTAACTATGTACGTAACGAAATCGATGACGACCAACCTCTGGTTTTGGCCGGGGATTTTAATGACTGGAAAAAAATGTCTTGTGATAAGCTGGCGGCCAGCCTCGGCATGACGGAAGCCTTTAAGCACTGTCATGGCAAGCTCTTGCCCACCTTTCCAGCCAAGCTACCAGTGCTCAGCTTAGATCGCATCTATGTGCGTAATCTGACGGTCAAAGACGCATGGGTACACACGGGCAAGCCTTGGTCGACCCTATCTGATCATCTGCCGCTCAGTGCTGAGCTGACCTTATAGCGGGTGCAGTTTATGAGAGTGACGACACCGACCCTGATGTATGATTACGTGTATAAACATATGTATAAAAAGCCAAAAATACTTTAATTAATAGACGGATAAGGATATATACCATGTCTAATTCAACAACCGAAAAACAACTGCCAACTACGCAGCACGCTGTCCTCATCAAAGAGTTTGGTGCACCTGAAGTGATGCAGTATCAAGACGGGGTGGCGATGCCATCGTTGGCAGACGAGCAAGTTTTGATCGAAGTGGCGTATGCAGGGATAAACCCCGTCGATTATAAAACGCGTCAAGGCAAAGGCTGGGGCGCAGAGGCAATTCAAAGCAATAAGTTTGATAAAAACGAGCCAGCAATTTTGGGTTTCGATGTCGCAGGTACGGTGGTAGATAGCCGTAGTGATAAATTTGCCATCGGTGATCAGGTGGCGGCTTTGAGCTTTGAGGGCAGCTGCTACGCTGAATATGTGGCAGTGGATGCCAAACTGCTGGCCAAAGTGCCCAATCCTGTCACACTAAAGCAAGCAGGCGCACTGCCTTGTATTGGTCAAACCGCGCTACAGTTTGTTGAGTTTGCTGCTATCAAAAAAGGTGAGCACGTCGTCATCAATGCACCCGCAGGCGGGGTGGGGCACCTAGCGATACAGCTATTGATGGATAAAGTAGCCAACGACGATATCAAGGTCACGGTCATTTGCTCACCTGAGAAGTATGACAAGCTTGCAGACTTAATCGATAAAGACAAGCTGGCAGGCTGGATTGACTATACCAAAGACGCGGCGTTTCCTGATCTACAAGCTGATGTGCTACTGGATCTGGTCGGTGATGAGGCAGGCGTACGAGCGCTGAGCGTGCTCAAGCCTGCGGCTCGGGTTTTTGTTTTGCCGACTATCTGGGTTGATAAACTCAAAGCAGCAGGTGAGCAAAAGCAGCTAACGGTCACAGGCTACAAAGCGCAGCGCAGCGGTGATGATATGGCACGCGTTTTACAACTCATCGCTGATGGAAAGTTACGCTTAAAGATTCAAAGCGTCTACCCACTCTCTGAAGTGGTGGCAGCGCATCATGAGCTGCAAAAAGGCGATGCCTTTGGCAAGATAGTCTTACAAGTAAAACAAAAAAGCGATTAGCCAGACCCATGCAGTTATATTCGTTAAGTTGGGTGTAGGTGCCGAAAGGCTAGGCTGATGCGCCCATCGGAGACGGTTTTTGTCTTAGTGATGCTGTGTTTCCAAAAGCGCTGCGTCTCGCCATGCATGACGATTAGCTGACCGGACTCAAGATAAAGCGCGACTTTATCTTGAGTTTTTTTGTGCTTAAAGACAAATTTGCGTGTGGCACCCAGTGATAAAGAAGCAATCACAGGCTGCGCGCCCAGCTCTTTTTCATCATCGGCGTGGTAGCCCATGCCATCATGCCCTGTCGGGTAGTAATTGAGCAGACAAGAATTGAAATTGGCATCAATACCGATGCTTGATAGTTGCTGTTCGATATAAAGTTTCACGTGAAACACGGTGTCTGACCATGGCAGGCTGTGTCGGGTATGACCTGAGTACTGATAGCTCAGATCTTTTTCACCCATCCATACCACTTGGCGAGTGGTGATGTGCGTCTTACCAAATAAGGTCACCCTATCAGGCTGCCATGGTAGCTCGGTCAATAATGCATCGTAGAGCTGGCATTCATCATCGATGATGCAGCCGAAGTCATTTACCCTGCCATCATAAGGCAATAAGTTATCGGTTGGGGCAGGGGCAAAAAGGTCGCTCATGGCTTACATTGCTCAGCTTAGTGACTGTTTTTATAATGCTCATTGATAATTTGTGCGCACAGTTTGGGCGCTTCCATTGGCAAAAGATGGCCGTAATCTGGTAAAGAGATGATATTGTCGGCAGGGACGAATTTTTGCCACTGCTTACGGACTTTATTGCTAATAAATAAGGTTGGCTTGCCCGTGATCAGTGTATAAGGGCAGCGAAGGTTTTTTAGAGCGGTGTCGATATGCGGCGCACCAAAATAGTTGGCAAGCTCTTGCTCTGGGGCAAACATCAGCGTGTGGCTACCATCGGCATTGACGCTCAAGCTTTGCTCAGCAAACACGTATAAATGCGCATCGCTAATGCGTTTGTAGGCTCGGTTGGCGCGTAGGGCTTGATAGTACGCATCAACGCTCGTCCAAATAGCGGGTTTGGTCAGCGTACTTTTAAAAGGCTCTCGACTGAGCAAAAACCGCCGCGGCAATAAGTTATACAGTCGTGCTTGGTTTTTGGTAAAGGTGACCGGCTCTATCAAGTACAGCTGGGAGAATAAATCTGGACGTTTGGCGGCGGCCATGGCGGTGGCAGTGGCACCTTGCGAATGACCGATACCCACCACAGGCCGATCTTGGGTGCGCTCCAAAAACTCAATCAATAGCTCAGCGTCTTGCTCTCGAGTGAGGCGGCGTTTTTGCGGTTTATCGTACCAGTAGCCGCGTAGGGCAAGCGCACTGATATCAAACGTTGCTGCCAGCTCATGCAGCAGCGGCGTATAAGTACCGACCGTAAAGCTGTTGCCTCCATAAAAGTGCGCAGGCGCACGTTTGTTGTGCTCTGCTGCTACTGATGGGTTGATACTGCCAAGGTCGTAGTAGCGTGCTTGTTTGCCGCTTAAATTGATACGATGGGTAAAGGCTTCCATAAACTGCCCACTTCCTTATGTTTTATTTTTATGATGATGGCGGTCTAGGGGGTGTCTTCGCCCAAAAACCCACCGCTTTGACGCTGCCACAAGCGCGCATAGACGCCGTCTTGTGCCAACAGCTCGTCATGGCTACCTTGCTCGATGATTCGGCCTTTTTCCATCACCACCAGCCTATCGAGCGCAGCGATGGTAGAGAGGCGATGGGCAATGGCAATCACAGTTTTGCCGGTCATGATATCGTTGAGGCTCTCGGTAATGGCAAACTCAATCTCAGAGTCAAGCGCGCTGGTGGCCTCATCCAATAACAAGATCGGCGCGTTTTTTAGCATAACACGAGAGATGGCGATGCGCTGACGTTGACCGCCGGAGAGTTTGACGCCGCGTTCACCCACTTGGGTATCAAGACCTGTATTGCCTTTATCGTCATATAAGTCTTTGATAAAGTCCCATGCTTGAGCTTGTTTGGCGGCATGGATAATCTCTTCGTCAGAGGCGCCGGGACGGCCATAAGCGATGTTTTCACGTATGGTACGATGCAGCAGTGAGGTGTCTTGGGTCACCATACCGATCTGCTGACGCAGAGAGTCTTGTGTGACATCATCGATCGCTTGACCATCGATATATATCTTACCGCGATCGACATCAAAAAAGCGTAGCAGCAAGTTGACCAACGTGGATTTGCCCGCTCCTGAGCGCCCAACCAAGCCGATTTTTTCTCCTGGTTTGATATCCAAATAAAAGTAATCAAGCAGCTTGACCGAGTTGTCTTGCGCCATGTCAGTGGTCGCTACCGACGGTTTAAATGTTTTATCGGTGGCGTGATAGTTATCGTGGTCTTCATTCTCATAGCTAAAGTCGACATGATCAAAGACGATATGCCCCTCGGTGACGCGTAGTTCAGCTGCGTCTGGCTTATCGACGATCGTCTGCGGCGCGGATAGCGTGCGCATGCCGTCTTGTACCGTGCCGATACTCTCAAAAAGGCTGGCGGTTTGCCACATGATCCAGCGCGTCAGACCATTGAGGCGTAGCGCCATCGCCGTCGCCGCGGCAATCGCCCCGACCCCGACCGCGCTTTGTTGCCATAGATACAGGCCAATCCCTGCGGTACTACTGACCAAAATCACACTGATAAGATGGGTGAAAATCTCTAAATAACTGACCCAGCGCATCTGCGCATGTACCGTTCCTAAAAACTGCCCCATGGCGTTTTTGGCATAACCAAGCTCACGGCGTGAGTGGCTAAACAGCTTGACAGTCATGATATTGGCATAGGCATCGGTGATACGCCCCGTCATCAACGCGCGCGCATCTGCTTGTACGATGGCAGTTTGTTTGAGCTTTGGAATAAAATACCATATCGCCAGCGCCACCAACCCAAACCAGAGGATAAAGGGAATCAATAACAAGCTGTCTAAATTAAATAAAATAAGGCCACTGGTCACAAAATATACGGTGACATACATAAACATATCTGTGACGGTCATCACCGTATCACGCACCGCAAGCGCGGTCTGCATGACCTTGGCCGAGACACGTCCAGAAAACTCGTCTTGATAAAACTGCATGGACTGCCCAAGCATACGCTGATGAAAACGCCAGCGCATCTGCATGGGAAACACGCCTTGCAAGGTCTGAAAATGAATAAACGAGGATAAGGCAATCCAAAACGGGCTGACAATCATCACCGCCAGCATCAGCAGCAGCATATCGCCTTTTTCTAGCCATAAGTTCTGCGGCGTATAGACGCCAAGCCAATCGACGATATCGCCAATCCATGCAAACAGCATTGCTTCATAAATGCCGATGCCTGCTGACAACACCATAAACAGCAGCAGCCAGCTGCGCAGCCCCTTTGTACAAGCCCACAAAAACTGCAGCATACCGTCACGAGGCGAGGACAGCGGCATGGGGGTGTTGGGGAAGGCCGGTAAGCGGTTTTCAAAAAAGCGAAATAGAGCATTCATAGGCAGTGATAAAACATCAATAGCAGTACGCCAAAACAAGCGATGACGGTCGTTATTTTGAATCTTTACTTTGTGATTGGGAGTGCTGGCTATTTTAGCAAAATTTCCTGTCAGACCTGCAGGCTAATTGTAATTGCATGCATATAGATGCCACGAGTATCAGCACAACAAAACACCAAAAAGCCATTGTTGCATAGGAAATATTTTGTTACATTCAGTGGTTTTATATTGTTTGCCATGGTTTTGTGTATTGCTGATGTGCGGTGTTGCTCTGACATGAATCGAGGATAGAGGTAAGGATTATGATGTATTTGGTGATAGCAGTACTGTGCAGTGTGGCCGTCTCGGTACTGCTCAAAGTCTTGCGGCAAAAAAATATCGATATTCGCCAGACCATCGTCGCAGGTTATCCCGTGGCTTTTTTGCTGACATGGTTTTTATTAACGCCAGATGTCAGCAGCATAAGCACGCTTGGCAACGCTTGGGGCATCATTCTGGCGCTTGGGATACTGCTGCCGACGGTTTTTATTATCTTGGGCCGTGCGATTGCATCGGTCGGCATGGTCGCAACTGATGCCGCCCAGCGCTTGTCGTTGATTATTCCCATTATCGCCGCTTTTTTATTATTTGGTGAGGTGCTGACGGGCACGCGAGTGCTTGGTCTGGTCTTAGGGTTTTTGGCGTTGGGGGCTTTGGTTTACCGGCCCAAACATACCGGTGGAGGCGAGCACGCTAGTATGAGCCCGCCCGCCGCGCGTACCCCGCTATGGCTATTTGGCGTATGGGCAGGCTATGGCATCGTCGATATCTTATTTAAACAAGTCGCCAAACAAGGCACGGCCTTTCCACTGACGCTGTTTGTCAGCTTTGGCGTTGCAGGATTGTTATTGCTGATTTATTTGCTTGTGACACGCGTGCGTTGGCAGGGTAATGCCTTGGCAGCAGGGCTATTACTGGGCGCTCTAAACATGGGTAATATCTATGCGTATGTGCGCGCCCACCAAGTATTGTCCGACTCTCCTAGTATTGTCTTTACTGGGATGAACGTCGGGGTCATCGCCGTCGCGACGCTCATCGGGGTGGCTGTGTTTAAAGAGCGGCTCGGTCGTATCAATGTGCTAGGCTTGCTGCTGGCGATTGGCTGTGTGGCGGTACTGTTTTTGGCATAAGAGTTTGATGTAAGGCTTTGATGTACGTGGTTTGGCATAATATTCTTATACCTATAGTCGACGCACTCTAAAAGAGCATAGCGCTACTGGGATGCTGTTTTTAAATGTAGGTTGTGCAGCCTCTGAGAACGCCGCACGTCAGTAAAATTTATATCAGCAGCGTGTTTAAATTTATATAACCGTTTTATTTTCAACCGACTATTTCAACTGGCTATTTTCAACTGATATATCATAAAAATTGGCGGCGCTGTCACGCATCCTATATAGGCAGATAAAGCATCCTATGGTAAGGTTGTCTACAAATAGCAAGGCTCATATAGATTGAGTCGATTGATGATGTTTGGTTTTAATCAATAGAAATAGGATACTTTTTCAATGGAATACCAAAAACAACGACAGCGTATAAAGGATGGTTCAGGGTTTATCGCCGCGCTTGATCAAAGCGGTGGCAGCACACCAAAAGCCCTAGAAAACTACGGCATCAGCAGCGATGCTTATGACAATGATGACGCGATGTTTGATCTGGTGCACGAGATGCGCGCGCGTATCATGACTTGTGATGCCTTTGATAATGAGCGTGTCCTTGGCGCGATTTTATTTGAAGACACCATGGAGCGCGAGGTCAATGGCAAGCCAACGGCAAACTATCTGTGGGAAGATAAAAACATCGTGCCGTTTTTGAAGGTCGATAAGGGTTTGGCCGAGCAAATGAGCGGCGTACAAGTCATGCGCCCGATGCCAGACTTGGACGCGCTACTGGATAAAGCCAAAAACTATCCGGTATTTGGCACCAAGATGCGCTCAGTCATTTATGAGCCTAGCGTCGATGGTATCGAGCTGGTGGTACAGCAGCAGTTTGATGTCGCTAAACAAATTATCTCCAAAGGCTTTATGCCAATCGTTGAGCCTGAGGTTAATATCGATAGCGCCCAAAAGCATGAGTGTGAAGTGATACTCAAAGCGGATATTTTGCGTAACCTTGAGCGTCTAAATGACGACCATCAAGTGATGCTCAAACTAACCTTGCCCACCGACGGCGGATTCTATCAAGAGCTGATCGATCATCCAAAAGTACTCAAAGTCGTGGCATTATCTGGCGGTTATAGTCGTCGTGAGGCCTGCGAAAAGCTTAAGCAAAATCCCGGTATGATTGCCAGCTTCTCACGCGCGTTTACCGAAGGGTTGAGCAAACAACAAAGCGATAAAGAGTTTGCTGATACCATGAACGCCTCAATTGAAGAGATTTATCAGGCGTCAAATGTGTAAACGGCTCTTTGGCTAAGAAATACTTATCATAAAAAAAGCTCGCTTCTACAGGCATAAGAAGCGAGCTTTTTGCTATAGTAGATTCAATTTAAAAATGTTATAGCGCTACTGGTATAAATTTTTCTTGCGTGCTGTATACACAGAGGCTGCGAAAAATTCATCCCAGTAGCGCTTTGGAACTTATGACAGTTTTGTTTTAAACTGACGATATATAAAGTAATTAAATATACAGCAGTCAAATCAGCGGAGTTATACCTCTTTATACAGCTGTCGACCCTCGCTATGATATTTTTCAGTCATCTCTTGCATGCCTTGCTCAATCTCAGCTGCACTCATCGCCTCTGTGCCTAAGCTTTCTGACGCGTCCAAACCCTTGGCGTACTCGCGGACGTTTTGGGTGATTTTCATCGAGCAAAATTTCGGCCCACACATCGAGCAAAAGTGTGCCGATTTGTGCGCGTCTTTTGGCAGCGTTTCATCATGGTATTCGCGGGCGGTATCAGGATCGAGCGCCAGATTAAACTGATCGTCCCAGCGGAACTCAAAGCGCGCCTTAGACAAGGCATTATCGCGAGCTTGCGCGCCTGGGTGGCCCTTAGCCAGATCAGCGGCATGCGCGGCGATTTTATAGGTGATGATACCGTCTTTCACATCCTTTTTATTCGGCAGTCCTAAGTGCTCTTTTGGTGTCACATAACAGAGCATGGCGGTGCCAAACCAGCCAATCATCGCCGCACCGATAGCACTGGTGATATGGTCATAACCGGGTGCGATATCGGTGGTCAGCGGCCCTAAGGTATAAAACGGCGCGTCGCTGCAAGTCTCTAGCTGTAAGTCCATATTTTCTTTGATGCGGTTCATCGCCACATGTCCTGGGCCTTCGATCATCACCTGTACATCGTGCTGCCATGCGATTTTCGTTAGCTCACCAAGCGTGCGCAGCTCACCGAACTGCGCTTCGTCATTGGCATCTTGCAAGCAGCCAGGACGCAGACCATCACCTAAGCTAAAGGCCACATCGTACTGCTTCATAATCTCGCAAATCTCTTCAAAATGGGTGTATAAAAAGCTCTCTGTATGATGGGCAAGGCACCACTGCGCCATGATAGAGCCGCCGCGAGAGACAATACCTGTGAGTCGATTGGCCGTCAGTGGCACATAGCGCAGCAGCACGCCTGCGTGGATGGTGAAGTAATCAACGCCTTGTTCGGCTTGCTCGATCAGTGTATCGCGGAATATCTCCCACGTTAGGTCTTCGGCGATGCCGTCGACTTTTTCTAATGCTTGATAAATTGGTACCGTACCGATGGGCACAGGCGAGTTACGAATCAGCCATTCACGGGTCTCGTGGATATGATTGCCTGTCGACAAATCCATGATGGTATCCGCGCCCCAACGCGTGGCCCATGTCATCTTCGACACTTCTTCATCGATAGACGAGCCAAGTGCTGAATTGCCGATATTGGCGTTAATCTTTACCAAAAAACTACGCCCGATAATCATCGGCTCAGACTCAGGGTGATTGATATTATTTGGGATGATGGCGCGACCGGCCGCGACCTCGCTACGCACAAACTCAGGGGTGATGATTTTTGGGGTATTGGCACCAAAGCTCTCGCCGTCATGTTGGCGCATATCGGTCAGTTCATGCTGTTTTTGCGTCTCACGAATGGCGATATATTCCATCTCAGGGGTGATGATACCGCGGCGCGCATAGTGCATCTGCGTGACATTGCCTGCTTTACCATTGACTTTTTTGGCGCGGCGTGGCTTATCGATATGGGCAAACCGTAGATTGGCTGTGGTGATATCACGCGCACGCGCTTGCCCGTATGAGCTGGACAAACCGCTTAGCTGCTCTGTATCACCGCGCTCGGCTATCCAGCCCTCGCGTAGTTTGGGCAAGCCGCGGGTTAGGTCAATTTGGGCATCAGGGTCGGTATAGACGCCTGAGGTGTCGTAGACATAAAACGGCGGGTTTTGCTCCCAGTCGGACTCATCCACGCCCTGAATAGGCGTGGGATCTAGCGTGATCTTGCGCATCGGCACTTGAATATCAGGTCTTGAGCCTTGGATATAGACTTTTTGCGAGGCGGGGAGAATGCGGTGTAAGTCGCGCGCTTCTTCTTCAAAGCGCGTGTCTTTGGCGCTACGGTGCGCAGGGGTTTTTAGCGCGTCGGTTTTTTTGTCAGAAGCGTTTTTCTGGGTCTTTGGAGGTAGGATTGAGGTTGTCATATGCTGTCCTAGCGTGTTGGTTTTTGAATAAAAGCAACACCGCCAGAAGCTGCGGGGGTAGCACTTATCATCTAGGCAGTTTTTGCTGCGTCGTCGTCACTGGCTGTCAAATCTATCATCGCAAAAATCTGCCTTCGCGGAGGATGTCATCAACCTGTAAGCGACGCTTGGTATCTCTCATCATTATTTGGCACTACTTAACCCTATAAAGCTTAGCACCACTAAGCGGGCATTTAGGCCAACAGTCATGAGGATAACAAGGCATTTCTGCCCGTCTTTGCCATACATAATAAAGTGCTGAAGACTTCCCTGCGTCGGTACTAACCGCATCAGGTTCGGCGGGTGATCTCTCAGCGAATGTACAAAGGCAGTCAGCCATTCGTACACCGCACCCCGAGTCTGTCAGTGTTGTCAATCAGTCTCATACTAACAAACTTCTGCCATGAGGGCTACTGGTGTTTGACCACCGGTATGTCAGTCAACGTGCGCACGAGGCCATGAGTCATGACACGCAGGCTAATAGCGTTAGCCTCAAGCGCCGACTGATTTGACCCTATTTGTCACGCACATAAAAGAGTTGGGCGGTTGTCATCAAACTGTCATAAAAACTTGTCAAGATGTCACACATGTCACCAATCATGCTTTGTTCAATCGTTGTTAAACTTTAGGAGTTCTACATGCGTTATTCGTTATTGGCAGTCGCCGTTAGTTGCACCTTAGTACTCACCGCTTGTAATAAATCGACCGACACCGCAGAGTCAGCAGCGCAGAGTGACACCAGCGCGGCGACAGTGGCCGAAACTACCAGCACAGTGACATCTTCTCCAGCAAGCGATTTTAAATCAGCTGAAAACATCGCCATGAACATCACTGGTGCTGGCGCGTCGTTCCCGCAGCCTATCTATGCCAAATGGTCATATGACTATAATGCCGCGACTGGCGGTCAGGTTAACTATCAGTCTATCGGCTCCTCAGGTGGCATCAAACAAATCCAAGCAAAAACCGTTGACTTTGGCGCCTCTGATGCCCCCATGACCCCTGAAGAGCTGGATGCGGCAGGACTTATTCAGTTTCCAACCGTCATCGGCGGCGTGGTACCGATTGTCAATATCGATGGTGTCGGACCAGGTGAGCTAAAGCTGGACGGCGCAACTCTAGCCGATATCTATCTGGGTAAGATTAGCAAATGGAATGACCCTGCTATCACCGCCATGAACCCAGATTTGACCCTGCCAGATGCTGCCATTACCACCGTATTTCGCTCAGATGGTTCAGGCACGACCTTTAACTTTACCGATTATTTGGCGAAGGTTTCAACTGACTGGAAAGACAGCGTGGGTGTCGATAAAACCATCAAATGGCCAACCTCTGCCACAGGGGCAGGCGGCAAAGGCAACGAGGGCGTATCAAGCTACGTCAACCGCATGAAAAACGCTATCGGCTACGTCGAGTATGCTTACGCCAAGCAAAACAACATGGCGCACGCTGCCCTAAAAAACGCGGCGGGTAACTTCGTGCAGCCATCTGCTGAGACCTTTGCTGCGGCAGGTGATATCGATTGGTCACAGCAACCAGGCTTTTATAAAGTCATCACCAACTCTGAGACCGAGCAAGCGTGGCCCATTGCCGCTGCCACCTTTATCTTGGTACACAAGCAGCCAGAAAACCCGAAGCAAGTGGCTGGCGTGCTGAACTTCTTTGATTGGGCGTATGCTCAAGGTGATGATAGTGCCATGGCGCTTGATTATGTGCCTTTCTCTGATACCGCAGTGGCACTGTTTAAAGACAAGTGGAATGAAGTCAAAGGTAGCGATGGTCAACCCGTCTACACCCCAGCTCAGTAGTTTTTATACATATATATAGCAGAGCTTGTAAGCCCCTTTGAGACACCTATTCTCCGGTGGTTGTCTCAAAGGTTTTATCACAACAAATTTAAAAATAGCGTCATTAATGACCGTTAATAGCGCCCTTTATTAAGATTTAGTTTGTTGTGATAAGACCTGATGAGTCTTTTAAAGATTTTGATTTAATATTATTTAATGCTGAGACACTTATGAATGATTTAAGGTCGCAACTGGCAAAACAAAAACGTTACGATGCATTATTTGTCAATGCCACCAAGGCATTTGCCATTCTCGTGCTGCTATCTTTGGGCGGTATTTTGCTCTCTTTGATCATTGGCGCCTGGCCGAGTATACAAGCATTTGGTCTGGGGTTTTATACCAGTAATAACTGGGACACGGTTGCCAATGAGTACGGTGCGCTGGCGCCGATCTATGGCACGCTGGTGACGTCCTTTATTGCCATCTTAATCGCCGTACCCGTCAGCTTTGGTATTGCGATATTTTTGACCGAGATGTGTCCGAATTTCTTAAAAAAGCCCCTCGGCATCGCCATTGAGCTGCTGGCGGGTATTCCCTCTATCATCTACGGTATGTGGGGACTGTTTGTCTTTGCGCCATTTTTTGGCGATCACATTCAGCCGTGGTTTATCGAGCATATCGGCCCATTGCCTATCATCGGCAAGCTGTTTACCGGTGCGCCAATGGGATTGGGCATGTTTACCGCCTCATTGGTGCTTGCCATTATGATTATTCCTTTTATTGCCGCTACCATGCGCGATGTTTTCTCTGTCGTGCCAGACCTGCTCAAAGAGTCAGCTTACGGCATGGGCGCGACCACTTGGGAAGTGATGTTTAAAATTATCTTGCCCTATACCAAAGCAGGCGTGGTCGGCGGGGTTATCTTGGGGCTGGGTCGGGCGCTGGGCGAGACCATGGCCGTGACCTTCCTTATTGGCAACGCCTTTAATATCAGTCCAAGTCTGTTTACCTCGGGCGTCACCATTACCTCAGCGCTGGCCAATGAGTTTGCCGAAGCCTCTAGTGAGCTACATCTGGCCTCGCTGCTGCACCTTGGCCTCATACTATTTATCATCACCTTTATTGTGCTGTCGCTGGCTAAGCTCATGCTGATGCGTATTGATCAAAAAGCAGGCAACCGCTAATACATAATGACATACAGACGATAGCGATATACAGGCTGACAAAAAATCTTGAAAAATGGAAATGAGTTTTATGCCTACTAATGCGATGCACTCAGCGTTACCTGCGCAGACTGGCTTTGATAGCCGCTACGACAAGCGTCTTTATAACAAACGGCGCTGGGCCAATAAGCTGGGCTTGGGTTTTGCCATGTCGGCGATGGTATTTGGCTTGATTTGGCTGTTTTGGATACTGGTGACGCTGTTTGTCGAAGGCTTTCAGGGCATGGTGCAAATGCCTATCTTTACTGCCGATACGCCGCCGCCGATGAGCGAAGGCGGCCTACGCAACGCCATTGTCGGCTCGGTGATGGTGGCGTTTTCAGGGTTGTTTATCGGCGCGCCCATTGGCCTGATGACAGGGATTTATTTGTCTGAGTTTGCGCAAGGCAGCCTACTTGGCAAAGTGACGCGCTTTTTAAATGACATTTTGCTCTCTGCCCCCTCGATTGTCATTGGTCTGTTTATTTATGCCCTGATGGTTAAAGGTCAAAGCTTCTCTGGGTGGGCAGGCGCACTAGCATTGGCACTGATTGTGGTTCCAGTGGTGGTACGCACGACAGAAAACATGCTCAATTTGGTGCCCAATAGCATTCGTGAAGCGGCCTATGCACTGGGCACGCCGAAGTGGAAGATGGTCACGCAAGTGACGATTAAGGCGGCTCGAGCGGGGCTGACCACTGGTGTGCTGTTGGCCTTTGCCAGAATCACTGGTGAGACGGCGCCCTTGCTATTTACAGCATTGAATAATCAATACTTTAGTACCGATATGGGCGAGCCGATTGCCAACTTGCCGAACACTATTTATCAGTTTGCCATGAGTCCTTATGATAATTGGCATACACTTGCATGGGCCGCTGCATTGCTGATTACTGCTTCGGTATTGGTACTAAATGTATTGGCAAGGTTTATCGGTGGTCGCAGCTCCAGCAAATAGTAGCCAGAGTAGATAACGCCTACCGCCAAATCACCTTATATATAGCAGTTACTTAAATTTATATTCATCAAGCTAGGTTGGATAACATTATGAATGACGTCATCAGCAAAACGCGTAGCACAGCAGATAGCAACAACTTTGATACGAGCACAGCCAGCTTATTAAACAGACCGATGGCGACGACCACGCAACTGTCGCAGCCAGATGCGGCAAACTTAACTAAGCAAACACAGCATGATATTCCCAAAGACATGCCAGCAGCGAAGATGCAAATTCGTGATTTAAGCTTTTATTACGGGGATTTTCAGGCACTTAAAAACATCAATATCGACATTCCTGATAAAAAAGTGACTGCTTTTATCGGGCCATCCGGCTGCGGCAAGTCAACCCTGCTACGTACCTTTAACCGTATGTATGATTTATATCCTGGCATGCGTGCAGAAGGCAGTATCAACCTCGATGGCAAAAATATCTTGGGCAAAGACATCGATGTCAACCTGCTACGTGCGCAGGTCGGTATGGTATTTCAAAAGCCGACGCCGTTTCCGATGTCTATCTATGACAATGTCGCCTTTGGTGTGCGTCTTTATGAAAGACTAAGCAAAGCTGAGCTGGACCATCGGGTGGAATGGGCGCTAAAAAAATCGGCACTATGGCCGGAGGTAAAAGACAAGCTCAAAGCCTCAGGTTTGTCTCTATCAGGCGGGCAGCAGCAGCGTCTGTGCATCGCTCGTAGTGTCGCTACCAAGCCTGAAGTGCTACTGCTCGATGAGCCAACTTCGGCGCTTGACCCAATCTCGACAGGCGCCATCGAGGATTTGATTGAAGACTTAAAAAAAGACTATACCATCGCCATCGTCACTCACAACATGCAGCAGGCGGCGCGAGTGTCAGACTATACGGTCTATATGTATCTGGGCGATATGGTTGAGATGGGCGAGACCGATCAGATATTTACCACGCCTACGCAAAAAGCCACGGAAGACTACATTACGGGTCGTTATGGCTAACGCTGTACAGATTAAAGCTATCGTTAATTTTTAATAACAAAAATATAGTGAGTTCCGTATAAAAACGATACAGTGGGACTGGGATAAATTTTACGCAGCCTCTGTCCGCGCAGGCACAGCACGCAAGGAAAATTTATACCAGTTCCACGTTGACATATGATGTATCTGTTTTATTTAGAATCGACTACACAGCTATGCTAGCAGCATGCCATTAATATACAGATATTCAGGGAATACCTCTTATGCAAAGTGACAAGCATATCTCCAAAAGTTTTGATCAAGATTTGGATGAAGCCATTCGTCTGTTTTTGGTGATGGGCGACCATGCAGCCAGCCAAGTTGCCAAAGCCATTCACGCACTTATTGACAAGGATGACACACTGGCGCAAGAAGTCATCGAGATGGATTTTGATATCAATCGGCAGGAAGTCGAGCTGGATGAGCATATCTTGTTATTGGTCGCCAAGCGCCAGCCTGCGGCCAGTGACTTGCGTTTGGTGATGTCCATCAGTAAAGGCGTGGTGGATCTAGAGCGCATCGGTGATGAAGCGGTCAAAATCGCCAAAATGGCCAATAAGCTCGCTGCCCAAGGCAAATCAGCGTATGGCTATGCCGAAGTTCAGCATCTAAGCAATCAAGTACGTCTGATGCTGCACAATGCGCTAGAGGCTTTTAGTCAATCCAATGCTGAGCAGGCGTTTGAGGTGATGCGCAATGATGATGTGGTCAATGAAGAGTATCAATCAGCGATGCGTGCCTTGATGACTTATATCATGGAAGATGCGCGCCACGTCTCCAAGGTCATCAATATCGTGTGGGTGTTGCGCGCGCTCGAGCGTATTGGTGATCATGCGCAAAACATCGCCGAGCTGGTCATCAACTATATCAGCGGCCAAGATGTACGCCACTCAGACTATGCACTGGTCGAAAAAGCCGTGCAAGAAGCCAATGATCGGATGGCGGCACGTCACGATGGCGCAATGTCAGCGAACATGTCAACCACGGACGTTGGATTGCCAGATACGGACTAAAGGTGATAAGAGGGTTTATAAAAATCCTACTTTGTGTGCACTAAAAAAACGCGCTATATTTAAAGATAGCGCGTTCTAATATTTAACATACTGGTATAAGTATAAAAGTGATGCCGAATTTTTATCATCCAACGCCGTAAAACCACATCCTTCTAGGGCGTGGATATCAGGCGTCAGCCGTTGTCACCTAAGATTTAGATTGCCTTGATAACCAAACCTATTGAGATCATAATTATTCCATGAAAACGCTCAAACTACGCATCAAAGACAAACACGCCACTCAGCTCAATATCTTGGCTGGGGCGGTCAATTTTGTCTGGAATTACGTCAATGAGCTAAGTTTTAAACATCTTAAGTGTACAGGCAAATTCTTTTCAGCTTATGACTTGGCCGCTTATACCAAAGGTGCGGGAGACTACCTAAATCTGCACAGCCAAACCTTGCAAGCAGTGACCGAAACCCATGCCAAGGCTCGTAAACAGTTTAAAAAAGCCAAACTCAGCTGGCGCACCAACAACCCAAAGGCCAAGAGAAGAAGTTTGGGCTGGATTCCTTTTAAAAAGACCGCGATTAAGCACTTAGCAATCCGTCAGTCAGGCAAGAAAAGCCTTAAATCTACTATTCAGCTAAGCCTTGCTAAGGGTAAAAAGCTGACCATTGATCTGTGGGATAGCTATAACCTAGCCCTCTACAGCATCAACACCTGTGAGTTAGTGCAAGACAATCGGGGCCATTGGTATGCCTGTATCACCGTCAAAGAATTTCCAAAGATTAAGTGTGGTACTGGCCAAGTCGGTATTGACCTAGGCTGCAAAGATTCAGCAGTCAGTAGTAATGGCGATGTTCTAACCACTAAGCTAACCCATCAATATGCTGAAAAACTGGCCATCGCCCAACGTGCTAAAAACAAAAAACGGGTCAAGGCCATTCACGCCAAGATTAAAAATACCCGCCAAGACTTGATCCATAAATTTACCAATAAATTAGTCAAAGCCAACAGCTTAATCGTTGTTGGTAAAATCAAATCAACATCATTCACTTCATCCAAACTGGCCAAGTCCGTCTATGATGCTGGTTGGTTTGAGATTAAGCGGCAACTGGATTACAAATGCGCGAACGCAGGTTGCCACTATATCGAAGTCAATGAAGCGTACAGCACCCAAACCTGCTCGTGTTGCGGCTCTCGCCAAGACAGTCCGAAAGGTAGAGAAGGGCTTGGTATAAGAGAATGGTTTTGTCGTTCTTGTAAAACGACCCATCAACGTGACGTTAATGGAGCAAAAAACATTCTCGCGGTCGGGCTTGGCCGTCTTTAGTAGGAATTCCCTCACTTTAGGGAGGGGAGGAAGTCAATTTTCTGGTGTCCAGCCCTGCGCGCGCTCATAGTCTTCGTTGTCCAAAAACTTCTCACGCTGCTCAGTCAAAAACTTTTTGGCCTCAGGGTCCATCATGCTTAGATGGTTTTCGTTGATTAGCATGGTTTGCTGCTCTAGCCACTCTTTCCACGCTTTGTCAGAGACTGTTTCTTGTAGCTCTTTGCCTTTTTGATTGGGGAAGGGTGGATGCGGCATTTTTGGCAGCTCTTGCTTGTATTTGCGGCAAAACACGGTATTGGCTTGCGGGTTAAAAGTCTCAGTCATTAGAGGCTCCTTATAAACTATGAATATCACCCTATGATAACGATCTGAGTAAATTTAGCAAAGGCTATCGGGTGTATAGACGGTAACAGCCAAGCGGTTTGATGAAAGTTTTGGCGATGTGAGGACAAAAAAACACCCGCGCGAAGGCGTAAGTGCTAGGCGCGGGTGTTGTATAGTGAGTTCAGGATAAAAACGATACAGCGGGACTGGGGTGAGTTTTACGCAGCATCTGTCCGAACAGGCACAGCACATAAGGAAAGTTTATACCCGTTCTGCGTCGGAATATCATGTCTCTGTTTATGCAAATTATGCAAAAGCTTTTAAGCGCGCGCGGCCATTAACCACCGCTTGCTTGACCTGATTGGGCGCGGTACCACCCAGATGATCACGGGCGGCGAGTGAGCCCTCTAGCGTTAGGTAATCAAAGACGTCATCGCCGATCGCGTCGCTAAATTGCTGAAGCTGTGCCAATGACAAGTCACTTAAATCAACGCCTTCTTTGATGCCTAAAGCCACAGCGTTGCCGACCACTTCATGGGCATCACGGAATGCCACGCCTTGACGTACTAGGTAATCTGCCAAATCAGTCGCTGTCGCATAGCCCTTCATGGTCGCTTGACGCATACTGTCTTTATTTGGTGTGATATTTGGTAGCATATCAGCGAATGCCAGTAGCGAACCTGTCAAGGTATCGACGCAGTCAAATAAAGGCTCTTTGTCTTCTTGATTGTCTTTATTATACGCAAGCGGTTGACTTTTCATCAGGCTTAACAATGTCATTAATTGACCAAAGACCCGCGCCGCTTTACCGCGTACCAGCTCTGGCACGTCAGGGTTTTTCTTTTGCGGCATGATCGACGAGCCAGTACAGAAGCGATCGGGTATCTGTACAAAGTTAAACTGCGCCGACATCCATAGGATAATCTCTTCGCTCATACGCGACATATGCATCATAAGGATAGAGGCCGCTGAGGTAAACTCAATGGCAAAATCTCGGTCTGAGACCGCATCGAGTGAGTTTTGGCAAATGCCATCAAACCCTAGCAGTCTGGCGGTGATGGTACGGTCAATCGGAAAGGTCGTACCAGCAAGCGCAGCACTACCAAGTGGCATCTGATTGATACGGCGACGGGCGTCGACGAGGCGCTCGGTATCGCGATAGAGCATCTCAAACCATGCCATCACGTGATGGCCAAAGCTGACAGGCTGCGCGGTTTGTAGATGCGTAAAGCCTGGCATGATGGTGTCCGTATGCTGCTCGGCCAAATCTAGCAAGCCGTTTTGTAAACGCACCAACAGCGCGATGATATTGTCGGTTTCTTCGCGTAGCCACAGGCGGATATCGGTGGCCACCTGATCGTTACGGCTACGGCCAGTGTGTAACTTTTTGCCCACCGCGCCGACGATATCAGTCAGACGTGACTCGACGTTCATGTGTACGTCTTCTAGGGTAATAGACCAATTAAACTCACCTGCTTTGATCTCAGCTAATACCTGCTGTAGACCATCGATGATGGTCGCCACTTCATCAGCGGTCAAAATCCCGCATTCTTTGAGCATGGTCGCATGAGCGATAGAGCCTTGGATATCATGTCGAGCAAAGCGTTGATCAAAGCCGACCGAAGCGGTGAAAGCGGCCACAAAGCTGTCCGTCGCTTCACTAAAGCGTCCGCCCCACATCTGCTGGCCTGGCGCGCTGGCAGGACCGTTTTGCGCCGCGTTATTTGTTGTAGAATCATCTGTGCTAGAATCAGAGACTGACACGTTTTTATTTAATTCAGGATTACTAGGGTTTGAAGAGTTGGCGTTCATATCGATACAAGACAAGTCAAGAGAATAAGAACTCAAGTATAGCAAATGATGAGGTTGCCTTACTAGCGGAGCGCTTAGAGTTTTTTATCCCCAAGCTCATGGAGGTCATGAAGCCTTGGCAGTGGCTGATTTATATCTTTTTTTGGTCGCTGTTTGTCACGGTGATCGACCGCCATGATCTAGCTACTTGGTCTGACTTTATAATCAAGCTTGGCAGCCGAGTGATACAAAACACCTTAAGCATCATCCCTTCTTTATATATCATCGATTATCTGCGCCCTGTTTTTAAGAGCATGAGCATACCCAAGGTCAGTATGTATGTGCTCGCCATCCTTATGCTGGCCTCTGCTGTCTCTATGGTGTTGGTCTTGCTGGTCATGATAAACATGGGCTGGCACGAATACAGCCTACAAAACTTCGTGTTAGAAGTGGTTTTTGACTTAATCCTTACAGGCGGTTTTACCTTGGTGTTTTTATTGTACTTTTTGCGCCATTATCATGAGATGAATGCCCTTAGTCAATCCTTTGAGCACAAACTAAACGCCCAAAACGACTTAATCAAAGCCCGTATCACACCGCATTTTTTCTTTAATACCATCAACACACTGGTGTCGCTGATGGAGTCCAATCCAGCGCGCGCCTCCCAGTTGCTACAGCATGTCTCAGCGCTGTTTCGCGCCAGCTTTAGTGGCGCGCGTGAGATCAGCTTTGAAGAAGAGGTCGCTTTGTGTGAGCACTATTTGGCCATCGAGTCTAGCCGGCTATCTGACAAGCTTGATGTCACTTGGCAGCTGCCAGATGAAGACATCATGTATGACATGGTCATCACTGCTTTGACGCTACAAAGTGTGCTAGAAAAAATGCTTCTTAACGTGGTGGAGATGACCACAGAGACGATTTTTATTCATATCAAAGTCACTTGGTATGAGCACCGCGTCAACATCACCATCAGCGTCCAGCTCCCCAAAAAAACCTTGATGATCAATCATGACTTGCGCCAGCACATGAATTTTTATATCCAAGCAGAGCGTCTGCGCTCGTACTTTGGCCAAAGCGCCGATATCAGAAGCAAAGTGACCAACAGCCAAATCATTACCTTGATTGATTATCCGCTACAAGACGTCGGGATATAGCGGTCTGTCATCTAGCTATCTGTAAGCTAGCGATTATCAATAGATACCTATTACTAATACAAACTTTTGTTTAATACGATGAATATAAAGTATGGCACAGTTATTGCACCGTACTGTTTATAATCGGCACGATAATCGTCAATATCTACTATATATTTGACCGATAAATAAGCGCTGTCGCTGCCCAAATTAAATGTTCAGAATACCTGCAATAATCAAACATTTTTTATGCTAAGTCCTTGGGCGTTAGTGTTATTATTGATAATAGGTTGATGAATTATTTCACTAAATCGTATTAAGTATGTCCTAAAACAGGAGTTTGCATGCGGATCGTAGTCTGCGATGATGAGCCATTGGCGCGTGAGCGTTTGGCCAGAATTGTACAAGAGTCAGGCCATCAGGTGGTGGCACAAGCTACGACAGGGGCAGAAGCCATTGTCGCTGTCAAAACCCAGCAGCCAGATATCATATTATTAGACATTCGTATGCCTGAGATGGATGGGGTGCGCTGTGCGCAAGCGCTGAACGAGCTTGAACATCCGCCAGCCATTATCTTTGTCACCGCCTACGATCACTACGCCATTGCTGCTCTCAAGGCCAATGCCATCGGCTATTTGCTCAAACCTGCCAATAAAGACGAGCTGCTGGAGGCGCTAAACAAAGCCAAAAATCTAAATGCCGCCCAGCTCAACGAAATCCGTAAGCTTGAGGACCCGACAGCGCGGCCAATACGTGAGCATATCGCCGCTCGTACCCATCGCGGTGTAGAATTGATTAAACTCACAGACATCTACTACTTTACTGCCGATCAAAAATACGTCAAAGTCCGTCACAAGGATGGTATCGTATTGATTGATGAGACACTAAAAGAGCTTGAGCAAGAGTTTGAAGACCGGTTGTTCCGCGTCCATCGCAATGCCATTATCAATCTGAGCTTTTTGGACTACTTAGAAACCTTGGATGCCGGCCAATATCAAGTGCGCTTTAAAGGCATCGATGAGACATTGGCGGTGAGTCGTCGCCACCTGCCAGCGTTACGTGATAAAATCCAAAGCATGTAAAGCGCTATCTGTAACTGACTGTTTTTATCAACCAGCGCCTGATATCTACATTCTTCTAGGGCGTAGATATCAGGCGTCAGCCATTGTCGTCCAGTATGGCGAACACCTTGATAACCAATTGCATTAAGATCATAATTAATCCATGAAAACGCTCAAACTACGCATCAAAGACAAACATGCCACTCAGCTCAATATCTTGGCTGGGTCGGTTAATTTTGTCTGGAATTACGTCAATGAGCTAAGTTTTAAACATCTTAAGTGTACAGGCAAATTCTTTTCAGCCTATGATTTGGCCGCTTATACCAAAGGGGCGGGTGAATACCTAAATCTGCACAGTCAAACCTTGCAAGCAGTGACCGAAACCCATGCCAAGGCTCGTAAACAGTTTAACAAAGCCAAACTCAACTGGCGCACCAACAACCCAAACGCTAAGAGAAGAAGTTTGGGCTGGATTCCTTTTAAAAAGACCGCGATTAAGCACCTAGCAACCCGTCAGTCAGGCAAGAAAAGCTTTAAATCGACCCTGCAATTTAGCCTCGCTAACCGTCAAAAGCTCACAATAGACCTATGGGACAGCTATAACCTCTCGCTCTACAGCATCAACACCTGTGAGTTGGTACAAGATGCACGAGGCAGATGGTATGCCTGTATCACCGTTAAAGAATTTCCAAAGATTAAGTGCGGTACTGGCGAAGTCGGTATTGATCTAGGCTGCAAAGATTCAGCAGTCAGTAGTGATGGTGATCAGCTACAAATCAAAGTCACGCATCAATACGCTGAAAAACTGGCCATTGCCCAAAGAGCCAAGAATAAAAAACGGGTCCGTGCCATTCATGCCAAGATTAAAAATACTAGATTAGACCTGATTCACAAATTCACCAATAAATTGGTCAAAGCCAACAGCCTAATCGTTGTTGGAAAGATTAAATCAACATCATTCACTTCATCCAAACTGGCCAAATCCGTCTATGACGCAGGTTGGTTTGAGATTAAGCGGCAACTGGATTATAAATGCAAGCATGCAGGTTGCCACTATACCGAAGTCAATGAAGCGTACAGCACCCAAACCTGCTCGTGTTGCGGCTCCCGCCAAGACAGTCCGAAAGGTAGATCAGGTCTTGGTATAAGAGAGTGGTTTTGTCGTTCTTGTAAAACGACCCATAACAGAGATGTTAATGGAGCAAAAAACATTCTCGCGGTCGGGCTTGGCCGTCTTTAGTAGGAATTCCCTCACTTTAGGGAGGGGAGGAAGTCAAGCTTAAATAGGGGTATTTTTTTGCGTCAGCGTTTACTATCAACGAGTGATAGCGCCCATTTTTGTGGCAAATCGACCGTATCGTTTCATGCAGAGATGATTCGCACTGATATTGTATATCAAACTTATTGAGGCCTTTTATGAGCAATCTGCAGCAACCTGCTTTGACTACCTTAAACATCGCCACGCGCCAAAGCCCATTAGCCTTATGGCAAGCTGAGCATATCCGCGATCGTCTGTTGGCGCTATATCCTGAGATGACGATTAATTTGCTAAAAATCGTCACTAAGGGTGACAAAATTTTGGACACGCCACTGGCAAAAATTGGTGGCAAAGGTTTGTTTGTTAAAGAGCTTGAGCAAGCGCTTTATAATAAAGACGCAGATATCGCCGTGCATTCGCTAAAAGATGTGCCCATGCAGCTACCTGAAGGCTTGACGTTGGGGGTATACTGCAAGCGCGCCGCCCCAACCGATGCGTTTGTGTCCAATACATACGATAGTATCGATGCGTTGCCGCAAGGCGCTGTCGTTGGCACCTCAAGCTTGCGCCGTCAGTGTCAAATCAAGGCTTATCGCCCAGATCTACAAATCAAAACCTTGCGCGGTAACGTTGGTACCCGTTTGAGCAAATTGGACGCAGGCGAGTATGACGCGATTATTTTGGCCACCAGTGGTTTGCAGCGTATTGAGCTGGACGAGCGTATTCGCGGTGAGTTGGATATCGATGCTTGTCTGCCCGCGGTTGGGCAAGGGGCGTTGGCGATTGAGTGCCGCGAGGGCGATGATGCAGTATTGCAGCTATTGGCACCCCTAAATGATAATAAAGCGCGTATTCGCCTGATTGCTGAGCGTGCCCTCAACCGTCATTTAGAAGGCGGCTGTCAGGTACCGATCGCAGCCTATGCGGTCTTGCAAATGGCAGACGAGACCGAGGATGACCGTGCGAAAAATACCGAAAATGTCAACAATGACGACGGCAACATATTGTGGCTGCGCGGGCGCGTGGGGCAGGCCGATGGTAGAAAGCTACTAAAAGCAGAAAAACGCATTGCCTTAACTGGTAGCCAAGACGAGCAAGAAGCTCAGGCCAATCAGCTGGGTATCGATGTGGCTGATATGTTACTTGCAGACGGTGCAGGCGCTATTTTATCAGCGATTTATGATACCAAATAACACGTAGATACCGCCGTCTAAGCTGCAAGCCCGTAATTAAGACGGGTTTGCGACTTCTTTATTTCTTTCGATTTTTGTCATGGTACGTCTATGTCATCCACCTCATCTCATCCAACATCTACCGCTCGGCATAAGAGCGCGGCCCCATCAGCGCCTGCGCGCGTGGTCATCAATACCAGACCGGTAGAGCGTGCCGCTCCGCTGACGCAGCACCTACAAGCTGCGGGTCTAAGCGTGGTAGAGATTCCGATGCTGACGTTACAGCCGCGTCCTACCACAGATGCGGACATGGCGCTGATGCGTCAGTGGTTTGCAGGCGACTATCAGGCACTTGTCATCGTCAGTCCTACGGCAGCAGCAGCGGGACTAGCGGTTTGGCAAGCGCTTGCCCGCGAGCGCCATGCCCAGCACTCTGAGACGAATGGTGATAACCAAAATGATGAAAGCCAAAAAACTACCGAGCTGCAAACCCTCAGCGCTCCCAGTCACTTGATTGCGGTAGGAGAAGCGACAGCTGCGGTCTTAAATGAGGCAAAAATCAAGGCGGCAAGCTATCACGTGCTGCAGCCGCGCGTGGCCAATAATGAAGGCATGCTTGCGATGCCAGAGATCGACAGCTTGCAAGCAGGGGACAAGCTGTTGGTATGGCGCGGTCTTGGTGGCCGCCGTTTATTGGTTAACACGTTACAAGCGCGCGGTGTCCATATCGATAGCATCGCTTGGTACGAGCGTATTATGCCTCATGAGGCCTGTACGCAATACAATCAGTGGTTACAGCAGTTTGCTACGGCCGCTTCTTTGCCTAGCTCTCCATCATCAACATTAGCATCAGCACCAGAACCTGCAGAACCAGCAGCGCCAAGCACCGCTCAGCATCCACAGCCTATACCCAAACAGTCAAAACCGGTCGTTATCATTAGTAGTGCCACCGCCTTTGAGCATTGGCGGCAAGTGGTCAGTCAAGGTACGCGACAAGCAACTGATGAAACGAGTGCTAAGGATACTGCAAAGCAGCCATTGGCAGACAGTACAGGGGCTGATGGGTTGCCCAAGCTCAAGCTGTCGGACTTTGCTTATGTGGTGCTGGGTGAGCGCTTGGCCAATATGGTGGCCGATGAGCAGCTGAGCTACTGGCGGGTGGAGGATTTAGCACCAGCCACCATACTGGCTGCGATCAGTGCTTGATACGCCTAGGATATGGCTGTTTTGTCATCAGGATGATTATTCCCGTTTTATACGGCTTGCGACAACCATGACCCAATCTACCAGTAACGGTGCTGTACTATGTCTATGAACCCTGAGTCTTCATCCAAGGACCCTTCTGCTATTCAGCAGCGTCGGCAAGCAAATATGCTACTCATACGCTTGCAATGGCTGACGATTTTATTGCTTATCGCCGCCTTACTCTGGTTATATATCAGCCAGCAGCGTTTTGAGCAGAATGTTCACGAGCGTCTGCAAAGTAACGAGCAAGTTGTCAGCCGTTTAAACGAGATGGATGATCGCTTGTTTGCCATGAGTCAGCAGACGCTACCTGAGCCGCGCGTGGCAGCCAGTAGCCAAGCGCAAAATCAGCTGGATTTACTGCGTATTCAAATAAAAGCGGTGGATAGGCTGCTGGTGGATAACAACGATAGCGCGGCGATTGATTTGCTGCGAGGGCTACACTGGCAGCTGTCGCAAAGCAGTAATGAGATTGCCCCTGCGCTGACGGTGGTGATTAAGCAAAGCCTGCTAAAAGACATTGAGCGTCTACAAGCGCAAAGCGCGCAGCCAAGCCCGTGGCAGATGCATAGCTTGGCCATACAAAATATCCAAACCTTTTTGCATCGCCATGAGCGTTACGACCATAAAGAGGGTAGCAAGGACAATAAAACCCCAGTTGCAAACACAGCTAAAGACAAGGAAGCACTGACCCGTAGGCAGCTGACCATCCACGAGACCATTATGACACTGAATTTGGCCATGCAAGCCAGCAATATGCGCGACCGTGAGCAGCTCATCAGTTATCTGTCGCAGGCACGCAAACAGCTCATAACCCTCACACCAAGCGCTGATGAGCGGCAGAAACAGGCCAACCTGCAAGCGTCAGATCAAACGGTCAATATCACGATGATGCAAGCCCCCAACGACGTGGCAGAGGTGATCAATTGGCTAGATCAATTGATTGTCGAAGCACCCAAGCCCACGGCGCTATTGACCACGCAAGTCTTAGCCAAACCGCAGCGCTAGTCGCTGGGGGCTTGACGATAAGACACACCCTAATAATAAAAAATAGGATGATAAAAAAGGACACTTTATCTCACCCCGCCGTAAAACCACGTCCTTCTAGGGCGTGGATATCAGGCGGCTTATAATAGTTTATTTCTTACATTAATAGTTTTAAAATGTAAGACATGAAACATAGAGCCTACAAATTCCGATTTTACCCAACTGATGAACAAACTGTATTGCTTGCTCAGACGTTTGGTTGTGTCCGGCTTGTGTATAACTCTATTTTGCGTTGGCGTTCTGACGAATACTATCAAAGCAAGGCTAAAGCAGGCTATGTTCAAGCCAGTGCTAAGCTGACTCAGCTTAAGAAGAAACCTGAATACAGTTTTTTGAATGACGTGTCTTCGGTTGCCTTGCAACAATCTATACGCCATCAACAAACCGCTTTCAAAAACTTCTTTGAAGGTCGAGCTAAATACCCTACATTCAAATCTAAGAAGCACAAGCAATCTGCTGAATTCACCAAGAGCGCCTTTAAGTACAAAGACGGCAATATCTATATTGCTAAGAATAAAGAGCCGCTTAGTATTAGATGGTCGAGAGACTTGCCAAGCGCACCTACTACTATCACTATTAGCAAAGACCGCGCAGGACGATATTTTGTATCGTGCTTGTGCGAGTTTGAAAATCAAGTACTGCCAAAGTCCGATACCAACATTGGTATTGATGTTGGCATAAAACACCTGTTCGTAACCGATACTGGTTCTAAGGTTGACAATCCCCGCCATACCGCTAAATACGCTAAGAAGCTTGCCTGTGCACAAAAGAGACTGAGCCGTAAAAAGCTTGGTTCTGCCAATCGTGCTAAGGCTCGTCTTAAAGTAGCTCGTATTCACGCTAAAATCTCCGATTGTCGATCAGATAACTTACACAAGTTGTCTCGCAAACTAATCAACGATAACCAAGTTGTTTGTGTCGAAAGCCTTCGCGTTAAGAACATGATCAAAAACCCTAAGCTGGCTAAGCATATCAGCGATGCCAGTTGGGGTGAATTTGTACGGCAACTAGAATACAAGGCTGATTGGGCGGGTCGCTCTATCTCTAAGATAGACCAGTTTTTCCCAAGCTCTAAGCGCTGTTCCAGTTGTGGGTACATACTACCGTTTTTGGCGCTTGATACTCGCCGTTGGGTCTGTCCTGAATGCAGTGCTGATCATGACCGTGATATCAATGCTGCCATCAATATCAAAACCGCAGGACTTGCGGGGTTAGCCTTTGGAGAGAATGTAAGTCTTGTGTAGCCAGTCTGCATAAGTAATTCTCGTTGAATTAGGAAGTTCTAGTAGCGATGCTAGGAATCCCCGTCTTTCAGGTCGGGGAGGAGGTCAAGAACCGCTCCCTACCAGCCGATTTACCGACAGTCAATGAGCCCCTAGCGACTGAGCTGGCTCACTATCCCGTCATCCATCATCAGCCGATTCACTGGGGCGAGATGGACGCCTTTAACCATCTAAATAACGTGGTGTTTTATCGTTATGCTGAGTCAGCGCGTATTGCTTATCTGCAGGCATTAGGCATGTTTGATGGCAGCATGGTGACGGTATTGGCACAGTCAAGCTGTCAGTATTTGCGTCCTGTGGTCTACCCTGATACTTTGTTATTAGGAGTGCGCTGCCAGCGTTTGGGCCGTACCAGTATCGTGATGGAGTATAGTTACTATAGTACGGCGCAAAGTCTGGTAGTGGCGACGGCTGAGGCAGTGGTGGTGCGCTTGGACAGCGCTGGCAAGGACAAATTGCCGTGGAGCAGCGCCGAGCGCGAGCGCCTATTGGCATTAGAAGCGACCGTTGGTCATACGCCTGAGGTTTGAGCCTCAACTTTTATAGATGTTACTCGCACATAAAAAAGCACGCTCAGTTTATAAGCGTGCTTTTTTTATGATTGATAAGGCCACTTAATCACTATCGAATAGTGCTTAAATAATGATCACAGCGCCTAGCCTTGCTTGGGTGCATGCACAAAATCTACTACATTTAGATCAAAGCCTGATAGTGCATAAAACTTCATGGGCGATGACAATAAACGCATATCACGCACGCCTAAATGACGCAAAATCTGTGCGCCAACCCCGATGCTACGATACGGCTGCTGGGTGATGGTTGATTGCGATTGATTGTCTGCCGCTTTATCCAGCGCATCGCCTAGATCAACGGGCTGATTGCTACCAATCCAAACCAGCACGCCGCGCTCTGAGGCGCTGATTTCTTCCAACGCTGACTGTACGCTCCATCCGCTACGACCTGTCATATCGTTTTTGGCGGCAAACAAGTCACGCAGCGGATGGAAGCCATGGACACGGACAGTACTGACGCCTTCGCTGACATCGCCCTTGACCAACGCCAAATGCGTCTCTTCAGCGCCAAACTCACGGAAGCGGTGCAAGGTAAAAGTCCCATGCTCGGTCTCAAAAGGACGCGTCTCTATTTCTTCTACCGTTTGCTCGTTGGCGATACGGTAATTGATCAGATCAGCGATTGTGCCCATCTTGATGCCATGCTCTTTGGCAAAGATTTCAAGATCGTCACGACGTGCCATCGTACCATCAGCGTTGATGATCTCGACGATGACCGCTGCAGGCTCCAGTCCCGCTAGACGAGCCAAGTCGCAGCCTGCTTCGGTATGGCCGGCACGGTGCAGGACGCCGCCGTTTTGTGCCATGATAGGGAAGATATGGCCAGGTTGTACGATGTCTTCGGGTTTGGCTGATGCAGAGACCGCTGCCTGAATAGTGTGCGCGCGGTCAGCCGCTGAGATGCCTGTGGTGACGCCTTCAGCCGCTTCGATAGACACTGTAAAGTTGGTGCTAAACTTTGCTTCGTTGCGATCAGACATTAGCGGTAGTGCTAGCTGTTGGCAGCGCGCTTGCGATAGGGTCAGACACACTAGGCCGCGAGCATGGGTGATCATAAAGTTGATGTCTTCAGGGCGCACATGGGTGGCGGCCATGATGATATCGCCTTCGTTTTCGCGGTCTTCATCATCCATCAAGATGACCATTTTTCCAGAACGGATGTCTTCGATAATCTCAGGAATGGTATTTAAACTCATAGTAAGTCTCGATATTTTATTATGTGTAGATAGGTGTGAGGTAACATATATAGCATGATCTGCCTATAGTAACAGCCGCTGACGCCATAGGCTGTTGCGATTAGGAAACGTGCCGCTGGCTACATTTATTCGATGATGGGCATGACCCGGCTATAGGTACGGACGCTAGGCACGATTGCCTCATTGCTTATATATCATTATGAGGACATTTTAACGCTTTTCATCCTATCGTGCTGCCCCATCTCCAAACTATATGCCGAAGTCTGTCAAAAACAGCGTTCAGTATTACTAATAAACGGGCAGGTTTTAAAAGTTACTGGCAGATTGGGATTTTAGCCAGTCCATAAACTGCTTGCTGTGCTGCTCTCGCTGATTATCAGAAAAATAATAAAAGCGCGTACCCAGCAGCGTATCTGGCAGATAATGCTGCGGATAATAATGATTTGGGTAGTCGTGTGGATAGGCGTAGCCCTGCCCGTAGCCTTGATTTCGCATCAATTTGGTCACGCCATTGCGCAGATGTAGCGGTACGGGAGAGGCGTCTTTTTCTGCCAAGGCCATCGCCGCATTTATCGCTTTATAAGTGCTGTTGCTTTTGGCACTGGTCGCCAGATACACTACCACTTGCCCTAATATAATGCGCGCCTCTGGCATACCGATGGACTGCACGCTACGTAGGGCGGCATCAGCGAGGAGTAGGGCATTGGGGTTGGCATTGCCGATATCTTCGCTCGCCAAGATGACCAAACGCCGCGCGATAAAATCAGCTGGCTCTCCGCCCACCAGCATCCGCGCCATCCAGTAGAGCGCCGCATCAGGGTCGGAGCCGCGCACGGACTTTATCATGGCAGAGACAATATCGTAATGCTGCTCGCCGTCTTTGTCATAGCGTACCAGCGCCGTTTGTGCAACGCGAGCGACCAGCGCATCATCGATGATCAGCGGCGATTGTCTGGTATCCGCCGTTTGTATGGCCAGCTCTAGTAGATTAAGCGCCTTTCTGGCATCGCCGTGTGCCAGTTGGCTAATAGTGTCTTGTGCCTGCAAATCCACGACCAAGTCTTTGAAAATGCTATCTTCTGAGATAGCACGCTGCAACACGGCGGCGATTTGCTCGGGTGTCAGTGGCTCCAAGCGATAAACCTGACAACGCGATAGCAAAGCATTGTTGACGCTAAATGAGGGGTTTTCGGTGGTTGCCCCAATCAAGGTAATATCCCCAGACTCGACGGCGCCAAGTAAGGCATCTTGCTGCGCTTTGTTAAAGCGGTGTATCTCATCGATAAACACCACCGGCGACTCAAAGCTCAACGAGTCCTTAACCTCCAGCACTTCGCGTAACTGCTTGACCCCCGTATTGAGTGCCGACAACGCATGAAACGGCCGACCCACGGCATCAGCCAATAGCATAGCAATGGTGGTTTTGCCGATGCCTGCCTCACCGTGCAAGATAATGGAGGGCAGATGGCCTTGCTCGACCAAGCGTCGTAGCGGTGCCCCAGCTGCCAGCAGATGCTCTTGACCGATGATAGCATCGAGCGTCGCTGGGCGCATGCGCTGGGCAAGCGGGGTATCGGCATGAAAGTTTGGCGGCATAACACTCTCTATCGTTAATCAATGGGGCGGCAAAAGGATAGTCAATATAAAAGCACAGGCTCAGTATCAAATTAAAAGGGGCTGTAGTAGATAAGCACTATGCTAGACTACTTTTATGAAGATAACCCGTTGTAAACTAAGTAAAAAAGTACAGCGAAGGCTGTTAGAGTTTTTCACAGCTGAAGTGACGGCTAGAACAGCCGC